>VFZH01000243.1 GCA_016871255.1 Acidimicrobiia bacterium | reverse complement strand
GCCCGGAGCCGCGACACCGTTCGCCGGCTCGGTCGGCAGCTACCGCTACGTCAGCTTCGAGGAGCGCTTCCGCGGCTCGCCCGAGGCGATTCGCGATCGCCAGACGGCCTACCTGCCGTTGTTCGAAGGCTCGAGCGACGTGCTGGACGTCGGATGCGGCCGTGGCGAGTTCCTGGCGCTGCTCAGGGAGCACGGTGTTCGTGCCAGCGGCGTGGACGTCAACCGGGCGATGGTGCAGATCTGCCTGGAGCAGGGGCTGGAGGCGTCCGAAGGGGATGCCCTCACGTACCTGCAGGCCCTGCCGGACGGTTCGCTCGGCGGCCTCATGGCTGCGCAGGTGGTCGAACACCTGGAGCCGTCGTACCTGTCGGCGCTGCTCGACACGGCGTTCGTCAAACTCCGCCCCGGCGCGGTGATGGTCCTCGAGACGATCAACCCGGCCTGCTGGTACGCCTTCTTCGCCGCCTACATCCGCGACATCACGCACGTCCGTCCCCTGCACCCGGACACCCTCCAGTACATGGTCATGGGCGCGGGCTTTCATCCCTCGGACGTGCGCTACCTCAACCCGTATCCGGACAACCAGAAACTGCAGCCGGTCTCCGCGGCGCCGGGGACGGCGCTGGCCGACGTGGCGGAAACGCTGAACGCGAACGTCGATCGGATCAACAACCTCCTGTTCACCTGGCTCGACTACGCGGTCGTCGGCCGGCGGCCGTGACGATCGCACCCCTGAACGGCGACACGCGGCCGGCGCGTCCGCCCGTGTTGGAAGTGGCGGCGCGTCTCGGGCTGGCGGCGGTGCTGGCGTGGCCGCTCGCGCTCGCGTGGCTGGCGCCCGAACTGCCGGCCGTGCTCACGCTGTCGGCGATCCTCGTCCTGCTGCTCGCCCTGTGGCGGCCGGCCGTGGCGCTGGTCGCCACCACGGCGCTGGTGCCGGCCGGCCTGCTGCTGGCTGACGCCCCGGCAAGCGCTGCCGAAACGATCGCGTGGGCGTTTCTCTGCGGCTGGCTCCTCGCCGCCCGGAGACCGCTGGGCATGCCGGGACCGACCCGGCTCGGCGCCTGGACGGCCCTGTACGCCGCCTGTCTCTCCGTGTCCTGGGTACGGCTGGCGCTCGTCTCGGCCCACGGCGTGGATGCCAGCGTCCTTCCGCTCTACCTGCTCCGCGCGCTCACACCGGACCATCTCATCTTCTCCAGCCCCGAGCCGGAAACCTGGAACCTGCTGCACGCGCTGACGGGCGTCGGCCTGTTCGTGGCGGCCCTCACGCTGTCGCGCGTCGAGCGCCGGCTGCCCGGCTGGATCGCGGTGACGCTGGTCGCCTCCGCCTCCGTGCTGGGCGTGCTCACACTCGCGGGTGCGATCGGCGGATGGAACGCCTCGGACGATCCGTGGCGCTACCTGTCCCGGTTCATCTCCGGATCCCGGTACAGCCTGCACCTGACCGACTACAACGCGGCCGGATCGAGCTACGTCCTGGCCGGTCTGACAGCGGTCGGCCTGGCGCGGGTCGCGCGCTGGCGCGTGGTGGCAGGCGCGGCCGTCGTCCTGATGCTGCCCGCGCTCGTGATGAGCGGCTCGCGCAGCGCGGCGCTCGGCGCGATCGTGGTGGGGGCGCTGGCGCTCT
>VFZH01000242.1 GCA_016871255.1 Acidimicrobiia bacterium | reverse complement strand
GGCAGCGATCACCTCCAGCGCCGCGCGCTGCTTCGCCGTCGGGGGCCGCGCACCCGGTTCCAGCCCCGCGGCGGTGGCAACCACCACCGGCCGGGTCCTGAAGCCCGATGCGCGCCGGCCCGCGCCCGGGGGAAGGGCGGCCGCCACGGCGCTGCCGATGCCGGCCATGTAGTACTCCGCGACCCAGCGGCACAGCTCGACGATCGCGCCACTCAGCAGCGGCTCGTCATCCAGCACGCGCGCGATCGCTCTCGTCTCCGAGCCCTCGTCGAGCGCCCCTTCGTGGGACATCACGCACCCGGTCACCTGCCGCGACCCGAGCGGCACGACGACCCGCGCACCCACGGGTGGCATGGGCAGCTCGTCGGGAACGATGTACGTCAGGACGTCCAGGAACGGGACCGGAACAGCGACGGACACGAGGCGGAGGGACACGACGGATTGCTGATTCGAGATTGACGATTGACGATTGGATTGCCGATTGCGGATTTCGGCTTGGGATCTGGAATTTGGGATTTGGCTTGGGATCTGGGCTTTGGGATTTGGCTTGGGATTTGGACTTTGGGATTTGGCTTGGGATTTGGGCTTTGGGATTCGGGATTTCACGGCCGCGCGCGTGAAAGCAGCGCGCGTACTCTCTTCATGTCCTCCCACACCTCGCGCTTGGCGGATGGGTTCCGCAGCAGGTACGCGGGGTGGAACGTCGGGAGCAGCACGGCGTCGCGAAACGGAAACTCCCGGCCCCGGATGCGGGTAATCGGCTCGGACGTGCGGAGCAGCGACTGCGCGGCGAACTTCCCGAGCGCCACGATCACCTTCGGCCGGATGGCGTCGATCTGCCGGAAGAGGAACGGCTCGCATTCTGCGACTTCATCCGGCTCGGGGTTCCGGTTCCCGGGCGGCCGGCACTTGATCACGTTGGCGATGTACACGTCCGACCGGGTCAGCCCTATCGCCTCGATGATCTTCGTCAGGAGCTGGCCGGCCTTCCCCACGAACGGAATCCCCTGCACGTCCTCGTCTGCGCCCGGCGCTTCACCGACGAACATCAGGTCGGCGGTCGGATTCCCCACGCCGAACACGATCTGCTGACGCCCGAGACCGTGCAGCTTGCACCGCGTGCAGTCGCCGAGGTCGGCGCGGATGGCGGCGAGAAGCGGCGCCGCTGCGCCTCGAGGCTGCGGCGGCGTGGATGCGTCTGCCTGTCGCGGCTCCCCGGCCGACTGATAGAGCACCGTCATACCGCCCGCCGCCGGTGGCGGATCGGGCACGGGCCGGTTCCGCCAGGCGGGGTCGCGGCTGACACCGCCCACGCCCAGGGCTTCGAAGAACTCCAGGTGCGCCGCGAGATCGTCCCGCGTCACCTCAGACTCGAGCCTCGACGCCCGGGGCGTGGGCGAGCCGGCGCTCGATGCGGTCCAGCAGGGCGGCCGCCACGCCGGCCTTGGACTGCAGCGGCAGCGGCTCGGCGCCGGTCTCATCGACGAGCGTCACCTCGTTGGTGTCGACGTCGAAGCCGGCGTCGGACCGCGACACATCATTGGCCACGATGAGGTCCACGCGCTTCGCCTCCCGCTTGGCGGCGGCCTTCGCGACCGCGCCGCCCGTCTCGGCGGCGAAGCCCACCAGCACCGGCCCCGTCCCCGCCGCCCTCGACGGCAGCGCGCCCAGGTCGGCCAGGATGTCCGGTGTCCGCTCGAGGGTGAGGGTCATCGGCGCGGCG
>VFZH01000241.1 GCA_016871255.1 Acidimicrobiia bacterium | reverse complement strand
TCCTCCAGGCCAGCCACGAGAGCCACTCGGACGAAGCGAAGAACCCCACGCCCAGCGAGAGGACCACCGAGACGTTGAGGGCGATGGTGCGGAGCTGCTGGCGCCCGGGCAGCGGCAGGCGGACGCCTTCCCGGGTCGTGAACACCGGCCGTACGTCGCCGACGGACCGCAGCGCCACGAGCAGGTTGGGGATGAGCCACGCCAGCGACGCAAGCATCACGATCAGGAACAGCCTCGCCTGCGAGGTGAGCATCGTGATGAAGACCTGGCGGTAGCCCACCTCGCCGTACCAGAGCCAGTCGGCCGTGTAGGCCACGAGCGACGGGCCGGCGACGAAGAGCAGGAAGAGGGCCGGGAGCGCGAGGAAGGGCAGGCGGTTTCGGAGCATACGGCAGTGTATCTCGCGGCTCAGGGTTGCGCTCGGTACCTGGCTCCGGCCTGCGCGAGATCCGCCGCCACGTCCGCCGCCAGGTGCGCAGGCGACAGGACCTCGGCAAACGGGCCCCAGCTCAGGATCCAGCTCCGCAGCGCCCAGTCGTGGCACACCGTGAGCGACAGCCGCAGCCCCCCGTCGGGTTCGTCGCGCACCTGCTGGGACGGGTGCCACACGCGGGCGCGGACGTAGGGCGCCACGCGCGGCTCGAACCGGATCTCCAGCTCCTCGGCCGGTCCCGTGTTGACCCCGAGGGAGTTGGCAAAGGCATCCGAGTCGGCGTCGGGTCCGGGCGTGAACGTCTGCTTTTCGAGCGAGACCGAGCGGATGCGGTCGGCCGCGAACGTCCGGACCGCGCCGTAGGCGGGGACGAAGGCGAGCAGGTACAGCCCGCCCTGGGCGAAGGCCAGCCGCTGCGGGTGCACGAGGTAGTCCTTCTCCGCGCCGCTCGACACCGAGTGGTACCGCATCGTGGCCGCGCGGCGGTGGAGCGTGGCCTCGAGCAGCCGCGAGACCACGTCGGAGGTGGCGGTCGCCCCTCGGACACCAGGTCCGGGCTTGGCCGCCAGCACCGTGGGCAGACGATCCAGGAACTGCCGCATGCGCGGGGACATCGCGCGCTCGAGGCGCTCGAACGCCACGCCGAGGTCGCGCTGAAAGGGTGTGCCGGCGACCGACTCGAGCAGGTGCCGGCTCAGGTACAGGGCGCAGAGCTCGCCGAGCGTGAACCCGGTCTGCAGCTCGTCGAGCGCGTGGCTCTCCAGCCGCCACCGCACGCGGCCCTCGTCGTCCTTGACGTCGTAGAGCGGGAAGCCGGCCTCCTGCAGCGCTGCAAGGTCACGCCGGATGGTCCGCGTGGTCACGCCGAGCTCGCGGGCCATGGCTTCGATCGCCACGCCGTGACGCGAGGCGTCCAGCGCGTGCAGCAGCTGCCATTGCCGGATGACTTCCTGGTTCCTCGGCACGGGAGGGCATGGTACTGCAGCTTGAAAATCCCAAGATCCAAATCCCGAATCCCAAGCCAAATCCCAAGGCCCGAATCCCAAGGGGACTGGGCGCGGTAGACTCGCCGCGTGGGTGTGCGTCTCGACGTCTGGCTCGACGTGGCCTGTCTCTTCCGCACGCGGTCGGAGGCGAAGCGGGCCTGCGAAGGAGGCAAGGTCACGGTGCAGGGTGCGCGGGCGACGCCGCATCGGCTCGTGCGCGAGGGCGACGAGATCCGGATCACGCGGCCGTTCGGCCGCGAGCGGGTGCTGACCGTGCGCGTCGTCGGCGACCGGAACGTGCCGAAGGCCGAGGCGCGCGCGATGTACGAAGACCGGACGCCGGAGCCGAC
>VFZH01000240.1 GCA_016871255.1 Acidimicrobiia bacterium | reverse complement strand
AGCCGTGCGCGCATGATCAGCGTGAGCACCTCGCCGTAGCTGCGAACACCTTCCGGCACCCGGTTGGCCTTCAGGTACCCGTCGTACGCCGCCCAGCTCACGCGCCGCAGCCGTGGCAGGCTCCCGCGCCGGATCCGGTCGGCGATCGCGCGAAGGTCGGCTCGAGGGCCCTCGTCCAGTCCTGCCTCGACCACCTGCCGCTCCTCTGGAGCCAGCGCACCCGCCACGTGGTGGTAGAGAAAGAGCCACCCGCTGTACTGAGCGGGCGCATCAGCACGCACGCAGGTCAGCCACCCGACGAAGCTGGCTTCGGCTTCGTGCGCGTAACCGGCCAGGTGGGCCCACTCGTGTGCCGCGACGAACGGGCGCTCGAACGGCAGCAGGTCGGGATTCCGCAGCACCTCGAGGCCGAATGGGTTGGTCATGCCGTCCACGCCGTTCCAGCGGAACACCCACCGGAGCAGCGTCGGCTTCATCCGGGCGGGGACGATGACGCCCGGCGCCCCGACGTCCTGCCAGACCTGAGCGGCCGCCGCTCGCAGCGCCGCGCCCGGCCAGGCGGGATCGGGCCATCCCGCGGCGTAGGCCGCATCGTGAAGGGCGTTCAGCCGTCCGACCGCCTGCTCGCCAAGCTGAACGACGGCGGCGGGCTCGGGGGGAGGTCCATCGAACACCAGCTTTCCGGTGAGCGGGACGCGACGGTAGTTGAGCCCCCAGCACAGCAGGAACACGAGGTACACAGAGGCGGCAGCAACCGTGGTTCGTCCGAGCGCCTGGACTACACGCCGCGCTCGGGGCTCGCCGCCGTTCCTGAGCGCGTCGCGCCACTCGCGCACGAGCCAGACCACTCCGCCCACGATGAGGACATCGAGCCACGGAACGGGTACGAGGTTGGACAGGCTCGTCAGGGCAGGCTGGACCAGGGGGAACCAGGCCGTCGAATACCAGCGCTCCACGAGTTCCGCATCGAGCGGCGCCAGTGCCGCGGCCACGGCCAGCAGGACGATGCCGGACCCGGCGAGCCGGCTCGCCACCCGGCGACGGGTGGACCGGGTCACGCCCTGGTGCGCTCCTGCGGGTCGCCGCGAGGGGTACGCAGTTCGGCTGCGCGCTCGTAGAGCGACGCGCGATCGGGATAGAGCTCCCGGAGGACGATCTCGTCACCGGCCCTGATCTGCAGCTCCGCTCCCGCGCAGCACGAGATCATCACGCACGTGCGGCCCGGCCCGCCGGGCTCGTGCCAGATCAGGGTTTCGTCATGTTGCATCGCCGCCCTCTATAGTAGCGGTGCGTGGATACGCCAGCAGACTCCACATCCATCCGCGGCCGGCCGGCGCCTGGATCCGGCCGGCGCGCGTGGCAGGCCTTCCGGCGCCTGCGCCCCGAAGAAGCGTTGTTCGTCGCCGCCTGGATCCCCTCCACCATCGTCACGATCTACGCCAACTGGTCGCTCCAGCAGTCCGGTGGCTTCTCCGGGAAGATCGCCAGCGGCATCCTGCGTCTCGTCGTCGCCACGCTGCTGGCGCTGAGCATCCCGCTGATCGAGCGGAGCCGCCCGAGGCTCACCGGCCGTCCCGGACTCCTGCGGGGACTGGACGTCTTCCGCACCATCCTGCCGTTCCTGTTGTGTATCGCGGTGTACACGAACCTGCACGACACCGTCCGCTTCGTCAACCCGCACGACATCCACGTGTCAAGACTCGTTAGAAATGTCCCCGTTCTTAACTCGTTAGAAATGTCCCCTGGTTGATGATGCCGGTGGTAGCTGTGGAAAACTGTTCTGTAGTTTTCCAACGAGCGGT
>VFZH01000239.1 GCA_016871255.1 Acidimicrobiia bacterium | reverse complement strand
CGTGCGGGAAGTCGCGGCCGCGCCGGGCACGAAGCAGCCGCGGCAGCGCGCCTCGTAGGTGCCGTCAGCGCCCAGCAGGACGCGATCGTCGCTGGCCACGAGCCGCTGCGTATGGTGCGCGGGCCCGCCGCACACCATGCAGATCGCCAGCGTCTTGGTGATGTACTCCGCGATCGCGAGCAGCTGCGGCATCGGTTCGAACGGCCGGCCCCGGTAGTCCTGGTCCAGTCCGGCCACGATCACCCGGATCCCCCGCCCCGCCAGGCGCGTGCACACACGCGGGAGCTCCCGGTCGAAGAACTGGCCCTCGTCGATGCCGATGACCTGCGTGTCCGGCCGGACACGGGTGAGCAGGTCGCGCGACCGTGCCACCGCCTCCGACGGAATGCGCATCTCGCTGTGCGACACGATCTGGCCGCGCCCGTGCCGCCGATCGACGGCCGGGGTGAAGATCTGGACCTTGAGCCGCGCGATCTGCGCGCGCCGCAGGCGGCGGATGAGCTCCTCGCTCTTGCCGCTGAACATGCTGCCGACGACCACTTCGATCCAGCCCGTGTCGGGGCGCCGGGTCACGTCCATGGGATGACTGGGACCGGCCGGGCGCAGGCGCGCCGGCCCGGCATGAGGAGGGCCGCGCGCCTAGGCGCGCGAGAGATACTCCCCGGTTTCGGTGTTGACGCGCACGGTGTCGCCGGGGCTGATGAACGGCGGCACCTGCACGACCAGGCCGGTTTCGAGCGTCGCCGGCTTCACCTGCGCGCTCGCCGTCGCGCCCTTGATCGCCGGCACGGTGTCGGCCACGCGCAGATCGACGGACTGCGGCAGCTCGATCCCGACCGCCTCGCTCCCGTCGAACTCCACGGAGATCGTCATCTCCGGCTTGAGGAACTGCAGCGAATCGCCCAGCGCCTCCGCCGCGATATGCACCTGCTCGTAGGTCGACGTGTCCATGAAGTAGTGCAGATCCCCGTCCTGATACAGGTACTGCATCTGGCGCTCGTCGAGCGTCGCGCGCTCGAGCGTGTCCTCCGAGCGGAGCTTCTGATCCGACAGGGTGCCGTTCCGGATGTTCCGGAACTTCACCCGGACGAAGCCACGCAGGTTGCCCGGCGTCACGTGCTGGAGTTCGAGCACGCGGAACAGGTCCTGCCCGATGCGGACGAGATTCCCCTTCCGCAGTTTGGTCGCCTGGACGGATGCCATGATTCGGGGCTCGATGCTAACACACGCCCTCTTTTGCTACGATCCGGTCATGGCGTTCGTCCGCTGGGATCCGCTCGGCGACCTGCTGGCCCTGCAGCGGCGGCTCGATCGCAGCGCCGCCGCCCAGCCCGGGTGGGCACCGCCCGTGGACTTCGTGGAGACGGCCGACGGGTACGCCCTGACGGTCGAGGTCCCGGGCCTCCGGCGGGACGACATCCAGCTCCACGTACACGAGGGCCGCCTCATCCTCGAAGGCCGCCGGCCCGGGCGCGCGACCGGTCACGAGCAGTACCACCGGATCGAGCGTGGGCGCGGGACCTTCGGCCGGACCTTCCAGCTGCCCCACGGCGTGGACGCGGACCGGGTCACCGCCGATCTGCGCGACGGCGTGCTGACCATCCACCTGCCACGGGCCGGCGTCGCCGGCGCGCAGCGGGTCCAGGTGTCATGACCCTGCGCAGACTCGTGCTCGGCAGCCTGCTCCTCGCCTGCGGCTTCGCGGCGGGCCTCGTCCTGACCGGCCGCATGCGATCGGCCGACGTCGGCATCGCCGCCCCGCCGGCCGGCTCGCTCCCGGTGCCGGGGGCCGACGCGGCCGCGGCG
>VFZH01000238.1 GCA_016871255.1 Acidimicrobiia bacterium | reverse complement strand
CTAGGCGGGGCAGGGGCGACGATGCCGGAGATCTGGCGAGCCGCGTTGGCTGCGTGATCGGAGTCGGGTTCGATCGAGACGTCGGCCGTTACCGAATTTGGCTCGACTCGGAATTTGCACCAGAGCCACTTGAAGCGCGTTCAGGATCGCGCGGCCTGCGGTGGGGAGCTCCACCACCATTTCCGATGCGGAGCCCTGGGTGACGCTGTAGAGTTTGTCGAGGGCCCGGCTGCGTCCACCCGACTGCGAGAAGAGATCCAGGTTGGTCTCCACGCGGGCGCCGTTGACGTTGATGTGGAATAGGCGCTGAAGCGGCGCCGTGGACACGAAATCCGCGAACTTGAGCCGCAGGTTGTAGTTCCGGTTCGGCGGAACCGGGACGTTGAATCGCAAAGTCCCCGTGGCGATCGACGAGGCTCCGGCGGTCTGGTAGAGGACTTGATTGGGTGTCCCCTGGATGATCTCGGTGGTCGACTGAGGAGATGCGACGGTCTGCTCCTGCCAGGTTTGCCCGATGTCGTCGACGAACGTGGGACCTCCCATGTTGAGACGGATCGGGACGAATCCGCCGATCGGATTGAAGGCAGCCGCGACCGTCTTTGCCTGGTTCATCTGCAGGTCACGCGGAGTCACCGAGGAGACCGAGGGACCATCGGTGAACGAGCCAAAGCCGAATCCGTCGCTCGGAAATGCCTCCAGCCGCACGGTTGATCCTTCGTCGTGGAACGCGCTTGCCAGGAACGCTGATGGAGAATTGCCTTCGCGCCGGCTGACGCGTCCACCGCCGGCCGGCGTAATCGACACCGCGAGGGTGAACTGGCGGCGGTACTCGGCGTTGATCACAGTGGCGGCCCAGGGCATCACGAAGGTCAAGGAGGGCCCCGCGCTGGACCGCCCTGTGAACTGCAGGAACCGCTCGCGCACTGTCGTTGACACCGGCACGGCGGCCGGGGTGGCAACCGAGTGCGGGATGCCGGGGATCACGCTCGTCGAGGGACGGACGGACGGCGCCGCTCCATCGATCGAGGCGGAGAAGATGCCCGTCGAATTGCTCGTGACGTCCAGTCGCACGCGCTCTGATGTCACCACTCGCACGCGGTCCGGGCTCACGATGTAGACCCGTCCCTCGAACTCGCTGGCCAAGCCCCCTACTTGAGTTAACTGAGCGGAGGCCGGCGCGCCGCCGTCACCGGTCTGTGCGTTGAAGCCGGTCCCCGCGAACGGTGTGATCTGCCCCTGGATCGAAACCCGTTTGACGCGAAACTGCTCGGCGGCGAACAGGGATTCTTCATCTGTCACAAGATGAACGGGGTTTAGCAGTTCCCCAGGCCCTGAGCCGCAAACTCCAGTGCCCGCAAGCGTGCTGACCGTGGCGTTGGGAGTGAGCGGGACGCGCCGGATGCGGCATCCGAAGCGCTCGGCGACGTAGAGGTTGCCTCCGAGGACCGCGAGACCGAAGGGCGATGTCAGAGTCGTCTGGCCTGGCGCCCGGCCGTCGCCGTTAAAACCTGGATTCACACCTCCCACGAAGCTGGAGTTGTTCCCCGCGCTTAAGCGGCGAACCGAATGCTCCTCAGCGACCGTGAAGAAGAGATCGCTCGAGGAGAGGGCGGCGATTGCCAGGACCGGACCAAAACCTCCTCCAATCGGACTGAGTCCCTGGGGGCTGATCCTTACAACCCGGCCGCTACTATTGACCCCGGCCAAAACCTCGCCGGTTGGAGCCACTGCGAGTGCGGTCACCGAGTCAAAAGAAACCGATAGTGGGCTCAAGACTTGGCTCGCCGCGGCGGAGACCGGCGTCGTCCCACCACCCGCGAACACGGTTACCAGGAGCCTGTCCGAGAATT
>VFZH01000237.1 GCA_016871255.1 Acidimicrobiia bacterium | reverse complement strand
CCGGCGCGCTGGGCGGCACGCTGCTGGTGCTGGCGCCGGGCTCGTCTGCAAGCCTCAGCGTCGCGCTGGCGCTCGCAGCGCTCGGGGTTGCGGCCGGCGGCGCGGGTGCGGCCGGCATCGGCGCCGGTCTCGCCGCCGCCGAAGTGCTCTCGCGGTCACATCGCGGATGGAGCCTCGTCTTCTGTGGCGGCGTCACCGGACTCGTGGTTGCGCTCGGGGCGAACCTGGTGCTGCGGGCACTCGTCGCCGGGCTCGTCGGCGACGGCCTGCTGACCGGCTACAGCCTCGCGGAAGGACTGGTGATCGGCGGGACGGCCGGGCTCGGCTACGCGCTTGCAACCCGCCAGCCACCGGGTGGCGGGCTGGCTGCCCCCGAGGGCCGCCGCCGCGTGACTGCCGCCGCGACGGTGGCAGCCATCGTCGCCATCGGGGCCGCGGCGCTTTCCGCAGCAGGCGGGACGCTGATCGGCGGCCTGATCAACGAGATCGCCGGCTCGTCACCCGACGCACAACTCGCATTGGCTCCGCTCGGACGTCTGATCGGCGAGCCGGACTTCGGCCGGCTCACACGCGTGCTCCTCAGTGCCTTCGAAGGCGGCGCCTTCGGGTGCGCTCTCACCTGGGGCCTGACCGCCCGGCCCGCTCGGGGGCGCGCCCTGTCGGCCAGCTGACGCCGGCCGCTGCGAATACCATCACGGCCTCGCGCGGCGGCGGCTGGCCGAAATCAGCTGTTTCTCACCGCTCCCTCATCATCCGCTCAAGACTCGGCAGGGCCAGCCGTTGCATCCTCCTGACTCGGCCGCGGTGAATCCGCGGCAGGGAGGACACCGTGACCGTTCGTCGCCTCATCGCCATCGTCGTCATCTTCCTCGGCGCTTCGCTCGCCTGGGTCGTGCTGGGTGCGTCGCTCTTCATTCGCGCCGGTGAGTCCGACCAGCAGCTCGAGCGGGAGGTGCAGGCCCTCTGGGGCCGCCCGCACCGCCAGGTCGCGCCGGTCGTCCAGCTGCTGCGCCCGGAGAACGAGGTCGAGGTCGTCGAGACCACGAGCGCGGCCGCCGCGCCGGTCCGGGAAGAGGTCACCCGTGCCGTGGAACGTGAAGTCCCGGTTGCCGTGGAACGGACCCGGGCTCGGGTCGAGATCGATCTCGAACAGCGTCAGCGAGGGCTGCTCTGGTACCCGACGTACACCGTGGCGTTCGATGCCGATTACGAGTTCCACAACCCGGATCCGGATGCGCGGACCGTTCGGATCCGGTTCCCGCTGCCCGCCGAAGACGCGCTCCTGGACGACTTCGTGTTCACCCTCGACGGACAGCCGTTGACGCCCGACGCGAACGAATCCGGGGCCATCGTCAGCGAGACCGCAGTGGCGCCCGGTGCCGCCCTCACCCTTCACGTCGGCTACCGGTCGCGTGGCATGCGCAGCTGGACGTACGCCTTCGCTTCGTCGGGAGCCGCCCAGGTCCGGGCGTTCGAGCTCGCCATGCGCACCAGCTTTCCCGACGTGGACTTCCCGGCCGGCACCCTGTCTCCCGACACGCTCACGCGGCGTGACGACGGCGCGGACCTCACCTGGCGGTTCGAGAACCTGATTGCCGGCCAGGGGATCGGCATGGAGATGCCGGAGCGCACGAACCCCGGTCCGTTCGCCGCCCGCGTGACCCTCTTCGCGCCGGTGTCGCTCCTCTTCTTCCTCACCGTGATGGTGATCGCGGGCGCTACGTCAGGGTCGGCGCTCCACCCGATGCACTACTGGTTCATCTCGGCGGCCTTCTTTGCGTTCCACCTGCTGCTCGCGTACCTGGTGGACCGCATCAACCTGCGCCTGGCGTTCGCCATCGCCGCGCTCACCAGCGTGGCGCTGGTGGTCTCCTACGTCCGGGCCGT
>VFZH01000236.1 GCA_016871255.1 Acidimicrobiia bacterium | reverse complement strand
GCTCGGCGGCCGGGGGCTGGCGCCCGCGTCGGGCCTGGGTGCCGAAGCCGTGGCGGCGCGCGCGACCGCGGCAGCGCTCGAGGCTGGAGAGCTGCAGTACTTCGGTGAGGTCGCGCGGACGCCGGGCTTCGCGCGCGGCCTCGCGCAGACAGTCGGCGAGCTCAGGCTGGAAGACGTCGATACCTCGCGGCTCGGCCTCGCGGGGATGTCCGGACCGGACCTGGCGGTGCTGCTGGCCCGGATCGAGGCGGGCTTCGCTGCCGCCTCGTCGGTCGATCGCGCCACGCTGTTCCGGACGGCTGCCGGCCTCGTGGCGCGGCATCCGGTGGCCGGCTCGGTGGTGGCCCTGCTCGACGTGCCGCTCTCCAGCGCAGCCGAGGCCTCGTTTGCCGCCGCCCTGCTCGCGCACGCGTCGGAGGCGATGGCCACCCTGCCCGCCCACGACACGCGCACGGCGGCGGCGCTCTCCGCGCATCTGACGTCCGGCAGCGTCGACGAAGACGATGACCAGGGTGATCTCGCGAGCCTGCGGCGGCACCTCTTCGACCCGAACCCGCCGTCGGTGCGCGACCCGGACGGGTCGCTCACCGTCTTCTCTGCGCCCGGCGAAGGGCGCGAGTCGGTCGAAATCGTGCGCCGGCTGCTCGACGAGGCCGCCCGCGGCGTGCCGTTCGACGAGATGGCGATCCTCGTGCGCGCGCCGCACGCGTATCACGGCCTCCTCGAGTCCGCCCTCGACCGCGGCGGTGTGCCCGCCTGGTTCGATCGCGGCACCAGGCGCCCGCACCCGGCAGGGCGCGCGTTCGTGGCGCTGCTGCGGTGCGCCGTCGAGCACCTCTCGGCGCGCCGCTTCGCGGAGTACCTCTCGCTGGGGCAGGTGCCGTCCCCCACCCCGGCCGACGGCTGGACGGCCGCCGACGACGAGGCGCTTAGGTCGCGTGCGACGGCTGCGGCGGCGGACGGTGAGGCGGACACGATGGCGGACGAGACCGGGAGCGACAGAGGCGCCGCCACGCCCTCTCCCCGCCACTGGGAAACGCTGATCGACGCCGCCAGCGTCATCACCGGACGCGAACGCTGGCCGCGCCGGCTCGATGGCCTGCGTGCGGAGTTCAGCGCCCGCCTCGCCGAGGTCGAGCGCGAGAGCCCCGAGCTGCCGGCGGCGAGAGGCCTCCGCGTGGATCTGGAGCGGCTCGACGCGCTGCGCGCGTTCGCGCTGCCGCTCATCGACGAGATGGCGGCCTGGCCGGAGGTCGATTCGTGGGCCAGGTGGCTGGAGCGGTTGTCGGCCATCGCGCGGCGTGCGCTCGGCACGCCCGCACACGTGCTGCGCGTCCTCGCGGACCTGCGCCCGATGGGTCCGATCGGCGACATCGCGCTGCCGGAAGTCACCGGCGTCCTCGCCGATCGTCTTGCCACCGTCGGCGACGATCCGCCTCGCCATCGCTACGGCCGCGTCTACGTCGGCACGCCCGAACAGGCGCGGGGCCGGGCGTTCCGCGTCGTGTTCGTCCCGGGGCTGGCGGAGCGGATGTTTCCCAGGAAGGCGTACCAGGACGCGCTGCTGCTGGACGCGGCGCGCGTCCGCCTGGACGATCGGCTGGCCACGCACGAAACACGGACCGGCGCCGAGCGGCTGCTCCTGCACCTGGCGGTCGGCGCGGCGACCGAGCGGCTCTACGTCTCCTATCCGCGCATCGACGTGGCCGAGGCGCGTCCCCGCGTCCCGTCGTTCTACGCGCTGGATCTGCTGCGCGCCACGACCGGCGTGTTGCCGCAGCACGACGAGCTGGAGCGCGCGGCGCACGCCGCCGCGTCCGCCACGCTGGCCTGGCCCGCGCCGCCCTCGGCCGAACAGGCGATCGACGACCAGGAGTACGACCTCGCCGTGCTGCGGGAACTGCTGGAGCACCCCGATCCGGCGGCCGTGCGCGGCCACGCGCACTACATCCTGCACCTGGCGCCCGCGCTGCGCCGCTCGGTGCGCGAGCGCTGGGTCCGCTCCGAGCCGCGGTGGTCGCCTTCCGATGGCCTGCTGCG
>VFZH01000235.1 GCA_016871255.1 Acidimicrobiia bacterium | reverse complement strand
GCACAACCGGTTCCGTGGCCTGCTCATTCGGTGGGAACGGAAGGGCGCGAACTACCTCGCCCTCGTACACCTCGGATGCGCGCTCATCGCCTGGCAGCAGGCATGAGTGTTTTAGGATCGGCTCTAAGCCCCACTCGCCCTACCCGCCCCGACTCGCCCTGACGTCGTCCGCGGGAGGCAGATCGCGGATCGCCGGCGGCGACGCGATCCGCTGCTCGAACCAGGTCACCAGCACCATCAGGCCCCAGAGTTCGGTGCCGTACGTGCGGCGACCCGTCAGGTGAGCGTTCACGGTGTCGCTGACGATCGAGGGCTCGAGTGCACCCAGACGGGCGACGCGTTCCCCGGCGAGCAGCTCCTGCATCAGCGCGCGCCCGCCCGTGCGCAGCCACTCGTGGACCGGGATGCTGAACCCCAGCTTGGGCGCCCGGGCGTAGTCCTCACCAAAGTGGCGGGCGCACAGCGCGCGCAGCAGCACCTTCGTGTGCCTCCTCGACGTCGCGCGCCACACCGGCGGCATCGAGAGCGCGAAATCGGCCACGCGGTGGTTGAGCAGCGGCGCCCGGCTCTCCAGGCCGTGCGCCATGGTGGCGCGGTCCACCTTCGCCAGGATGTCATTGGGCAGGTACTCGCCGACGTCCGCGAGCTGGAGCGCATGGATCGAGGGCTCGCCGTCGAGCCCCCAGGCGGCGGCCAGCCCAGCCAGCGTACCTGCCACGGTGTCGGCGTCGCGGCGCGCACCGACCAGCGATGCCGCCTGCGCGGGCGTCCACGCTCCATTCCACGCGAAGTGCGCCTGCCCGGTCGGCAGGGCGAGCAGACGGAGCAGCCGGCGTGCGCTGTAGAGCGGCCCCGCCACCGCCGCCCCGCCGACTCCGGTCGCGTCAGCCAGCCGCCCCAGACCAGACCAGACCGCCCGGGGCACGATCGTCGTCAATCGCGCGTGCATCCGGGCACCCGGGTAGGTGAGGTAGCCGCCGAACAGCTCGTCTCCACCGTCGCCGCTGAGCACGACCTTCACGCGGCGAGCCGCGGCTTCAGCCACGCTCCAGACGGGAATCGCGGAGGAATCGGCGGTCGGGTCATCCAGGTGCCCCGCGATCTCGACGAACCGCCCGAGGGCACCCGGGTCGAGCGGGACGCGCACCCCCTCGATGCCAAGACGCTCGACGACGTGGCGGGCGCGGCGCCATTCCGAGAGCCGCTCGCTGGCAACGTCCACGCAGAAGGCCGCTTCGAGATGTCCCTGCCGGGCGGCGCTTTCCGCGACGAGGGCCGAGTCCACACCGCCGGACAGGAACACCCCGACGGGCACGTCGCTGCGCAGCGTCATCCGGACGGCGTGATCGACCCGCTCCTGCAGCGCGTCGAGCAGCGCGCCGCGATCGGACGGCGTGGCCGGAGACGGGCCTGCATCCGGACTCGCCGGGCGCCAGTACTGCCCGGACGCCATCTCACCCGACTCGCCGAACAGCGTCCAGGTGGCCGGCGCGAACCGGCGGACGCCTGCGCGGAGCGTGCGCGTGCCGGGCACGTAGTTGAGGCACAGGTAACCGGCGAGCGCCTCGAAATCGATGGCTGCGTCACCTGCGCCGATCGCAGCGAGCGGCGCCAGCTCGGATGCGAACACGAGGCGCCCCGGCGAAGCGGCGTAGAGCAGCGGCTTCTCGCCGAACCGGTCGCGCGCGACGAACAGCGTCCTAGCCTCGCGGTCCCACACCCCGAACGCGAACATGCCTTCGAGGCGTTCGGCCACGGCCGTGCCCCAGGCGCGGTAGCCCTCGAGGATGACCTCGGTGTCGGACGCGGTCCGGAACCGCGCCCCGCCGCCGGACAGCTCGTCGCGCAGCTCGGGGTAGTTGTAGATCTCGCCGTTGAAGGTGACGACGTAGCGGCCGTCCGCGGTCAGCATCGGCTGATCGCCGCCGGCGAGATCGATGATCGCGAGGCGGCGGTGCCCGAAGAACACGCCCGGGCCGGACCAGTACCCGCCGCTGTCCGGGCCCCGGTGCCGGAGCAGATTCGTCACGCGTGTGAGGTCCCCTGCTGCAGGCAGCGGGCGGCGCCAGTCGGCGAATCCGAAAATGCCGCACATGGGAAATCAGGGCAATGGCGAAGACTGACTGAGGATTGCTGATTGAGGATTGCTGATTGGGGAGTGACTTGTCGATTGACGAGTGATGATGTGACGATTGACTCGGAAGTCCGCGCGCGCCCGTCGGGGGCGGCCGCCCGACGGTCAGGGCGCGGCCGGCGCCCCGGCGGCGGCGTGCGACGCCACCCAGGACTCGATGGCGCCGGCGAGCACGTCCGACACGGGCACGGTCCGGCCGGCAGGCCTGACGAATCGCAGCGCACGCCGCTCGAGCTCGTGCCGCTCGTCCCCGGTTCGGTCGAGCGCCGCCGCGAGATGCCGCAGGTGCTCGTCCAGGTCCCGGGC
>VFZH01000234.1 GCA_016871255.1 Acidimicrobiia bacterium | reverse complement strand
TCGACGGAGGGTGGGCGAACAGGCGTCCGCAGCGGCGGCGCCGCGCCCCGCCCGGCCACGGCCGGCGGGCCCTCTGCCGGCATCCCCCCGTGCAGCAGCTCCGCGAGCGGCACCAGCTTCCGCAGGTGCATCCAGCGCAGCAACACCATCTCGAAGTGGAACCGCGGCTGGGCGGCGCCACGCACGTCCTGCTCACCTCTGGCCAGCACGTCGAAGGCGCGCAGCAGATCCTCACGCGAGAACCTGGCAGCCAGCGCGGTGAGGCGCTCGCGCGCCGACTCCGCGATCTCTCCCTCGTCCGCGCGCGCCGGATCGATCGACAGGATCATCATGTCGCGCACCGCGGCCGCCAGCTCCCGGCACACGAGACGCAGGTCGAACCCCGACTCGGTCGCGCGGTCCGCCAGCGCGAAGGCACGCGGCGCATCCTCGTCGAGCACGGCCTCGATCAGATCCAGGAGCAGGTCCCGGCCCACCAGCCCGAGCACGGTGGACACGTCCTCGGCCGAGATCCTCTGCCCGGCGAACGCCAGCACCTGATCGAGCGCGCTCTGCGCGTCCCGCATGCTGCCTTCGGCAGCCCGTGCAATCAGCGCCAGACCCGCGTCGGGCACCTCGATCCCTTCCGCATCGGCAATCTTGCGGAGCTGGGTGACGATGGCGCGGGTCGGGATGGTGCGGAGCTCGAAGACCTGCGAGCGCGAGAGGATCGTCTCCGGGATCCTGTGCAGCTCGGTCGTCGCCATCATGAATACGACGTGCGGCGGCGGCTCTTCGATCGACTTGAGCAGCGCGTTGAACGACGGGGCCGAAAGCTGGTGCACCTCGTCGATGATGAAGATCTTGCGGCGGTCACGCACGGGGGCGATGGCGAGACCGGCGATCACGACGTCGCGGATGTTGTCGATGCCCGTGTGGCTGGCCCCGTCGATCTCCAGCACGTCGATGTCGCGCCCCTGGGCGATCTCGGTACAGGCGTCGCACTCGCCGCACGGCTGCGGTGTGGGCCCCGCGACGCAGTTCAGCGCTTTGGCGAGGATCCGCGCGGTCGTGGTCTTTCCGCAGCCGCGCGGACCGGCGAACACGAACGCGTGCGCCACGCGACCGCTGGCGACCGCGTTCTGCAGCGTGCGCGTGACCGCGTGCTGGCCCACGACCTCGTCGAAGCGCTGCGGGCGCCACTTGCGGGCGAGCACCTGGAACGTCATGAGCACCTGAGGCGAACGGAAGGGCCGGCATCCCGACGGGCCCCACCGCGGTCCGGCCGACCTCCGTACATCACAGGATCCGCTTAGCGCTGCTGCCTTCCGGCCCTGACGCGGTTCACAGGCTGAGATTACCGAGGGACCGGGCCGCGGTGCGGCCCGCCGAGACTGTCGAGTCTAGCGTACCGCCAGCAACTGCTGCACCAGCCGCACGTACAGATCCACTGCCTGCGCCAGTTCCTCGACGGCCAGGTGCTCCTCGTCGGTGTGCGCGGCGTGAATCGAGCCGGGGCCGACCAGCAGCGGCGTCCCCCAGCGCGTCAACGCCGGTACGTCGGTGGCGAAGGGAAACACCGCCGTCTCGAACCCGGGCACGGTGTGCAGGCGCACGGCCGGGATGTCCGCCACCTCCTCGACCTGGACGATCGTCCCGGCCACGTCCAGGGCCTGCATCACGTCCGCGCCGGGCCCCACGGTGCGGAACAGCAGCTCGGCCGACGCATCGGGCGACACGACGTTGGGCGCGACACCGCCCTCGATCATCCCGACGGAGTAGTGGGTCCGGCCGAGGAGGGGGTCCTCCGGCAGCGCGATGCCCCGAATGACCATCAGCGCGTCGAGCAGCTTGTCGATGGCCGAGTCGCCCAGCTCCGGGAACGACGAGTGCGCGGCGCGACCGGTCGCGCGCAGCCGCACGCGCAGCGACCCGCGCGTGGCGAGACCCAGGCGGTTGTCGGTCGGCTCGCCGTCGATCAGATACCGGACGTCGTCGGGCGCGTGCGCGTTCGCCACCCGGGCGCCGTCGCTGCCCCGCTCCTCCCCCACGACGAACAGCAGGCCGAACCGCCGTTCGCCGCCCGCGCGCAGCCGCTCGGCGGCGGTGACCTGCGCGGCGAGAACGCCCTTGGCGTCGCACGCCCCCCGGCCAACGATCACCCCGGTCTGCTCGCGGCTGGGAAAAAACGGCGGGACGCAGTCGATGTGCGTGGACAGGACGACCCGCGGCGGCTCGCCCAGGTGCGCGAACAGGTTGAAGCGGTCCGCGGACACCGGCTGCTCGTCCACGCGATAGCCCCGGCGGGACAGTTCGGCGGCAAGCCGGCGCACCGCATCGCCTTCGCGCCCGGTCGTGGAATCGATGTCCACGAGGGCGCGCGTCAACGCGACCGCCGCGTCAACGGACCCGAGGCCCCCTGGCTCCGGCATGGACCGGCGCTACGTAGGGAGGGCCAGGCGCGCCAGCACGGCCCGGATGCGATCCATCGTGGCAGGCCGCGGCGGCACCATCGGCAGGCGATAGGTGAGCTCGAGCAACCCCATCTCGGCCATCGCCGCCTTCA
>VFZH01000233.1 GCA_016871255.1 Acidimicrobiia bacterium | reverse complement strand
GCGCGGGGGCAGGAAACGCGAGCCGATCACGATGGCGTAGTCGCCCGACCGTGCGCGCTGCAGCAGCGCCGGAATGAAGGCCGGATCGTACTGGTTGTCCGGGTGCAGTTCGATGATGTAGTCCGCTCCCGCCGCCAGCGCCGTGCGGAAGCAGGTCTTGATGCTGCCGCCGAAGCCGCGATCGACCGGGTGTCGGACGACGGTCAGGCCCAGCCGCTCGGCGATCGCCACCGTGTCGTCCCGGCTGGCGTTGTCGACCAGCACGATTTCGTCCACCGACCCCGGCGGGATCGCCGCGACCGTGGCTTCGAGCGTTCGTGCGCTGTTGCGGGCCGGCATGATCACCACCACGCGCGGCGCGCCGTCGGAAGGACTGGACATGCGGGAAACAGGCAATTATAGCGAGAGTCCCAGATACAGCAGCGCACTGCGCGCGATCTGGGCGGCCGACAGGGCCACACACACCCGGGCGGCCGTGCCTGCGAACGCGGGCGCGTGCCCGCTCTGCACGAGGTGCGCAGCCCAGGCGACCAGCAGCAGGCCCGGTGCCAGCGCCAGGCGGTGCGCGATGTCCGCATCGGGGAAGGTGGCGGCAAACATCAGCAGGGGTGCCGAAACGGCCAGCAGCACCCGGCCGGTGCCAGGTGCCCGGCGGCCGGCGACGGCCGCCGCGGCCACGGCGACGACGGCCCACACGAACGGCAGCCCGAAGGTGCTGCCCCAGCCTCCGCGCCCGGGCCACCAGGCCCTGGTGAACAGCCCCAGATCGAGCAGGCTCGCGCCGAAACGCGCCGCGCCGACGAGCACCTCGACGACACCCGCGTTGACGTTGCCCTGATCGTCCATCGGCATGAGCGCTCCGTACACGCGCAGGTTCTGTCCGAGCGTGTGGAAGAAGCCGCCCGCCAGTAGGCCCGCCAGTACCCCGCCGCCGGCGACGGCGAGCGGGCGCCACCGCAACCGGTGGTCCCACAGCAGTGCGACCCCCAGGACCACCAGGAGCGGCAGGTTGGTCAGTTTGACGGCCACGGCGAAGCCCCCGAGCCAGCATGCCCACGCGACCTCACGCGGGTCGGTCACCCTGGGTCGCGCCGCCACCCACGCCAGCGCGACCAGGGCCGGCACACCACCGAGCAGGTCGTTCTTGGCGAGGACGAACTGGTGGAACACCGCTGGCACGACCAGCGCCACCGACCAGATCCACCCGGGCCGGGCACCCAGCAGCTCCTGCACCGAGGCGAGCGCGAGGACGAACAGCGCCAGCCCGAAGATGCCGTGCAGCCGGAGCAGCCAGTCCCCCGCCAGCGGGACCTGCGACACGTCGGCCAGGACCAGCTCGTAGACGAAGTTCAGGACGTTGATCTTCGGTACGGTGGCCGGGTCGTGCGCCAGCGATCCGGACGCGGCGATCCACGTCATCTTGTTGACGTGGTACGGGTCTGCGGCCTCGAACGGCCGCAGCATGGCGAGCAGGAGCACCAGCGCGGCCATGGCCACGAGCGCGGGTCGCGGCACGGCCGCGAACGCGCGTCTGGCTCCGGACCAGCGCGGCCCGTCTGTCGTTGCGCCCTGCGGCCACGGCAGCCAGGCTGACACGGCGAGCGCGGCGTTGACAGCCACGAGCGTCCGGAGCGACCCGACCCCGGCCCAGGTGACGGCCTGCATCTCCACCGACAACACGGCCACGGCCAGCAGCCCCCGCGTCAGCAGCGCGCGCGCCGTTGACGCGTGCCACGGTCGGGTGGCGACGAGCAGGAGGATCGTGTTCATGCGTGTCGGGAGGGAGTGGCCGCATTCTACCCGTGGCCCGCCTTCGCCCCGCCTCCGCCAAGGCTCCGGCGAGGCTACGGCGAAGCTCGCCTGCGGCGAGCCTCGCGCTCCGAGCCGACCCGCTTCGGCTACGATCGCCGTGTGACCGAAGTGTTGACGACAGCCCGCGAACGGGTGCGACGCGTCGGGCCCATCCTGGTTGGCGCGGCGTTGCTGGCCTGGGCGGTGGACAACGCCTGGGTGACGTGGGGCATCGCGACCGCGCGCCCGATCGACCAGACGGCCGCCCTCGATCGCACGTTCCGATCGCTCTCCCCGTACCTGCCGCCCTTCGGCGAGGTCAGCTTCCTCGAGCCGGACAGTGACGACAACCCGGGCGACCCGGTGCAGCTCCACTACGTGGCACAGTACGCGCTGGTGCCGCGGACCGTACACGCCCGTCCGGGTGCGGAGTTCATCATCGTGCCCCGCGGCACGATACGGCCCGAGGCCGATCCGCGGCTCGCGGGCTTCTATCCCATCGTCACCCTCGACAGCGGCGATCGGCTCTACCGGCGACTCGCTCCATGATCGCGGCTTCGGTCGGGCTGGTGCTGCCCGTGGCGGCCGTGTGGCTGTGGATGCACCTGGCCGGTCTTCGAACGGTCGGCGACTCGCGTCTGGTCACGGCGGCGCTGGCCTTCGGGCTGGGCCTTGGCCTGTCGTCCGTGACCACGATGACGATGGTGACGGCCGGCGTCGGGTTCGGTCCGCTGTTCGTCGCGCTGGATGCCACCATCTGGCTTGGCGCAGCCGGCATCG
>VFZH01000232.1 GCA_016871255.1 Acidimicrobiia bacterium | reverse complement strand
GCCCTCCAGCCAGCGCAGCGCCGCGCCGACCGCCGCGCGCCCGGGGCGCCGCCGGACGAGTGGGCGATTCAGCAGCTGCACGATCCCTTCCGGCGCCCGCGCCTTCGCCCGCTCCCGCAGGTGCCGCGCGCGGTTGTACAGCGGATCCCGGAACCGGATGTAGTCGATCGCGAGCCGGAGCTGGCGCACGCGCTCGGCGAGCTCCTCCTTCGTGCGGGTCGGCGCCGTGGTCAGGCTGACGGACGGATGGTCGCTGATGATGGCGTCCACCAGCCGGCGACTCCCCATCAGGTCGTCCTTCTCGACGGCCAGCCGGACCTGGTGGCCGCGTGCCGCCAACGCACGGATCGCGCTGTCGAAGTTGCGGAGGTATCCGCAGTGCCGCGCGATGAACAGGATCGTCACGGAGTCAATGACTCGCGCCGCGCCGGGCCGGCTGAAGCCGGCCCCCACGAATGTGGGTCTCGCGCCCGACTCATGCCCTGTGGGGGCCGGTTTCAGCCGGCCCGATACCGCTCAGGCCCAGGCCAAGCGACGACAGCGCGCCGAGGTCGAACGGCGTGAACCGCCCGGCGTCGAGCACCCTGTACACGCGCCGGGCCGCGTGCAGGTGCACGTTGAGGAAGCGCACGTCGGTCATCACCGCCGTGGTGTCGGTCCCGAGCATCGGCGCCAGCCACGCCACGCTCCCGCAGGTGCCCACGAAGGCCCGCGCGCCGGCGATCAGCCGCGTCTGCACCGCCAGGTTGTTCCGCGGCGTCATCCATGCGCGGGCGCTGACGATGCGCCCTTCCGGCGCGAACGCGTAGTCCCCGTGGTCGTCGAGCGCGAGCCCGGTGTCGAGCATGACGACCGGATGGCGCTCCGCCAGCCCCGCCAGCAGCTCGCGGAGGACGCGGCGCGTCTCGGGCGTGTCCTGCAGCGACTGCGCCGAGTAGAACTTCACCGCGACGTAGTCGGCCGGGAGCGCCGGCAGCGGCGCGGCGGCGTCCGGCGGCGGAGCGATCCGGGCGTATGTCGTGTGCTCGTCGAGGAACTCGAGCGACCGGTTGCCGGCCCAGAACTGCTGGAACAACCGGTACATGAGGGACGGGTGCAGCACGCGCGCGCCCCGCACGCCCCACTCGGCCTGCGCGCGAGCGACGAGATCCGCTTCGAAGGCGGAGGGCTCGAGCTGCTTGATCGTCCCGCCCGGGCCCTCGCTGCGCGAGGCGTTGAAGGCCGCGAACGTCTCGGGCGCGACGAAGTCGAACACCTCCAGCTGGTGCGGCGTGATGTCGGCGTACCACGCGGCGGCGCCCCCCCGCGACAGCACCAGCAGCCGGTCGGCCTTGATCCGGTAGGCGGACTGGAACCACCGCACGAACGGCACCCAGTAGAGCGTTTCGTAGCCCACTTCCGACAGCCACGGCCCCACCACCAGCGGCCCGCCTGTGTCGGCGAGCCGCTCGATCTCCTGTTCGATCCGCGCCTCGAACCGGATCGCCGTCCACTTCTCCTGCATCCGCCGGCGACGCGATCGCCAGTGCAGGAAGGGCCGCCGCAGCCCCCACACGTAGAGCAGCGCCTTGCGAGACAGGTTCCGCACGATCAGCGGGAGGTTGCGCAGCCGTTCACCGGCGATCTTGAAGGGGCGCAGCAGCTTCGGCATCCGGAGCGCCCACGCGCGATCGAGGCGCCGGCGCCGCGGCACCCAGGCCTTCGCCACCTGCCGCGACACGCCCGCGACACCATGCTCGATCGCCCGGCGTGTCAGCTTGACGCCGCGCCGGAGCTCCGCCACCCAGCGCCGCTTCTGCTGGCGCGCGAAGGTGTCCACCGTGGCGAGCACGCGAATCATCGCGCCACCGCCAGGCGGGGCGCGTCGTGGACCGATGCGAGCGCCAGCAGCCCGGACCCGAAGCCGGCGAACACCGACTGCGCGAGGTCGAGGTGGCGGCGCGAGAAGCCGTCGGGATCCGAGTAGTAGGCGCGTGCGGGCACACCCCGGAACGGCGCCAGGTACGCGAAGCCGCCGTAGGTGCCGACCCACGCCCTCGCGCGGCTGACGATCGCATCCTGCGCCGCCAGGTTCATCGACGCCGCGCCCGCCGCCACGGGCTGCGGGTGGTGCGCTTCCTCCTCGAGTGCCGCGTGATCGTCGAGGCGGAGCCCGGTGGCCAGCGACACCACCGGTCCCTCGTTCGCCAGGTCGCGCAGCACGCGCGCGGCACAGGCACGGTTCTCCGGCGTCGGAGGGAACGCGTCGTTGTAGTAGAACTTCACTGCCACGTACGCATCCGGCAGCGGCCACGGCAGCGGGGACGGCTCGGGCAGGAGCGCAAAGCGCGCGTGCTCACGCACCCATCGCTCGTCGGCATGCCCCCACCAGTACGGGTTGAAGAGCCGGTGCATCAGGCCCGGGTGCAGCACCACCGGATCGCGCAGCCCCTCGAGCCGCGCCACCTCGGCGAGCAGGTCCGATTCGAGCGACGTCAGGCGCGTCTGCTTCTGCTCGCCGACCTCGAGCGCCCGGGCCTGGTTCCTGCGCCGGAACTCCTCCGGCGTGAGCAGATCGAACACGTCGCGGTACCGGCCGGCCACGCGGCGATACCAGGCGGCCGTGCCCCCGCGCGACACCGCCACGACCCGC
>VFZH01000231.1 GCA_016871255.1 Acidimicrobiia bacterium | reverse complement strand
ATTCGCTGATTTGTTAGGGAAAGTGGTGAGCCAGGAAGGAATCGAACCTTCAACCCGCAGATTAAGAGTCTGCTGCTCTGCCAATTGAGCTACTGGCCCGTCGGAGGGAACTTCGATTCTACTCAGCGGGCCGCAGCGGCTGCAAGCGCGGGGGCGACTCAGGGGCGCACGACGAACGTGATGTTCTCCGACGCCATCGCTCCGCCATCGTGCGCCAGGCACTGGAGCACGTACTCGCCGGGATCCTGGAACACGGCCGTCGTCACGTAGCGGCCATCGGGCGGGACCGGCGGCGCGACGAAGCCGGGCGAGAGCGCCGAGTTGCCGCCTTCGCGGCTGTCTTCCCACACGTCCACCTGACGCGGCGTGAAGCGAACCCGGCCGGCGCCGCGGTACACGAACCACGAGACCCGCAGCCCGTTCCAGCTGTTGGGCGCGATGCGTGCGGTCTGGTACAGGTTCGGCCGCTCGGTGCGCCGATGGAATCGCGGGCGCGGCAGGCCGTCGTCGTCGGCGTGCGCCTCGAGCGTCACGGGTTCGCCGACGCGCACGATCCTCGTCGACTCGCCCTCGACCCGCAGCGTCGGCGACCGGTTGTCGTGCAGCGTCATGTCGCCGCCCCCGCCCCCTCCGCCGGCGCCGGTGTTGGCGATGATGACCAGCCTGTCGATGAAGTACTCCGGCTTGAGCGTGGCATACGCGCGCTCGGTCTTCCCCTGCGTGGTCAGCGTCCACACGATCTCACGGTTGCCGAAGTCGGCCGGCACCCGCACCCGGAACACGAACCGGTTCCGCCGCGGCAGGAAGTGCGTCGGCTGCCCCTGGTCCGGCCCTCCGGGCTCGATCGTGTTGCCGGGACCGATCGGCACGTCGATCTCCTCTTCCCAGTTGCGGTTGAAGTAGCCGAACACCAGGTTGATCGACCCGTCGGGGTTCTTCTCCCAGCCCTCGTAGGCGGGCGCGACCGTCTGGCCGCGCAGGTACATCGTCTGCGCGACCAGGTGCGTGCCGGCCGCGAGCGCCAGCGCAGCCAGCACGGCGACACGACGTCCCGCCCCGCGCACCGTTCCGCCCCTGTGGCCCGCCTTCGCCATGTCCATCCCGCGACGCCGCTACTGCGAACGCGCGGCCTGCGGCGTCTCCCGGCCGAAGGGGACGCACAACGGACAGCCGAGAATCGCCCGCCGCTCGCCATCCGACAGGAACGTCCGCCGCCGCTTCTCCATCTCGGCCTCGAACTGCTCGTCGGTCAGCGGGATGACCTGGCCGATGTTGATGTTCATGTTGTCGACCGATCGGTTCCCTCCGCCCGACCAGTTGCGCGGGTCGGGCACGACGGGGTTGCTCGGCGAGTTGTCGAAGTAGCCGATGATGCGCAGGATCGTGCCTTTCGGCAGCAGCGGGGCGTAGTCGTCTTCGAAGGTGTAGGCCAGCACCCAGCTGTGGTTGTAGCCGGCGCAGCTCAGCGTCTCCACCGTCTGCCCGTAGGTCGCCTCCAGGCACATGCGCACGCCCGGCAGGTGCATGTGCGGCTCGAACACGGTGACCTTGACGTTGTCCTGCAGCGTCACCATCCCGTCGAACCGGACGTCCTTCGCCATCCCGGGAATGTCGATCAGGTCCGGATTGGTCGCGATGTGGAGCAGCTGCGAGTGCACCGCGGGCGTGTAGCCCCGCGGGTGGAACTTGAAGCCGACCCGCATCCGCGCCGTCGTCTCGCGCCCGTTCGCGTGGATGTGGACGGTGTTGAAGAAGAGCGTGGCCCCGGCCTTGACCTGCTTGCCCGCCTCGGGATCGAACCACTCGGCGTTCCGGCCGGCCTCGTGGGTGTTGCAGCACGTGGCGAAGTTGTCGCCGTCCGGGTTCAGCGTCTTGAAGAGCGCGTGGTGGAAGATCGAGAGGCCCGCGGTCTGCTGGGCGGCGCCCTCGACGGCGATTTCCTTGTTCTTGGCGTCGTGCAGCTCCTTGACCTCGTACGCGGCGATGTAGCGGTCTTCGGTCAGCCCCATCGGGATGGGATCGAACGAGCCCCACCAGTCGGCGGCCAGCGCCGGCATGGTGAAGCTGGGGGAGTCGACGATGAGATCGGGTTCGCCGATCTCCCACGCCAGCCGGTCCGGCCACGAGAGCGGCGGTGGGAGGTCGGCAGGATCGCCCTCCGGCGCGCCGCCGTCCACCCACGCGGCAATCGTCAGAATCTCCTGCTCGCCGAGCGAGGAGTCGCCCTTGTAGCGCTGGATCCCGATGTTCTTCTCGATCATCCAGGGGGGCATGACGCCCGGCTTGTCGCGCAGGCCGGTGCGGTGCTTCACGGCCCGTGCGTACGGCCTGACTTCTTCGTAGGTGACCAGCGACATCGGCGCGAAGCCGTCCGCGCGGTGGCATCGCTGGC
Source organism: Acidimicrobiia bacterium (assembly GCA_016871255.1). GTDB lineage: Bacteria > Acidobacteriota > Vicinamibacteria > Vicinamibacterales > UBA2999 > VFZH01. The sequence continues at coordinate 321 of VFZH01000231.1, read as the reverse complement.
AACTGCGCTGGAGGATCGGCGCGATGTCCTTGCTGAAGGTCACCTCCCCGGAGGCGGGGACCGGTGTTCCCACTCCGAGGGTCGTGACGCCTGCGGCGAGCAACCAGCCGGCGAATCCCGGAAGCCTGTGTGCGGAACGCGACGCGCTCATGTCGGATCCTCCCCTCGAGGTTTCGCATACCTTCGCCCCGGCCGGGCTCATTGTCAATCGATTTCGTGAGGCGTGTTGTGACTCCTTGATAATGTCCCCTCGCGGACTCGTTAGAAATGTCCCCCTAAGCTGACGACCTCTGAGGAGGTCGTGAATTGGGGCGGACGGCG
>VFZH01000230.1 GCA_016871255.1 Acidimicrobiia bacterium | reverse complement strand
GCTCCGCCTCCTGCGCCGCGCGCGCCTGCTCGAGCTCGGCCTGCAGACGGGCGGTGGCCGCGCGCTGCCGCTCCTCCGCCTCACGCGTCGCCGCAGCCGCGCGCTCCTCCGCCAGCTTCTCCTCCGCCTGGCGCTGGAGAGCGATCAGGCGGGCGTCCTCGGCCGTCTGCACCGCTTCACGCGCCGCGCCCACCAGGGTCTTCTTCTTCTCCTTCTTCGCGAGGTATGTCTCGACCGTCGCCAGTTGCGCCTGCGCCTTGCGATAGGTGTCGGCCGCGTAGCGGTCGGCGCCCGCAAACCGGGAGAGCTCGAGCGCGTTCCTGGCTTCGTACACCTCGAGGGGCACCTTCTTGTCCAGCGTTCGCGGCGCCATCGTCTGCCCCGCCAAGGCGGTGTAGGTGCCCCGCTTCAGCAGGTCGTACGTCGCGTCGAGGACCTGGAACTGGCCGCGCGTGTCGTCGCGGATGATGTTCTCCATCACCACGACGTCGCTGGGCTGCGAGACGGCAAAGTAGGGCTCCGCCGTCACGACGAGGCCGAACGTCTGCAGTTCCGTGCTGACGTTCAGCTTGCTGCGGTTGCCGTTCAGCAGCACTTCGCCGAGGTTCGTGGCCCGTCCCTCTGGCGTGATCGCCCACATCACGTAGGTCAGGTACTCGGGGCCGAATCGCGTGGCGGGCTCGACATCGTCGAACTCCACCTCGATTTCGATGTACCCCTGCTTGCTCTCCACCTTGGCCTCACCGTTGGCCTTCGGCAGCAACGGTGTGCCTGCGAAGTCGATGGTCGTCGAACCGCCGCGATGCCGGTAGTTGATCGCGCTCGTCGTCCGGGCGACCACTTCGGCGCGGAAGAGCGGAACGCCATCCCGCATTTCCGGCTCCCGATTCGTGTCCTGCACCCGCTGCTGCACCGGATTCGGCGCCTGTGCGGACAACGGTGCCGCGAGAGCTGCCGCAAGGATCAATGGTGTGATCTGCAGATGTTTCATCGATGCACCTCCGCGGCCTGCGTCTGCAAGGCGGTTGCCAGCGCCGGAGACGCGCGCAAGTCGCTGGCGGTGGCGTGGTTACGCGGAGGTTTCGCCCGGAGCGGGTCCGGAGCGAGATGGTCAGGAACTACACGGATCAGAAGGCCGCTTGCGCCCGGATGACGATGACGAGTTCTGCCGGCCGCTTCGCATCAGCGGTGTCCTCGAACGCGGTGCGCTCGATCGTTGCGTAGCCCTTCAGGTACGCCACGGGATACCAGTTGGCACCGATGGTGATCGCGCGCGCGCGAGCCGTCGCCGCGGGGGCCGCGAGATGCGCGCGGAACACGGAGGGGTCGACGGTCAGCTCCGCGTATCGGGCCAGAAGCTGCACCGCGCCCCATCGGCCATCATGCGGACCGAAGGGCGCCGCAGGTGTGATGCCACGGTCCGACGCAGGTTCCCCGGTGAGGACGTACGAAGCGGTGACCTCCCACGCGCGGTTGGTAACGGTGTGTGCGGCGGTTGCTGCCGCCACCCGCTGCGTCGAGTGCGCGTATTCGGCGAACGCGCCGAGAGGGCCCCGGTAGTAGTAGAGAGCCGGTGACACCCGCCGCCGCGCGCCCGAAGCGGAACTCCCGTCCGCGTACTCGAACCAGCGGCGGCCGACGGACGACGGGAACGCCGGCAACGGGCCGGTCTGCTCGCCGATCGATCCGCCCAGGTGCACGCCGAACCCCTGCAATGCGGGTGGGGCCGTGCTTCCGCGGAACGGCTCGATCGCCAGCCGGGCGGCCACGTCCTGCCCGTCGGCAGCGTCGAGCGCTGCGGTGGAGCTCGTGCCATCGGGGACACCCCTGAACACGCCCGCCGCGTAGCGCAGAGCCGGTCCAAGATCGCCCTGCACCTGCACGCCGAGATCGCGGTTCGGCACGAGGAGTGCGGCCAGCGAGCGCTCGGGAAAGAGCAGGTGGGCGTCGCCCTGCAGCAACTCGTACCCCACGGGCGTCTTGTCCTTGCCGGCGCGGAGATGAACGGCTCGCGTCAGCCTGACGTCCACGTACGCGTCCATGATGACGGCCGTGCCCCCGCCGAAGTCGGGCATGACCTTGAAGGTCACGCGTCTGCCGATCCGTCCGGACAGCGTCGGCCGCAGCTTCCTGACCGTGACGGTGTCGAGGGCGATCGCTGAATCTCCCAGTGGCGCGCGCGTGTCCAGCTGCGCCACGAGCCCGAAGACCAGCCGAAGGCCATCGCCGGTCGCGCTCAGGACGAACCTGTCCCGCGGGGCGCCGCCATCCGGGGACTGGGCGTGCGCCTGCGCAACGCCGCTCACCAGCAACGCCGCGGAGGCGAGCAGAGCCCCGCAACGCACCGCCGTCCCGAGCGGCATCAGAATCCCGCGTAGCGGCGCAGGACGACCAGGCTGAGCAGAATCACGACCACGCCCACGAAGGCGATCAGCGGCCGTACCGGCACCCTGGTGCACAGGTAGGCACCGAGCGGTGCGGCGATGGCCCCGCCGATCGCCAGGCCGGCGATCACCTTCCAGTAGGTCAGGCCGATCGTCACGAGGAACGTCAGCGACGCGGCCAGCGTGACGAAGAACTCCGCGGAGGCCACGGTACCCACGCTCTTCCGCGTGTCCGCGCCCCGGGCAATCAGCGTGGATGCGACGATGGGTCCCCAGCCGCCGCCACCGATCGCATCCACGAAGGCGCCGGCGAAGCCGAGTGGCGCGACGTGGCGGCTCACCGTCACGGGCGGGAACGTCCGGAACGACTTGATCACGAGCACGACGCCCATGATCAGCAGGTACGTCGAGACCCACGGTCGCATGGCCTCGCCGGGATACGACGACAGCAGGTACGCGCCGACGGCGGCGCCGACGACGCCGGGAACGACAAGCCGCCGGAACAGCGCGCGG
>VFZH01000229.1 GCA_016871255.1 Acidimicrobiia bacterium | reverse complement strand
TTGCCGAAGTAGTGGTGCGACACCATCGAGAAGCCGCTCGAGATCGTCTCGGCCGCGTGTACCGTCGCGCTCGTGACGGCGGGGGATACGCCGAACACGGCCAGCATCGACGAGGCGGTGATGCCGTACGCCATGCTGAGCGCGCCGTCCACGAGCTGCGCGCAGAACCCCGCCAGGATGAACCACCAGATTTCGCTCTCCACGACACACACTCCCGGGTCTCGCCGACGCCCCTGGCGAAGGCGGACAAGAAACGACTGACTGGGTGGCGGGGGAGCCGGACGGGCGGAAAGGAAAGAGCCTTCTGCTGTACGGACGCTACCGCCAGGACGAACGCTCGCGACAGGACGTCGCGAGCCGGCGACAGATACATCGGCGTCTGGACAACATGGCTTCCATATGTATAGTCGAGCCTTGGTCGTGACGTCAAACGGCAGAGGTTTCGACTGGGGCACGGCGGTCGCAGCAGGGGTCGTCTTCGTCGGCACGCTGGTCCTTCGCCTCTCGACCATCTCGATCACCAACGACGACTACCTGCACCTGGCACTCGCCCATCAGCTGCTCCTGGGCGGCCTGCCGTTCCGCGACTTCATCGACCCGGGTGAGCTGCTCTTCAACTACACCTCGGCCGGTGTCCAGCTCCTGCTCGGCGCCAACATGCTCAGCGAGGCGATCCTCGACACGACCGGCATGGCGCTGGGCTACACGCTCGTCTTCCTCATGGCGCGACGGGCCTCGGCCTCCACGCTGCTCGCGCTCGTCGTCACGGTGGTGGCGGTGCTGCTGCTGCCACGCCCGTACGGATATCCGAAGATCCTCGTGCACGCCGTGGGATTGTGGCTGATCTGGCGCTACGCGGATCGGCGATCGGCCCCGGCTCTGGTCGCCACAGCCGTCTGGACCGCGCTGGCGTTCCTGTTCCGCCACGACTACGGCCTGTACGTCGGCGTCGCTGCCGCGGCGATGTTCCTGCTGCTGCACGGGCCGGAGGGCGGGCGCGTGCTGGCGGATCGCGCCTGGCGATTCGGCGCGGCCGCTGCGGTGCTCGTGCTGCCGTTCCTCGTGTTCGTCCAGCTCCATGGCGGTGTCGTGTCGCACGTCCGCAACACGCTGCAGACGGCGCGCGGGGAGTACGTGCGCACGGTGGACGAGGCGCCGTCGTTCGCGCTCGACTGGTCGGGCTGGATCCCCATGCCGGTTGCCGAGGCCCCGCGGATCAAGGTGCGCTGGGTGACCGGGATCGCAGCCGTCGAGCGACAGGCGCTCGAGTCGCGCTTCGGGCTCGCGATGGTCGAGCCGGACGACGAGTGGACCTGGTACTACGAGCTGGGCGACACCTCGGCGCGCAACATCGAGGCGTTCGTGACCCACGCCTCGGTGGCGGACACGGACGGTGTGGACCGCACGGACTTCTTCGTGACCAACCGCGTCGAGCAGCCGAATGCTATCGCCTGGTTCTACTACCTGACCCTTCTGCTGCCGCCGCTCGCGATCATCGTGGTGCTGTTGCCCGGCACCCCGGGCGCCGGGCCGGTGCTCGCCTCCGAGCGCGCGAAGGTGCTCACGACGGCGGTGCTGGCGTTCGTGATGCAGGGGTTCCTGCTGCGGGCGGCGTCGGACGTCGCCGTAGCCGACGTCAGCGTACCCTCGGCTGTGCTCGGGGCGTGGCTGCTGGGCCGGGGTCTGGTGCCGGGGGGACCGAGGACGGCGTGGCGTGCGTGGCGCGAGTCCCTGAGTGGTGGACAATGGCCCCGCGTGTCGTGGTTGGCCGTCCGCGCAGTGCCGGCGCTGGCCGTGCTGTTCGTCACCGTGGCCGCGTCGGCTGCAGGCGAAGGAGGATTCCTGGTGGCACGCCGGTTCTACGGCGCGTTCACCCGGCATGGTCTGGAGCCGTTCGCCGAGCGCCTGGGCCAGCTCCGCCGGTCGAGCGCGCCGTTCGAGGACGAGGTCTCGCAGTACCTCGCCGCGTGTACCACGCCCGGTGATCGGGTGCTGGTGACCGGGTATGCGCCGCACGTCTTCTATCAGTCCGGCCGCGGCTTCGCAGCGGGTCGCCCGTACTTCCTGACCAGCCTGGCGCCTGGCGAAGGCTACGAAGCGTTCAGCCTCGCCCGCTGGAAGGCCGAGCAGGTGCCGGTCGTGCTCGAGACGGGCGACGTCGAGGACTTCGAGCGCGGGTACCCGATGTTGAGCCGGCACCTGCGCGAGCAGTACGTGCCGACCGGCGTATCGCTGGGCGAGTTCACGGTGCTCGTCGAGCGCGATCGCCGGCCGGAGTCGACCTACCGGTCGCCGGAGCTGCCGTGCTTCGCGGCCTCCGCGGGACGCTCATCGCCGTGAAGCGCCGCTGACCGGTCGAGACGCTCACCGTCCTGCCGGGCCTGCCGGGGGTCGCCTCGGCTGGAGCGGAGCCGGTGGCGGTCGTACACCGCGCACTGCCTGGCGGTGTCCGACGCCGGGGAGTGCGCGTGCGGGCTGGCGCGAAGGGCCGGGCCGATCCCGGCTCCGGCTCAGCGCTTGGAGGCCGACGCCTTGGAGGCCGCCGTCTTGGTGGCCTTGGGCGTGGCTGTCTTCGCCCGGCTGCTCCGGCGCCGGGGACGGTTGGGCGCCGCGGTCTCGGAGCGCTGCAGGCGGACGAGCGGGGTCGAGAAGGTCTTGATGCCGTGTTCGTCGAAGTCGATCACCGTGTGGTGCTCGTCCGAGGACGTGATGGTGCCTGTGCCGTACTGGGCCTGCACGACCCGATCGCCAACCGAATATCCCACGGGAGTTCCTCTCGGCAGTTAGGTCCTGGTGGCTGCCGGCGGTGCCGCCCGCGGAGTGCGGGCGGCACGCCGACAGGGGTGTTACCAGCGCGGCTCGGAGCGCCGCCGGGGACCGCCACCGCCGCCACGGCCGCCGCCGCCACCGCCGCCGAACCCGCCGCTGCGCGGCTGCATCGGCCG
>VFZH01000228.1 GCA_016871255.1 Acidimicrobiia bacterium | reverse complement strand
AGCGGCTCGTTCAGGCGATCGCGGAGGGTGTGTCGCTTGCCAACTTCGATGCGGGGAGCTACAAGGCGCCCACTACCCCCCTCGCCTGGGTGGCAGTCGCGGAGATCCTGGTCCCTCAGGAGACGCCCGCGCTTGCAGCCGCCATCGATCGCGGCCGGACGATCGCCGATGCCGCGAACCTGGCACGCGACCTGGCCAACGAGCCGGCCAACGAGCTGCCACCGCGCCGTCTCGCGGAGCGGGCCGCGGCGGCCGCAGCCTCCTGCGGCCTGCAGATCGAGGTACTGGACGAAGCGCGCATCGACGCGCTGGCGATGGGCCTGCTGCTGGGCGTAGGGCGGGGCAGCGCCGAGCCCCCGAGGCTGATCGTGTTGCGCCACGACGGAGCGGCGGACGGGCCGGTCCTCGCGCTGGTGGGCAAAGGCGTGACGTTCGACACGGGGGGCATCTCGATCAAACCGTCCGACAACATGGACAAGATGAAGCACGACATGGCGGGCGGCGCAGCCGTCATCGGCGCCATGACGGCCATTGCGCGGCTGCAGGTGCCGCTGCGCGTGATCGGCCTCGTGCCGGCGGTCGAGAACATGCCGGGCGGCCGCGCCATCCGGCCCGGAGACGTCCTGCGCGGCGCGTCCGGTACCACGGTCGAGGTGCTGAACACCGACGCGGAGGGCCGGCTGATCCTGGGGGACGCGCTGTGGTACGCGCGACAGCTCGGCGCCACGCATCTGGTGGACGTGGCCACGCTGACGGGTGCCTGCGTCGTCGCCCTCGGCACCAGCACGACGGGCCTCTTCGGCACGCCCGACTGGTGGCTGGACGAGGTGCGGGAGGCCGGCGTCCGGGCCGGCGAGCGTTCCTGGCCGCTGCCGGTGTTCGAAGACTACCGCGACCTGCTCAGGAGCGAGATCGCGGACATGACCAACACCGGTGGCCGCATGGGTGGCGCCATCACGGCGGCCCTCTTCGTGAAGACGTTCGCCGGTGACCTGCCCTGGGCGCATCTCGACATCGCCGGCACGGCATGGGCTGAAGAGGCGAAGCCGTATCAGCCGAAGGGAGCGACGGGGCGTGCCGTGGCCACGCTGACGGAATTGGCACTGGCGCACGCGGGGTGGCGATCCCGCGGGTGATCGAGTACACCAGGCACGAGATGCAGCCAGAGCCCGCGGCACCGATCGTCGTCGAGGTCTTCAAGCAGCCGCCCGTGGCACCCGAGATCGGGATGGCCGACGTGGTCGTGGCCGCCGTCGGCCTGACGGGCGTGATCATGGCCGGCGCGGTGCTGGCGGGGCTGCTGGCCGGAGGGGTGATCGTCTGGGTGAAGATCGCCCGGGCGCGATCCGCCCCGCCTCCGGAGTCGGGGCACGCCCGGCTTCGCGGATAGCGCCGCCCCCCGGGCAGGGAGCCCCGGCGGACCGGCGTCTAGCGAACCTGCGCGTCCACCTCTTCGAAGTAGCCGCGATCCACCAGGACCTCGCGGGGTTTGCCTCCGGCAGCCGCCGACACGAGGCCGTCCGCCTCCATCATGTCCACCAGCCTCGCAGCCCGGCTGAACCCGATCCGCAGCTTGCGCTGGAGATAGGAGATCGACACCTGTCCACTGGCCACCACCACGCGAGCCGCCTCGTCGTAGAGGTCGTCCTTGTCGTATTCGACTCCGCCCAGGCCGCTCTTCTCCTCCTCCTCTTCCGTGATGGTCTCGTCGAACACCGGCCTGCCCTGCTTGCGGAGGAAGCTGGCCAGGCGGGCGCTTTCCTGCTCGGAGATGTAGGCGCCGTGCAGGCGGATCGCGCGGGACGAGGCGGGCGGCAGGAAGAGCATGTCTCCCTTGCCGAGCAGCTTCTCGGCACCGTTGGAGTCCAGGATCGTGCGCGAGTCGATCTTCGACGACACCCGGAACGAGATTCGCGAGGGCAGGTTGGCCTTGATCAGCCCGGTGATGACGTCGACCGACGGGCGCTGCGTGGCGAGGATCAGGTGGATGCCCACGGCCCTGGCCATCTGGGCCAGGCGGGCGATCGACTCCTCGACCTCGCTGCTCGCGACCATCATCAGGTCCGCCAGCTCGTCGATCACGACCAGGATGAAGGGAAGCGGGCGGGGCACCTCTTCGCCATCGGCGGCCCCGCGCTCGTCGATGAGGTGGCGCACGTTACGGTTGTACTGCTCGATGTTGCGTACGCCTTCGGCGGCAAGCGTCTTGTAGCGCTCCTCCATCTCGCGGACCGCCCAGCGCAGCGCGTTGGACGCCTTCCTGGGGTCCATCACGACCGGCGTCAGCAGATGCGGAATCTCGTCGTACATCCCGAGTTCCAGCCGCTTGGGATCGATCATGATCAGGCGCACGTCATCGGGTGTCGCGCGGTACAGCACGCTCGTGAGCATCGCGTTCAGGCCCACCGACTTGCCGGTGCCCGTCGAGCCCGCGATCAGCAGGTGGGGCATGGTGGCCAGGTCGGTGACGTAGGGCTCGCCGTGAATCGTCTTGCCGAGCGCGATGGTGAGCTTGGACGAGGATCGCTGGTAGGCGTCCGCATCCAGGAGCTCGCGCAGCGAGATCGCCTCCCTGTTCTGGTTGGGGATCTGGATGCCGACGGTGGCCTTGCCGGGGATGCGCTCGATCAGGATCGACTCGGCCTCCATGGCCAGACAGAGGTCGTCGGCGAGGCCGGTGATCTTGCTGTACTTCACGCCCGCATCCGGCTTGAGTTCGTAGGTCGTCACCACCGGCCCCGGGTGAATCTGCACGACCTGACCTTCGACCGCGAACTCGCGGCACTTCTCCTCGAGCTGCCGGGCTCCGTCGAGCAGCTCGCGTTCGTCGATCTTCCGTTCGCCCTTCGGCGCGTCGAGGAGCGACAGCGGCGGGAGGGTGAACGCGCCGGGGCGCCGGGGCTGCCGCCGTGCAGGCTCGGGCTCCGGGAGGGGCAGCGTCGGCTCCGCCTCCGCACGGCGGCGGGCGACGACCGGCGCC
>VFZH01000227.1 GCA_016871255.1 Acidimicrobiia bacterium | reverse complement strand
CGGAAGGGGACGAGACGGCCCTGCGCAGGCGGCTGGTCGTGCCGAACGACGGGCGCATGTGGGCGGTGTTCCGGGCGCTGCAGCAGGGCATGACCGTGGAGCAGCTCCACGGCCTGACGAAGATCGATCCCTGGTTCCTGCAGCAGTTCGCCGACATCGTCGCCCTGCGCGACATGGCTGGCCTGGGCGAGTTCCGAGAGATGTCGTCCGACCTGCTCCGAACGATGAAGCGCACCGGCTTCAGCGACGAGGAGATCGGGGCGGTGTACGGCGTGGGGGGCGCACTGGTGCGCCAGCGGCGGCTGCACGAGGGGCTCGTCCCGGCCTACAAGCGCATCGACACCTGCGCGGCGGAGTTCGAGTCGTTCACGCCGTATCTCTACGGGACCTACGAACAGCAGTGCGAAGCCGACCCCACGGACCGCCGGAAGGTGATCATCCTGGGCAGCGGGCCGAACCGGATCGGGCAGGGCATCGAGTTCGACTACTGCTGCTGCCACGCCGTGTTCGGCCTGCGCGACGAAGGCTTCGAGACGGTGATGGTCAACTGCAACCCCGAGACCGTCTCGACCGACTACGACACGGCCGACCGCCTGTACTTCGAACCGCTGACGTTCGAGGACGTCATGGCGATCGTCGAGCGCGAGCGGAGCGCCGGCGGCGAGGTGTCGTGCGTCGTGCAGTTCGGCGGCCAGACGCCGTTGAAGCTCGCGCTGGGCCTGCAGGAGGCCGGCGTGAACATCCTCGGCACGTCGCCGGACTCGATCGATCTGGCGGAAGACCGGCAGCGGTTCTCGCAGCTGCTGTGGGACCTGGGCGTTCCACAGCCCGACAGCGGCACGGCGGTGTCGCGCGAGGACGCGCGCGCCATTGCGGAGCGGATCGGCTATCCGGTCGTCGTCCGCCCCTCGTACGTGCTGGGCGGCCGCGGGATGGCGATCGTGTACGACTCGACGGCGCTGGATCGCTACATGGCGGGCGCGGTGGACGTGTCGCACGACCGGCCGGTGCTGATCGATCGGTTCCTGGAGGACGCCTTCGAGTTCGACGTGGACGCCGTCGTCGACAGCACCGGGTGCGTGGTCATCGGCGGCATCATGGAGCACATCGAGGAGGCCGGCATCCACTCGGGCGACAGCTCGTGTGTCGTCCCGCCGTTCCTGGTGTCCGAGAAGCACCTGGTGACGATGCGCGACTACACGCGGCGCATAGCCAGGGGCCTGAACGTCGTCGGGCTGATGAACATCCAGTTCGCGATGAAAGACGACGTCGTGTACGTGCTGGAGGTGAACCCGCGGGCGTCGCGGACGGTGCCCTACATCTCGAAGGCGACCGGCGTGCCGCTGGCGAAGGTGGCTGCGCGCGTGGCCGCCGGCCGGACGCTTGCCGAGCTCGGCCTGCTAGGCGACCTGCAGCCGGCTGGCGTCTTCGTGAAGAGTCCCGTGTTCCCGTTCGTGCGGTTCCAGGGTGTGGACACGATTCTGGGACCCGAGATGAAGTCCACCGGCGAGGTCATGGGGGGCGCGGACGGGTTCGGCGTGGCGTTCGTGAAGGCGATGATGGGCGCGGGGCAGCGGCTGCCGGAGCAGGGCTGCGTCTTCATCAGCGTCAACAACAGCGACAAGCCCGCGGCGGTGCCCATTGCGCGCGATCTGGCGGCGCTGGGCTTCGCCCTGGCCGCCAGCCGGGGGACCGCCGCGTTCCTGCGCGCCCACGGCATCGACGTGGACGTGGTCTACAAGGTGAACGAGGGGCGGCCGAACGTCGCCGATCAGATCGTGAACCGGAAGATCGACCTCGTGATCAACACGCCGCTCGGGCGCGAGTCGTTCTTCGACGACCGCGCCGTGCGCCAGGCCGCCACCAACGCCCAGGTGCCGTGCATCACCACGCTCACCGGCGCCGCGGCCGCCGTCCAGGCGATCCGCGCGCTCCGCACCAGCGGGCTCTCCGTCCGTTCCCTCCAGGACTACCACGCCGGCATCGAAGCCGGCGCCTGATCCCCACGGGGGCAACCGGCGGATAATGTGCGGCGAGCGGTTGTCTGCTGCGCCCATGCCCCGCCGGCCCTTCGCCGTGCCCTGCGTGCTCCTTGTGCTCGCGGTCTTCGCCGGCACGACCCCGGCCGGGCAGTCTCCTGTGTTCAGGGGCGGCGTCGAGACGGTGGAGGTCACCGTCACGGTGACCGACGGCAACGGCCGGCTGATCACGGGGCTGACACGGGACGACTTCCAGGTCTACGAGGACGGCGTCGAGCGGCCGGTGACGCACTTCACCGGCGCCAGGCTGCCGGTGAGCCTGGGCATCGTGCTCGACATCAGCGACAGCATGGTCGGCCAGCCGATCGTGGACGCGCGAGCCGCGCTCGATCGGTTCGTCGGCGAACTGCTCGCCGCCGAGGACGAAGCCTTCATCGCGACGTTCAACCATTCCCAGCAGGTCGTCGCCCCGTGGACGAGTCCGCCGGGGAAGCTGACCGGGCTGCTGGACGACGTCCTCCCGACGGGATCGACGGCGATCTACGATGCGGTGGCCGCGGCCGCGACCCTGTTCGAGGTGCGGCGCAGCAGCCGATCGGCGCTCGTCCTGGTGTCCGACGGGGCGGATACGGCAAGCGATCTGTCCCTGGGCGACGCCCGCAATCGGCTCCAGCGCAGCGATCCCTTCGTCTACGCGATCGCCGTGGACTCGTCGCTCCACCCGCGGGTGAGCACGCGCGTGAACCCGGATGCGCTGCGGGAATTGACCGGGCCGAGCGGCGGCTACACCGAAGTGGTGCGCGACGCGTCGGATCTGGGCCCCGCCACTGCCAGGATCGCGAACGAGCTGAACCACCAGTACACGCTGGGATACTCGCCTCCGCGACCGCCGGACGGGAGCTGGCGCAGCATCCGGGTGCGGATGCGGAACCGGGACCTGATGGCCCGCGCGCGGCGGGGCTATTACGCGGTCAGGTAGGGCGAGTGGGGCGAGGGGGGCGAGGGG
>VFZH01000226.1 GCA_016871255.1 Acidimicrobiia bacterium | reverse complement strand
CCCTTGAGCGACGCGCGGTAGTAGTCGCGGTGCATCCGGGCGATGTTGGAGATCGCGATCTCCTTGGGGCAGACGGCCTCGCACTCGCCTTCGTTCGAGCAGGCGCCGAACCCTTCGGCGTCCATCTGGTCGACCATGCGGACGACACGCTGGTAGCGCTCCGGCTGCCCCTGGGGCAGCCGGCCGAGGTGGGTGACCTTGGCGGACGTGAACAGGTGGGCTGCGGCGTTCTTGCAGGCAGCCACGCAGGCGCCGCAGCCGATGCACGCCGCCGAATCCATGGCGGCTTCGGCCACGTCGCGCGCGATCGGCAGCGTGTTGCCGTCGGGCGCGCCGCCGGTGTTGAACGAGACGTAGCCGCCGGCTGCGATGATGCGGTCGAACGCGCTGCGGTCCACGACCAGGTCCTTGATGACGGGGAAGGCCCTGGCCCGCCAGGGCTCGATCGTGATCGCGTCCCCGCTCCTGAAGCTGCGCATGTGGAGCTGGCAGGTCGTGGCGCCGCGCACGGGCCCGTGCGGCACCCCGTCGATCACCAGCCCGCAGGAGCCGCAGATGCCTTCGCGACAATCCGAGTCGAAGGCGATCGCCTCCTCACCACGGGCGATCAGCCCCTCGTTCACCACGTCGAGCATCTCGAGGAACGACATGTCCGTGCTGACGTGGTCGGCCCGGTACTCCACGAGACGGCCCGGCTGGTCGGGGCCGGCCTGCCGCCAGATCTTCAGGGTCACGCTGATCGTTGCCATGGGTCTGCGGGTTCTCGGTCCTACGTGTAGCTGCGCTGCGTCAGGTGCACTTCCTCGAACGCCAGCGGCTCCTTGTGCAGGGCGGACGGGGTGCCGACGGCCGTGAACTCCCAGGCCGCCACGTAGGTGAAGCGGTCGTCGTCGCGCCGCGCCTCTCCGTCAGGCGTCTGGCTCTCCTCGCGGAAGTGACCGCCGCACGACTCGGTCCGGTGGAGGGCGTCGGCGGCGAGCAGCTCGCCGAACTCCAGGTAGTCGGCCACGCGCCCGGCGTGCTCCAGGCTCTGGTTCAGATTGTCCGCCGATCCCGGAATCGACACCGCGTTCCAGAATTCCTCCCGCAGCGCCGGGATCTCCTGCAGCGCCTGGCGAAGGCCGGCGTCGTTCCGGGCCATGCCGACGTGGTCCCACATGATGCGGCCGAGCCGGCGATGGAACGAGCGGATCGTCTGATTGCCCTTGACGGCGAGCAGCCGATCGATTCGCCCCTGCGTGCTGGCCGTCGCCTCCCTGAAGGCGTCGTGACCGGTCGTCACGGGTGTGAACGAGGTGCTGGCGAGGTACTGGGCCAGGGTGTACGGGATGACGAAGTACCCATCGGCCAGGCCCTGCATCAGGGCGCTGGCACCGAGCCGGTTGGCCCCGTGATCCGAGAAGTTGGCTTCCCCCAGGACGTGCAGGCCCGGGATGGTGCTCATCAGGTTGTAGTCCACCCACAGGCCGCCCATCGTGTAGTGGATGGCGGGGTAGATGCGCATCGGCACCTTGTACGGGTCCTCGTCGGTGATGCGCAGGTACATATCGAAGAGGTTGCCGTACTTGGCCCTGATGGCGTCGGCGCCCAGGCGTGTGATGGCGTCCGCGAAGTCCAGGTAGACCGAGAGGCCGCTCTCGCCGACGCCGCGGCCGTCGTCGCAGACCTGCTTGGCATTGCGGGAGGCCACGTCACGCGGGACGAGGTTGCCGAAACTCGGGTACTTGCGCTCCAGGTAGTAGTCGCGTTCCGACTCGGGGATCTGTTCGGGCGGTCGCGAGTCGCCCTGGGTCTTCGGCACCCAGACACGGCCGTCGTTCCGGAGGCTCTCGCTCATGAGCGTCAGCTTCGACTGGTGATCGCCGCTGACCGGAATGCAGGTCGGATGGATCTGCGTGTAGCAGGGGTTCGCGAAGTACGCGCCCCGCTTGTGCGCCCGCCACGCGGCCGTGACGTTCGAGTTCACGGCATTCGTGGACAGGTAGTACAGCGTGCCGTAGCCGCCCGTGCAGAGCAGCACCGCGTCGCCGGCGTGCGGCTCCAGCTCGCCGGTGATGAGATCGCGGGTGATGACCCCGCGCGCCCTGCCGTCGACGATCACCAGGTCGAGCATCTCCCGCCTGGGGAACAGCTCGACGCTGCCGGCGTCCACCTGGCGCATCATCGACTGGTAGGCCCCGAGCAGGAGCTGCTGGCCCGTCTGGCCGCGGGCGTAGAAGGTGCGCTCGACCTGCGCGCCGCCGAACGACCGGTTGTTGAGCAGCCCGCCGTACTCGCGGGCGAAGGGCACGCCCTGCGCGACGCACTGGTCGATGATGTTCACGCTGAGCTCGGCGAGGCGGTAGACGTTGGCCTCGCGCGACCGGTAGTCGCCGCCCTTGATCGTGTCGTAGAAGAGGCGGTAGGCGCTGTCGCCGTCGTTCTGGTAGTTCTTGGCGGCGTTGATCCCACCCTGGGCGGCGATGGAGTGGGCCCGGCGCGGGCTGTCGTGAATGCAGAACGCCTTGACCTGGTAGCCGAGCTCGCCGAGCGAGGCGGCGGCGGACGCCCCCGCGAGACCGGTCCCGACGACGATGACGGTGTACTTGCGCCGGTTCGCCGGGTTGACGAGCTTGTAGTCGAACCGGGCGCGATCCCACTTGGCGGCAATCGGTCCCGAGGGAACCTTCGCGTCCAGCGTCATGCCCGCCCCCCCACGAAGTGCGCCCAGAGGGCGATCACGATGAAGCCTCCCGCAATCACGACCGCCAAAATGCGGCCCGCCAGGATGGCAGGCGGCGTCCAGCGCGGGTGATCCAGGCCAAGCGTCTGCAGCGTGCTCGAGGCCCCGTGCCAGAGGTGCGACCCGACAATCAGCATGCTGATCACGTAGAAGCCGACAATCAGCGGGCTGGCGAATTGTTCCATCTCGATCCGGTAGAGATCCGTGATGCCCGCCGCCGTCTCGTAGTGCTCGGCCGGGAAGCGGAACGCGCGGACGTGGATCAGCAG
>VFZH01000225.1 GCA_016871255.1 Acidimicrobiia bacterium | reverse complement strand
CCGATCGACGTCCGCCGTGACGAGCCCGGCGACCGCCTCGTGGGCGGCACGAAACGCCACCCCCGCGGACCGCACGAGCGCATCGGCCAGCGCCGTGGCGGTGATGTCGCCCGAGCCCGCTGCCGCCTCGAGGCGGCCGGCATCGACGGTCACGTGGCGCATGAGCAGCGTCATCAGTTGCAGGGCGGTGCTCGTGTCCGCCGCGGCGCGCGGCGCGTGTTCGACCACGTCGCTGCTGACCTCGATGCCGTTGGCGAACGGCGTGTTCTTCATCCCGACCATCGCCGACACCCACCCGCCGGCCGCGCCGGCCGCCCGGCCGCGGAGGCTCTCGAGCACGAAGGCGTTCCGCTTCTGCGGCATGATCGAGCTCGTGCTGACCAGCTCGTCCGGCCAGCCGAGAAAGCCCCAGGCCGGACTCGCCCACGACTGCAGGTCCGTGGCGAGCCGGGTCAGCGTCATGCCGGCCAGGGCCGCTATCGACAGAAACTCGGGAACGAAGTCGCGCGACGCGACGGCGTCCAGCGCACTCGGTACCGGCCGCGCGAACCCGAGCAGGTCGGCCACGAGGTGCGGGCGAATCGGAAGGCTGGTCCCGAAGCCGGCGCACGCGCCCATCGGGCATTCGTCCATCCGCCCGTCCACATCGAGCAGCCGGCTGGCTGTGCGATCGAATTCCGCCGCGACGCCGAGCAGGTAGTGCCCGAACGTGGTCGGCTGCGCCGGCTGCAGGTGCGTGAAGCCGGGCATGAGCGACGCGCGATGTTCGGCAGCCCGCTCGATCAGTGCCGACTGCAGCGCCAGCAGATCGCCGGCCACCCGGAGCAGACACGCCCTGACGCGGAGGCGTGCGACGGTGGCGTTGATGTCGTTGCGGCTGCGCGCCGTGTGAACGGACCCGCCCGCGATGGGACCGCACCGCGAGATCAGCTCGGCCTCGAAGACGGCATACAGGCCGCGCGAGGACTCCGGCGCAGCCGGCGGGTCCGCGGCGATGGCATCGTTCGCCCGCAGCAGGGCCGCGGCCTCCGCGGCATCGAGAATGCCGCACTGCTCCAGCATCACGACGTGCGCGGCGTTGATGCGGACGAGCAGCGGCAGCACCTCGCGCACGTCGTGGTCGAAGGCCGGCGCGTAGAGCAACCGGTGCAGTTCGGGATGTGGCCCTTTCGAGAGGCGGCCGAAGACGTCTTTCACGATCCCGCGGGCGCCGCGTCTCCGGTGAGGGTGATGTCGGCGATGGTGGCGCCGGTCAGCCGCACGATGTCTGCAGGCGAGATCTCGAGCATGTGGTACTCGTCCCCGCCGCCGCCGTACACGAGGTCGTGCGCGAGCACGCCGCGATCGACGACCACGGGGACCGCGGAGACGTGCGCCACGGGGGGCACGCCTCCGACCTCGAACCCGATGGCGGTCGAGACTGCGCCGGCCGACGCGAGCTTGAGCGGCGGCAGGTCGAGCACGGCCGCGACGCGCGCCCGATCGACGCGTGCGTCGCCGGTCACGATGGCCACGGCGACGCGCCCGCCCGGCTTCTTCTCCTCGAACACGATCGTCTTGACGATCTGGCCCTCCCGGACGCCGAGCGCCGCCGCGGCGAGCGGCACGGTCGGCATCGGCGCATCCGGGGCGATCAGGCGGGCGGCGAGACGCTGTTCCCGGACGTATCGCTCGACCAGCGTGTGGTCGTTCATGGCAGGACAGCCGCTCTCAGGGGCGCAGACGAGAACGCGGGCGCGGCGTCGGTCCGGAACTGGTGGACGTGCCCGACGCGCAGTTCCCGGAGGTGCCGCGTCGCGCGTTCGCACCGCTCTGCCAGGTGGTCGATGCCGGGATCGAAGAGGAGCGCGGCGGCCGTGCCCGAGTGCGCACACGAGACGCCCCGGGCGCCGACGGCGTCCGACAGCCTGGCCAGCGCATCCCAGCCGTCGATGGGGCAGCGGGGCTGGTTCAGCGATCCGCTGGCCTGCGCGGCGGCGGCGATGCCGTCCGCGGACCGCGAGGCCAGCGCCTCCTCAAAGTCGCGCAGGATCGCGCCGAACGCATCCACTTCGCGGGCCGTGGGCGGCTGCCGCCGCTGCCGGGCGGCGAGCTCGACCGTGGAGACCGTGCGTCCCGGGTCGGTGACGAAGCCGACGGCGTGGAACGGCGGCAGCGGCACGGCGTACCGCTTCAGGAGCCGGCCGCAGCGGCTGCCCCAGAGCAGCGTGGCCTTACCATCGAGGAGGATCAGGGGATCGCACGGGCCCTCGGCGGCAGCGATCACGGCGAGGACGTCCATGTCCGCCGCGCGCGGCACGGCGAGCAGCCCGTGAATCGCCCCGATCGTGGCGGCGCAGTCGGCCGTGGACGATCCGGCGCCGACGCCCTCCGGGATGTTGGACAGGAGATCGATCTGCACGCCGAAGCCGGGCGCCCACCGCTCCATGACGAGCCGCGCCGCTCTCAGCGCCTTCGATTTCCCCGGCTGGCTGCAGGTCGTCGCGCCGGCGTGCCGTCCGCCCGCAAACGCCGTGACCCAGCGCGTCGGATCGGGCAGCGTGACCAGCCCGATCTGCGGCTGCCCGTCGACCACGACCGGCCCCTGGATGACCTCGCCCCAGTGCCCCATGACGGAGCAGGAGACGCGCCTGGGCGAGTGCCGCCACGCCTGGCGCCCGACGCGAACGTCCACGCGCGGACCCGACCGGGAAAGCGGTACTTCGCGCAGTTCGTTCCACTCGTCCAGCGCCATCGCGTCGCCTCGATCCGGGGGTGTCGGCGGAGTATAGCGCAGCCCCGCGACGGCCATCCCACGTGGACGGGGACATTACCCAAGCGTTACACAGCGCTTCTGTGGTAGCGTTACGACCAATCGTGAGAAGCGGCGCGGATGGTCCGCGGAGACGCGCTGGTGTGAGCCGCGCGGGAAAGAAGGCCACTGCCGCGGCGCCGACACAGGCAGCGGCGGGCGTCACGACCCGCGCTGCCGACGACGAGAGACCTGGAGGCAACGCCATGGCCGAAGTGGATACGACCCCAGCTGGTGTGTTTGCGAACGGTGCGCGCCTGGTTGGCGACATCATACTGCC
>VFZH01000224.1 GCA_016871255.1 Acidimicrobiia bacterium | reverse complement strand
GCTGCTCCTCATGGCGGCCCGGATGTCCGGCTACCGCGGGCCGCTGGCCGTGCTCTTCGCGGCCGTGATCGAGTTCATCCACACGGCCACGCTGGTCCACGACGACATCATCGACGACGCGGAGGTCAGGCGCGGGCGTCAGGCCGTGCACACGCGGTGGGGCAATGACGTCACCGTGCTGCTCGGGGACTTCCTCTACATCAAGTCGATGTCGATGGCGTTGTCGCAGGACCGGATCGAGCTGATCCGCCTGCTCTGCGACGTCACACTGCGGATGATCGAAGGGGAGATCTTCCAGCTGACCCGGAACGGCGTGGTGGACATCTCCGAAGAGGAGCACCTCGACATCATCCGGCGCAAGACGGCGCACCTCTTCGCCGGTTCGGCGAAGCTCGGTGGCATGCTCGGCGACACGACCGGCGTGCAGCAGGACGCGCTCTGGGACTACGGCTTCAACATCGGCGTGGCGTTCCAGATCGTGGACGACCTGCTGGACTTCACGGGCGAGGAGGAGGCGGTCGGCAAGCCCGTGGGCGCCGATCTGCGCGAAGGGAAGATCACGCTTCCGCTGATTCACCTCCGCCAGCGTGACTCCGGCGCCGCGCGCATCGTGCAGGCGGCCGTCGAGGCCCGTGACATCGATCGCGACGACTGGCGGACGCTCCGGACCCGGCTCGTGGAGCACGGATCGCTGGACTACGCCAGACGGACGGCGGAGGACTGCGTGGCCGCCGCGAAGGACGCGTTGTACGCGTTTCCGCCCGGGCCGGAGCGCGACGCGCTGATGGCGCTGCCCGACTACGTGTTGACCCGCGACCGGTAGCCCCGGGCCGGTCCTGCCCTTCCGCCCGGCGCGGACCACGTCACGGCAGCCCGCTTCCCATGACTCCTGCCGAACGCATCGACGAGCTGCGGCGCAGCATCCGTCACCACGAAGAGCGGTACTACGTGCACGACGCGCCGGAGATCGCCGATGCCGACTTCGACGCCCTCATGCAGGAGCTGCGGGCGCTGGAAGCCGCCCATCCCGATCTGGTGACGCCGGAGTCGCCGACACAGCGCGTCGGCGGGCGGCCGGCGGACGGTTTCCTCGCCGTGCTGCACCTGCAGCCGATGCTCAGCCTCGACAACGCGTATGCGGAGGAGGATCTGCGCGCGTTCGGCGATCGCGTGGCGCGGGCACTGACCGCGGCGGGGGAGACACCGCCGGAGATCGGGTACGTCGCCGAGCTGAAGATCGACGGGCTCGGGATCGCGCTCACGTATGACAACGGCGTCCTGGTGCGCGGCGCCACGCGCGGCGATGGTGTGACCGGCGAAGAGGTCACGGGCAACGTCCGTACGATCCGCGCGATTCCGCTGCGCCTTGGCCACGCGGTACCCGGCGTGGTGGAAGTGCGGGGGGAGGTCTACTTCCCGCGCTCGGCGTTCGAGCAGATGAACCGGGAGCGGGCGGACACGGGCGAGGCGCTGTTCGCGAACCCGCGCAACGCCGCCGCCGGCACCATGCGGAACCTCGACCCGGCGCTGGTCGCCAGACGCCGCCTCGGCGCGTGGACCTACCAGGTGGTCTCGTCGAGCACCGGTGAGCACGAGGCGGCGGGCACGGCCGCCACCCACGCGTCCGCGCTGGAGACGCTGGCCGGCTGGGGGCTGCCGGTCGAGCCCCACTGGCGGCGGTGTCGGTCCATCGAGGAGGTGGTGGCGTTCTGCCAGGAATGGCAGGAGAAGCGGCGTCAGCTCGAGTTCGAGACCGACGGCGTCGTGGTGAAGGTGGATCGCCTCGACTACCGCAGCCGGCTCGGGGCCACGTCGAAGTTCCCGCGATGGGCGATCGCCTTCAAGTACCCGGCGGAGCAGAAGACCACCCGCCTGCGCGCGATCGAGGTCAACGTGGGCCGGACCGGCGCCGTCACCCCGTACGCCGTGCTCGAGCCGGTCCTGATCAGCGGGTCCACCGTGTCGATGGCCACGCTGCACAACGCCGACGATGTGGCCCGCAAGGACATCCGGGCGGGGGACTGGGTGCTGGTGGAGAAGGCGGGGGATGTCATTCCGCGCGTCATCGGCCCGGTCGTGAGCCGGCGTCCGGCCGGCGCGGTGCCCTGGGAGATGCCGGCGGCGTGCCCGCTGTGCGGTTCGGCGCTCCGGCGCGAGGACGAGGAAGTCGTCTGGCGCTGTGAGCACGTGTCGTGCCCGGCACGGCTGCGTCGCGGGCTGGAGCACTTCGCGTCCCGCGGGGCGATGGACATCGAGGGCCTCGGGGAGGCGCTGATCGAGCAGCTCGTCACCAGCGGCCGCGTGCGCGACTACGCCGACGTCTACGGCCTCGCCGCGGACGAGCTGGCCGCGCTCACCAGCGTGGCGGTCCGGGCCGACGGCAGGGAAGTGCAGCGGACGTTCGGGAGGAAGTCGGCGGACAAGCTGGTGGCCCGCATCGATCGCAGCCGCGGGAACGAGCTGTGGCGGCTCATCTACGGGCTCGGGATCCGCCATGTCGGGTCGCACGCCGCACAGGTGCTGGCGCGGGCGTTCGGCTCGATCGACGCGTTGCGGGGCGCCACGCCCGAGGCGCTGGAGGCCACGAGCGAGGTCGGCCCCGTGCTGGCGGCGTCGGTCCGCCGCTACTTCGACGAGCCGCGCAACCTGGCGTTGATCGATCGGCTGCGCGAGGCGCGCGTCCGGCTCGAGGCGCGCCCGGAGGAACGGCAGGCGGCCGGGGGGGACCTGCCGCTGGCCGGCCGGACGTACGTCCTGACCGGGACGCTGAGGTCGATGACGCGCGAGGAGGCCGCCGCCGCCATCGAGCGGCTCGGCGGGAAGGTGACCTCGTCGGTGAGCCGGAAGACCACGGCAGTCGTCGTGGGCGACAACCCCGGGAGCAAGGCCGACCAGGCGCAGGCGCTCGGTGTGCCAACGCTCGACGACGCGGCGCTCGCCGCGCTGCTGGCGGGCGCGACGTGAGCGCTCTGCCTCTATAATTGCGGCAATGACCGCGAGGTTCGTGGCGGCAACGGCGGGGCTGGCGGCGGGGGTCGCCTTCCTGCTCGGCCTCGTGGTGGCGCGCTCGGGCGCCCCGGCGCCGGCCGCCGCAGCCCCTCCGCCTCAGCCGGCGGTCCAGGTGCCGGCCCA
>VFZH01000223.1 GCA_016871255.1 Acidimicrobiia bacterium | reverse complement strand
ATTCCATTGACCCCGTCCCGCGTGCCTCGGGTCCGGCGGGCAAGGTCAGCGGGCCTGGTCGCTGATCGCGTACAGGAACCGGTTGCCTCGAAGGTAGAGGTCCTTCCCGACCAGCGCCGGCGACGCGTCGAAGCCGTCATCGAGGACGTTCGTGGCGAGTGCCTGATAGGTGCGGCCCGCCTTCAGCACGATCGTGCCGCCGTCCTTGCCGGCGATGTAGATGCGGCCCGCGGCGGCCACCGGCGACGCGAACACGTTGGGGACGCCGTCCAGCCGCTGGTTCTGGAAGAGCGGCGCCCCTGATTTCGCCTCGAACGCAGACAGCACGCCACTGTTCGTCTTGAGGAAGTACAGCACGCCGTCCACCAGAATCGGGGACGGCACATACGGCGTATCGCGGTCGTAGGACCACGCCACCGCGTCGGTGCCGTCGATCGTGCCCCTGGCTTTGGCCAGGCGCACGGCCCTGAGGTCGTTGCCCTGGAACCCGCTCATCAAATACACCATCTCCTCGTCGTACACGGGAGAGGGAATCGGATTCATCGTGAGACCGTCTCCCTCCCACACGACCGCTCCGGTCGCCAGGTCGTACCCGCGGATGCGATTCATCCCGGGAACGATGACCTGGGCGCGGCCATTGACCTCCCGGACGAGGGGCGTGGCCCACGTATCGATCTCCTTGCGCGGTTGGCGCCACAGCTCCTTGCCGTTCCGAGCGTCGAGCGCCACGATGAATGACTCGCCGTTGAGGTGATCCCAGACGACGACCAGTGTGTTGCCGGACAGCACCGGCGTCGAACCTTCGCCGAACTGGTTGCGCATCCGCTTCTTGCCCAGGTCCTTCTTCCAGAGCAGGGACCCGTCGAGCGTGTAGGCGAAGAGTCCGAAGGACTCGAAGTACGCGAAGAGCCGCTCCCCATCGACGATCGGCGAACCGGAGGCCCAGCTGCCGTTGTCGACGTGCGCGTTCTCGTGCGGCTCGGCCTCGTTGGCGACGCGCTGCCAGACCACCCGGCCCGTGTGGCGATCGAGCGCCAGGACGACGAACTGGTGCGCGCCCTTCTTCGGGAGTGCTCCGCGAGGCGCGTGCTGCGCCTCGCCGTCGACACCCACGGGCACGGCGGTCGTCAGGAAGAGGAGGTCCCCCCAGACCACGGGAGTCGCGTGGCCGCGCCCAGGGATCTCCACCTTCCATTTGATGTTCTTCGTCTCGCTCCAGACGAGTGGCGGGTCGGCGGTCGGGGACACCCCGTTGGCGGACGGACCCCTCCACTGGGGCCAGTAGCGTTCCGCCTCGGGCGTCTGGGCGGGCAGCGTCACCGTCAGACCCACCGCAAGGGTGAGCAGGGCCGGCAGGCGCGGGTGTCGGCGCATCAGGGATCTCCTCGGCGCCTATGCTACGGCAGGCCCGGGCGGCCCGTCCGGCGGTTTGACCCCGCCGGTTCCCGTTACTAGGATGCGACCATGAGCTTCCGGCGCGCCGTCATCGCCATCATCGCCATCGCTTCGGCCGCGTGCCGGGGGACCTCCACCGCGCCGGCGGACATCTCGCCCGACGAAGCCCGGACCCAGACTGAAGCCTGGCGCGCCAAGCACGAGACCGACTATCGCCGCGACTACGCCAGCATCGCCGGCCTGCACTTCCTCGTGGAGGGTCCACAGACGGCGGGGAGCGGAGCGGACAACGACATCATCCTGCCGCCCTCCACGCCGGCGCGCATGGGACGCTTCGTGCTGCAGGGCGAGTCCGTGCGCTTCGAGCCCGCGCCCGGGGCCGGGGTACACCTGCGGGACCAGCCGTTCACGGCGCCCCTCATGCTGGTCGACGACGGCGCACCCAAGGCAGACGAGCTCGAGGTCGGTCATGTCCGGATGGTGATCCACCGCAGCGGGGCGCGGAAGTCCCTTCGGGTCTGGGATGCGCAGGGGAAGGAAGCCACGGGATTCCTCGGCTTCCGGTGGTTCGACATCCAGCCCGCCTATCGAATCGTCGGGCGGTTCATTCCCGATGCCGCGCCTCGAACGGTCAAGACGGTGAACACCTTCGGGGATGACGACTCCTACACGACGGAGGGCGTCGTCGAGTTCACGCTGTTCGGGCAGGTCCACCGGCTCCGCCCGTTCACGGCGCGGCCGAAGCGCTTCTATTTCGTGTTCCGGGACGCGTCCAGTGGCCACGAGACCTACGCCGCGGCGCGGTTCCTCTACGCGGATCTCCGCGACGACGGGACGACGGTGCTGGACTTCAATCAGGCCTACAACCCGCCGTGTGCGTTCAACCCATACACGACATGCCCGCTGCCGCTGCCCGAGAACCGGATGCCGGTGAAGGTTCTCGCTGGCGAGCGTGCGTATCCCGTGCACGTGGAGCTCCCGCGGTCATAAGGGGCTGGGGGCCGCGCCGTGCATAGCTACGACCTGATCCTGACCCTGGCGGGGGGCCTCAGCGCCGCGCTTGTCCTCGGCTATCTTACGCAGCGCCTGGGTCTGTCGCCGATTGTCGGCTACCTCGCGGCCGGCACGCTGGTCGGCCCGCACACTCCCGGGTTCGTGGCCGACACCGCGCTGGCGGAGCAACTCGCCGAGGTGGGTGTCATCCTGCTGATGTTCGGCGTCGGCCTGCAGTTCCACCTGGATGAACTGCTGGCCGTTCGCCGCGTGGCCATACCCGGTGCCGTGGCGCAGAGCGGTATCGCCACGGTGGTCGGCGCGATGCTGGCACGCGCGTTGGGCTGGGAATGGCCCGCGGCGGTGATCTTCGGCATGGCGCTCGCCGTCGCCAGCACTGTCGTGCTCGTTCGGGTACTGGCCGATAACAACGACCTGCACACGGCGGCCGGTCACATTTCCGTGGGCTGGCTGGTCGTCGAGGATGTCTTCACGGTCGTCGCGCTGGTCCTGCTGCCAGCGCTATTCGGCTCGGCGGGAGGGGCGCAGCCGCTCTGGCTCACGCTCGGGATCACGGCTGTGAAGGTCGGCACCCTGGTGGCGTTCACCGGCCTGGTCGGCACACGGGTGATTCCGCGTTTGCTCGATCACGTGGCGGCGACGCGCTCACGTGAGCTGTTCACCTTGGCGGTCCTCGTGATCGCGCTGGGCATCGCCGTGGGTTCCACGCTGATCTTCAGCGTCTCGATG
This sequence comes from Acidimicrobiia bacterium, assembly GCA_016871255.1. Taxonomy (GTDB): domain Bacteria; phylum Acidobacteriota; class Vicinamibacteria; order Vicinamibacterales; family UBA2999; genus VFZH01. Next base: position 72 of record VFZH01000223.1, on the reverse strand, counting down.
GCGCTGGGGGCCTTTCTGGCCGGCATGGTCGTCGGGCGGTCGGACTACAGCCTTCGTGCCGCCTCCGAGGCA
>VFZH01000222.1 GCA_016871255.1 Acidimicrobiia bacterium | reverse complement strand
AGACGGAGCGATGATCGCGCGCGTGGTCCGCTGGTGCGCCGCCAACCGCTTCCTGGTGCTCGTCGGCACCATGGGGCTGACGGCGTGGGGAGTGCAGGCGATGCGCACGACGCCGCTGGACGCCGTCCCCGACATCTCGGACGTCCAGGTGATCGTCTCCACCGAATGGATGGGGCGGAGTCCGGACCTGATCGAGGATCAGGTCACCTATCCGCTCGTCACCGCGCTCATCTCCACGCCGCGCGTCCGGACGGTCCGCGCCGTGACCGACTTCGGGATCTCGTACGTCTACGTGATCTTCGAGGACGGCACGGACATCTACTGGGCGCGCAGCCGCGTCGTCGAGTACCTGCAGGGCATCCGCGGCCGGCTGCCGGAGGGCGTCAATCCGGTCATCGGCCCGGATGCGACCGGCGTGGGGTGGGTGTTCGAGTACGCGCTCGTGGACGAAACCGGCAGGCACGGCCTGGCGGATCTGCGCGGCCTCCAGGACTGGTACCTGCGTTACGCGCTGGCCGGTGTGGAGGGCGTCGCGGAGGTCGCCAGCATCGGGGGGTTCGTCAAGCAGTACCAGGTGGAGCTGGATCCCAACAGGCTGGCCGCGCATGACCTGTCGGTGAAGGACGTGGTGCAGGCGATCCGCGCCGGCAACAACGACGTGGAGGGGCGGCTGCTGGAGTTCGCCGGCCGCGAGTACATGGTCCGCGGCCGAGGCTATCTGCAGTCGGTCGAGGACATCGAGCAGATCGCGCTGAAGGCGGACGCACGCGGCACGCCCGTGCGCGTGGGCGACGTGGCCGCCGTACGGATCGGGCCCGACCTGCGGCGCGGCGTGGCCGAGCTGGACGGGCGGGGCGAGGTGGTCGGGGGCATCGTCGTCATGCGGTTCGGCGAGAACGCCCTGGCCGTGATCGACCGGGTGAAGGCCCGGCTGCAGGAGGTGCAGGGCGCTCTGCCCGACGGGGTCCGGGTCGTCCCGACGTACGACCGGTCCTGGCTGATCGAGGAATCGATCGGGACGCTGCGCCGGGCGCTGATCGAGCAGGCGATCGTGGTCTCCCTGGTGATCGTGGTGTTCCTGTTCCACGCCCGGTCGGCCCTCGTGCCGATCCTGGCGCTGCCCGTCGCGGTGGTCGCGTCGTTCATCCCGGTGGCGTTCTTCGGGGTCAACGCCAACATCATGTCGCTCGGTGGCATCGCGCTGGCGATCGGCGAGCTGGTGGACGCGTCGATCGTCATGGTGGAGAACGCGTACCGCCGCGTGTCGGAACCCTCCGACGACGGCGTCGTCGTGCCCTATGAGGACCAGCCGGGGGCGGTCGTGGTGGCGGCCACGCAGGTGGCGCGCGCGATCTTCTTCTCGCTGCTGATCATCATCGTGTCGTTCGCCCCGGTGTTCCTCCTCGAGGCGCACGAAGGGCGGATGTTCCGGCCGCTGGCGATTACCAAGACCGCGGCCATGGCGTTCGCGTCGCTCCTCGCCGTGACCTTCGTGCCCGTGCTGATGACGATCTTCATCAGGGGCCGCCGCCTCAGGCCCGAGTCGGTGAATCCGCTGTCGCGGGTCTTCGCCTGGATCTACGAGCCGGTCATCCGCCTGGCGCTCCGCTGGAAGTGGACGGCGCTCGTTCTCAACCTGGCCGTCGTGCCGGCGACGGTCCCGCTCCTGTCCGACCTCGGCAGCGAGTTCATGCCTCCGCTGTACGAGGGGTCGCTGCTGTACATGCCGACGTCGCCGCCCGGGCTGTCGGTGACGGAAGCGACCCGGCTGCTGCAGGTACAGGACCGGCTGATTCGTGAGGTGCCCGAGGTGGCGCAGGTCTTCGGGACGGCCGGGCGGGCGACGACAGCCACCGACAACTCGCCGATGGGGATGGTGAACACGACCATCACGCTGAAGCCGCGCGAGGAGTGGCGGCCCGGTGTGACCTTCGAGTCGCTGCAGGCGGACCTGGACAGCCGCCTTCGGCTTCCGGGCTTTCCCAACACGTGGACGCAGCCGATCCGCAACCGCCTCGACATGCTGGCCACCGGCATCCGGACCCCGGTCGGCATCAAGATCCTCGGAGACGATCTCCGGGTGATCGAGCAGATCGGCCTGCAGCTCGAACAGGCGCTGCAGGCGGTGCCGGGGACGCGCAGCGTGTTTGCCGAGCGCGCGGCGCAGGGCTACTTCACCGACGTCCGCATCGACCGGGCCGCCATCGCGCGGCACGCGTTGTCGATCGACGACGTGCAGGACGTGATCCAGTCGGCGCTCGGCGGCGCCACGATCACTCACACGGTGGAGGGGCGGGAGCGCTACCCGGTGAACGTGCGGTACGCCCGCGGGTTTCGCGACGACGTCGCGGCCCTGGAGCGGGTGCTGGTCCGGACGCCCGCCGGCGCGCAGGTGCCGCTGGGGCAGCTGGCGGCGATCACGCTGACGACGGGACCGGCGATGATTCGCGACGAGGATGCCCGGCTGGCGGGCTACGTGTACGTCGATACCGACACCCGGGACATCGGCGGCTACGTCGAGCGGGCGCAGCAGGCCGTGCAGCAGGCGGTCCCGCTGCCGCCGGGTTACACGCTCGCCTGGACCGGGCAGTACGAATACCAGGTGCGGGCCCGGGAGCGCCTGCAGATCATCGTCCCGATCGTCCTCCTGGTCATCTTCGTGCTGCTGCACATGACGTTTCATTCGGCGTCCGAGGCCGCCATCGTGATGCTGTCGGTGGTGTACGCGATGACCGGCGGGGTCATCCTGCAGTGGCTGCTCGGCTACAACTTCTCGGTGGCCGTGTGGGTCGGGTACATCGCGCTGTACGGGATTGCCGTGGAGACCGGCGTGGTCATGGTGCTCTACCTGCACGAGGCGCTGGACCGGCGGCTGCGGCAGGGAGGGCCGCTCACGCCGGGTGACGTGCTGGAGGCGACGATCGCGGGCTCCGTGCTCCGGCTCCGGCCGAAGCTGATGACCGTGGCCGTCACGATTGCCGGCCTCGTGCCGATCATGTGGAGCACCGGCGTGGGAGCGGACGTGATGAAACCGATCGCCGCGCCGATCGTCGGCGGGATGATCACGTCGACCATCCACGTGCTCATCATCACGCCGGTGATCTTCTACCTGATGAAGGTCCGGGCCCTGCGCCGGGGGCGCCTGCGCCCGTCGGACATGACGGTGTGAGCGCCGGAGGGGCGCCCCGTCGAACGGCGTCCGGCGCCGTGTCCGCCCGTTCGGCGAGGCCGCGGGCTCGACGGTGTCCCAGCCCGCGCCCGAGGGAGTATGGTACAGCGGTGCCGTCCGGATGGATCCTGCTGGCTGCGCTGCTCGCCGCGGCGCCGGCATCAGCCGGGGCCGCGCAGGCGCCGCCCGCCGCCGACCCCGATCGCCTGTACGCGAACCGGGAGGACCTGACGAGCGCGGAAGAGGCGGCCGGC
>VFZH01000221.1 GCA_016871255.1 Acidimicrobiia bacterium | reverse complement strand
GAGCCCCACGGTCGACGTGCGCAACGTCCGGACGCAGGTAACGCTCGACACGAACAAGACGCTCAACGTCCTGCCCAACTCGCAGAACCTGAGCGCCCTCTCCGCGCTGATCCTCGGATCGAACGCCACGGGCAACGCCACCGGCGGCGTGGACGTGGGCGGCGCCGGCGGGGAGATGGGGCAGACGTCCCTCCACAACAACCGCGGCACCGACATGAAGATCACGCAGGAGGGCATGAACACCATGACCTCCTTCGGCAACAACGGCGGCAACATCCACTTCGGGCAGCACTACAACATGGAAGGCGTCGCCGAGATCCAGCTCCAGACCAACGGCGCCGGCGCGGACACGGAAACCGCGGGGATGCAGATCAACTACATTCCGAAGGAGGGCGGCAACAGTTTCTCCGCGAGCGGCCGGTTCACGTACACCAACACGGACTTCCAGTCCGGGAACCTCTCCCCGGAGCTGCAGGCACGGGGCGCGACGAGCCCGCCGTCCATCCGGCGCATCTACGACTACGGCGGCGGGCTCGGCGGCCCCATCGCGCGCGACCGCCTCTGGTTCTACACCGCGCACCGCTGGTGGAGCAGCGAGCAGTTTTCGCCCGGCAGCTTCTACAACAAGGTCCAGGGCCAGAAGGCGCCCAACGGCCGCCCGCTCTACGAACCCGACCTGTCGCGGCCGGCGTACGTGTCCGACCCCAGCGTGGAGAACTCCGGCCGCCTGACGTGGCAGGTGACACCCAAGGACAAGGTCACCTACTTCGGCAACCGCGGCGACCACTGCGTGTGCATCCGCCTGCTGAACGCGACGCGCTCGCCCGAAGCGTCGCAGAACACCAAGACCGGGCCGGGGCAGCACCTCAGCCAGGCCACCTACTCGCGGCCGCACACCAACCGCGTGCTGGTCGAGGGCGGCTTCTCCTGGCTGAACAACCCCTTCGTCTTCGCCCGCACCGACGGCGTCGGCCAACACGACATCGAGGTGATGGAGCTGTCGCCGCTCTTCATCTACAACGCCTTCGGGTCGAGCGGCATTCCGCCGTACAACGAGGGTGACCCGAGCCAGACCGGACAGATGAATGGCCGCGGTGCGGTCAGCTACATCACCGGCTCACACAGCTTCAAGTTCGGGTTCATGCTGCAGCACGGCATCCTGGAGCAGAACGGGTCGATCAACACGCTGCCCGGCTTCGGCCCGCTGAACTTCCAGACGCTCAACGGCGTGCCGGTGGCCGTGGACCTGTGGGTCAACCCGCAGTACCGCCGCAGCGACTTCCTCAACAGCGGCTACTACGCGCAGGACCAGTGGGCGCTTCGCAACTTCACGGTCAACCTGGGCGTGCGGTTCGACCTCTTTGAGGGGTGGTCGCCGGACCAGGACTCGCCAGACACGGCCTACGTGAAGGGCTTCCGCGTGAATCGCATCAAGGGCACGCCCAGCTGGAAGGACGTGTCGCCCCGCCTCGGCTTCGCGTGGGACGTCACGGGCGACAACCGGACGGCGGTCAAGGTGGCCGCGGGCCGCTACGTCAGCAGCCAGGGCGGCGGGTTCGCGCAGTCCATGAACCCGGCCAACGCGATCTCCACGCGGACGCTCCGGACCTGGAACGACGCCGACAACGACTTCTTCCCCGACGGCGACCCGGCCAACCCGGCGGCGAACGGCGAGCTCGGCCCGAGCCAGAACCCGCTCTTCGGCACGCCGGTGATCACGCGTTTCTTCGACGACGACATGGTGACGAAGAACCGGCCGTACACCTGGCAGATGTCCGCCGGCGTGGAGCGCGAGCTGCGCGAGAACATGCGCATCGCGATCACCTACTTCCGCACCTCGCACCGCAACCAGACGGTGAACGACAACCAGTCGATCGCCGCCGTCGATCACGACGCCTTCTGCGTGACGGTGCCGAACAACCCGGCCCTGCCCAACGCGGGGAGCCAGCTCTGCGGGTTCGCCGACGTGTCGTTCGCAGGCCTGCGGCGGGCGCCGCGGACGCTGACGCGCACATCGAAGACGTTCGGCGACTGGAGCGAGGTGTACAACGGCGCCGACATCGAGCTGAACGCCCGCTTCGGCAACGGCGGCCTGATCCAGGGCGGCACCAGCTTCGGCCGGACGGTGAACGATCGCTGTTTCGTGGTGGACTCCCCGCAGGAGCTCTACCAGTGCCGGACGGTCGCCGGCCTGGCGGCGAACACCCAGTTCAAGCTGAGCGGCGCCTACCCGCTGCCCTGGGGGCTCAGCCTCAGCGGCGTGTACCAGAACCTGACCGGCCCCGAGGTGCGCGCGCTCGTGACGTTCACCAACGCGCAGATCGCGCCGTCGCTGGGCCGGAACCTGTCGCGGTGCGCGGCGCCCACGGGGGCCTGCAACGCGACGGTGTCGCTGGACGTCATCCCCGATCGCTTCTCGGAGTTCGAGGAGCGTACGAACATGCTCGACTTCCGGGTGATGAAGGACTTCACCCAGGGGCTGCGGGGCGCGCGCGTCCGCCTCACCCTGGACCTGTACAACGCCCTGAACGCGAACCCGGTGCTGACGGTGAACAACAACTACGGCACCAACGGCGCCACGTGGCTGCGGCCGACCGCCATCCTGAGCGGCCGGCTCGTGAAGCTGGGAGCGCAGCTCAACTGGTGATTACGGATTGACGATTGACGGTTGCATTGACGGATTGACAACGGGCGATTGACACGGCCGGGCGTGGGGTGCACCTCCCTGCGCCCGGCCGCTTCCCCGCCTTCGCGCCACGGCGCGGGCGCTGCGCGCCTACGGCATCGCCGGCTGAAACGTCCCGGACGGCTTGAAGATCCGCTTCTTGAACCGCCAGCCGTCCGGCGTCTTCACCAGCCAGTCTTCGTACACCCCGGAGTGATCGACGAACGGCGGCCGAGCGGTCACGTTGAAGACCAGGGCGTACACCGACCCCTTGGCCGTCCCCTCGCCCGTCGGCGTCACGAGCAGGCTCGAGTAGGTGTGCCGGCTGGACCAGCCGTCCCTCCGCAGCGTGTTCCTGTGGAAGTTCGTGATGATCTTCTTGAGCGCCTCGTGCCCTTTCGAGTTGCCGAACTCGCCATCGGGCGTGAAGCACTCCGCCCAGGCGCTGCCGTCGCCGCCCCCGCCCATGTCGGCGGCGCGCACGTAGCGGGCGTAGAGCTGCTGGATCTCCATGTAGTCCTCGGGCGAGAGCGCGGGCGCGCCCTCCTGGGCGTACACGGGCGCCAGGCTGCCGGTGGCAGCCAGAGCGGTCGCGAACGCAAGCGTGATGACGCGGGTCATGTCGTCCCTCCTCTGCGTGTCGTCTGCACGCTACGCCCGCCGGCCCCGGCTGTCAACCGGCAGGCGATATTGGTGTCAAGACTCGTTAGAAATGTCCCCGTTCTTAACTCGTTAGAAATGTCCCCTGGTTGATGATGCCGGTGGTAGCTGTGGAAAACTGTTCTGTAGTTTTCCAACGAGCGGTGGGCGCGTGCGC
>VFZH01000220.1 GCA_016871255.1 Acidimicrobiia bacterium | reverse complement strand
GAGGTCATCGCCCGCGCGCCGGCCCACCCGGCGCCGAGGACCATCCCGAGCGCCGCGATCTCGTCCTCCGCCTGAACGATGGCGAACGTCGCCTTCCCGTCCTTGTCCATGCGGTACTTCCGCATGTAGGTGATCAGCGTCTCGCAGAGCGACGAGGACGGCGTGATGGGGTACCACGCGGCCACGGTGCAGCCGGCCATCATGCACCCGAGCGCGGCAGCGGCGTTCCCCTCGACGAGGATCATGCCGCCCGTCTTGTCCAGCCGCGCCAGCGCGTACGGATCCTGCTTGGGCAGGTGCTCCTCGGCGTAGTCCCAGCCCGCCTTCAGGGCGCCCATGTTGAGCGCGATCGCCTTGGCCTTCCTGCCCATCTGCTTCGCCAGGGCCTTCTCCATCTCGGCCATGTCGATGTCGAGCAGCTTCGCCAGGATGCCGTCGTAGATCATGTTCCGGACGAGGCGCCGCAGCTTCGCATCCGGACAGATCGGGGCGACGAGCTTGTCGAAGGGAACGGGGTAGAAGGTCAGATCCGAGCGCAGCGCGTTCAGCTTCAGCGGCTCGTCGTACACCGCGGCCGCTCCGGGTAGCAGGGTCAGCACGTCCTCACGCGCCGTCTCCGGGTTCATCGCCACCAGGAAGTCGATCTCCTTCTTCCGGGCGATGTAGCCGTTGGCGTTGGCGCGGATGGTGTACCAGGTCGGCAGCCCCGCGATGTTCGAGGGGAACATGTTCTTGCCTGATACGGGGATGCCCATCTGGAAGATGGACCGGATGAGGACGAGATTGGCTGTCTGACTGCCCGAGCCGTTGACGGTGGCGACCTGAATCGTGAAATCGTTGACGACCCGGCGTTGCGCCTCCTCGGCGGCTGGCTGCTCCTCTGTGGCTAGACCACCTGGAACCATATCGAGCAAGACTCCCTGTGCTGTACGTAATAGTTGCGGCGCACCCGGCGGGTGGCCGCACCGGCGAGTATAGCGCACCCCGCGCCCGAACCTGGACGGCAGGCCGCCGGAACTGAGGGAAACAAAGGCAGTTGGCGGCCGTTACAGCAGCTGCTGCATCGCGACGCCCATGTCCGCCGGGCTCCGCACCACCCGGACGCCGGCCCCCTCGAGGGCCGCCATCTTCTCGCTCGCGGTGCCGGCGCCGCCGGAAATGATGGCTCCCGCGTGGCCCATGCGCCTGCCGGGCGGCGCGGTCTGGCCGGCGATGAACCCCACCACGGGCTTGGTGAAGCGCTGCGTGATGAACGCGGCCGCCTCTTCCTCAGCCGAGCCTCCGATCTCGCCAATCATGATGACGGCCTGGGTGTCCGGGTCGGCCTGGAAGAGCTCCAGGGCATCCACGAACGTCGTCCCGATCAGGGGATCGCCGCCGATGCCGATGCAGGTCGTCTGTCCCATGCCCAGCCGTGTGAGCTGGTGGATGGCCTCATACGTCAGGGTTCCGCTCTTCGACACGATGCCGATGCGGCCTTCGCGGCAGATGGCGTGGGGAATGATGCCGGCCTTCCCCTTGCCCGGGGAGATGACGCCCGGACAGTTCGGCCCGACGAGCCGGGTGGACCGGCCCCGCAGGAACGTCACGGCGCGCAGCATGTCTGCCGTGGGAATGCCTTCCGTGATGCAGACGACCAGGCCGATGCCGGCATCTGCCGCTTCCATCACGGCGTCGGCCGCGAAGGGCGGGGGCACGAAGATCACGCTGGCGTTGGCGCCGGTGTCCTTCACGGCGGCCGCCACCGTGTCGAAGATCGGCCAGCCCTCGTGCGTCGTCCCCCCCTTGCCGGGCGTGACGCCGCCGACGACCGTGGTGCCATAGGCGGCCGCCTGCTTGGCGTGAAACGTGCCTTCCCGCCCGGTCAGGCCCTGGACGATCAGCCGGGTGTTGCCATCGAGGAGTACGGCCACGCTAGCGCCCTCCCGCCAGGGCCACGACCCGCTCGGCCGCCTCGCCCATCGAATCCGCGGTCGTGAAGTTCAACCCGCTCTCGGACAGCATCCGCTTCCCCTCGTTCACGTTGGTGCCTTCCATGCGAATCACGATCGGCACCGGTACGCCGAGGTCCTTCACCGCCGCGATGACCCCCTGCGCCAGCACGTCGCACCGGAGGATGCCGCCGAAGATGTTGATCAGGACGGCCTTGACATTGGTGTCCGCCATCAGGATGCGGAACGCGTTCTTGATCTGCTCCGCGTTCGCGCCGCCACCCACGTCCAGGAAGTTGGCCGGCTCGCCCCCGGCCAGCTTGATGATGTCCATCGTGGCCATCGCCAGACCGGCCCCGTTGACCATGCAGCCGATGTTGCCGTCCAGGCGGATGTAGTTCAGCGAGAACTGCGAGGCCTCGACCTCCAGCGGGTCCTCTTCGTCGAGGTCCCGGAACTCCTTCAGGTCGGCATGGCGGTAGAGGGCGTTGTCGTCGAAGGTGACCTTCGCATCCAGCGCGAGCAGGCTGCCGTCCTTTGTCACGATCAGAGGGTTGATCTCGATGAGGGAGGCATCCGTCTCGATGAAGGCGCGGTAGATCGCCGCGAGCAGCGTCGAGAACTTCGCGGCCTGGCTGCCGTCGAGCCCCATGCCGAACGCCAGCCTGCGAGCCTGGAACGGGACGACGCCGATGCCCGGATCGATCGTCGCCCGCAGGATCTGCTCCGGCGTGGAGGCGGCGACCTCCTCGATGTCCATCCCGCCGGCCGCGCTCGCGATGACCACCGGCGCCTCGACGGCGCGGTCGATGAGCACGCTGAGGTACAGCTCGCGGGCGATGTCCACACCCTGTTCGATCAGGACGCGTCCCACCTTCCGGCCGTCCGGGCCGGTCTGGTGCGTGACGAGCGTCATGCCGAGCATCTGCGACGCGAGCGCCGCCGCCTCGTCGGGCGACTTCGCCCGCTTCACGCCACCCCCTTTGCCTCGTCCTCCCGCATGAATCTGCGCCTTGACGACGACAACGGGCGTGCCGAGACGGGATGCAGCGCCCCGCGCATCGTCCGGAGAGAACACCACTTCGCCGCGCGGGACGGGAACGCCGAACCGCGCGAGCACGCTCTTGGCCTGATATTCGTGGATTTTCAAAGCCACCCATCGTAGTCAGTGGCTCGATCGGCGGTCAAGCACGCTTGCCCGCGTTCGTGCCGCGGTACTACAATCGAATCGCCCCCGCCGTGACGGAGTCCCGATGTCATCTCGAACGTTGTCATCGTCGATCGGCACCAAACTGCTGGTCGGCCTGACCGGGTTCGGCCTGGTCCTCTATCTGATCGTCCACATCGCCGGCAACGTGATGGTGTTCCTGGGCCCGGACGCCTTCAACACCTACGCCAGCACGCTGTCGTCGAACCCCGCGATCCGGGTGATCGAAGTCGGCCTGCTGCTCGTCTTCCTCGTCCACATCGTCAAGGCCCTCACGGTGACGCGACGCAACCGGCAGGCGCGCCCGGTGGCCTACCACGTGAAGAAGCCGGCCGGCGCCCCGAGCCGCAAGTCGTTCGCGTCGAG
>VFZH01000219.1 GCA_016871255.1 Acidimicrobiia bacterium | reverse complement strand
GGCGGCACCCGCCGCCGCCGATCGGCCGGCCAGCGCCTCAGCCGCCACGAGCACCGCAAGCAGGTCGGCGCCGGGATCGGTGAGGCCCGCGTCCGCGGCCCGCCGAACGACCTGTTCAGCCGGTGCGGGCGCCGCGTCGGGCAGCGTCAGCGTCCGCGCCGATGTCTGCCAGGCCTGCTGCCGCTGGTCGAGATCGAACGTCATGCGCCATCCGCGAGGCGGGCACACACGCGAGCGTGGCTATGCCGGAGGCACCAGCGCATCGAACAGCGGCTGCAGGCGCCGCGCCGTGTCTTCGAGCGCCTCGGGAAGCACCCGCGTCTCGCCGACGACGGTCATGAAGTTCGTGTCGCCGTTCCAGCGCGGGACCAGGTGGACGTGGACGTGATCGACGATGCCGGCGCCGGCCGGCTTCCCGATGTTGGCACCGACGTTGATGCCGTGGGGCGCGTAGGCGCGCCGCAGGACGGATTCCGAGGCCTGCACCAGCTGCGCGACCTCGACGAGCTCGTCACGGGACAGCGACGCCAGATCCGACACGTGGCGCACGGGCACGACCATGAGATGGCCGTTGTTGTAGGGAAACTTGTTGAGGATGACGAAGGCGGCGGCACCGCGGTGGACGACCAGCGCTCCCCCCTCCGCCGTGCAGGCCCGGCAGAAGACGCAGCCCTCCTCCGCCTTCTCACCGGTCACGTACGGCAGCCTCCAGGGGGACCACAGGCGATCCATGACGATCGGGAGCGCCGGAGCGGCGGCTCCGGCCTGGCTCTGGCCGCCTAGAGGGGCGGCCGGGCGGGCCCGCCGTTGGCGCCCTTGTCAGCCGGCCCGTCGGCCGGCTCGGCGCCGCGATTGATGAGCTCCTTCAGCTCCTTGCCCGGCTTGAAGTAGGGCACCTTCTTCGGCGGAACGTCGACCCGGTCGCCCGTCTTCGGATTCCGCCCCTTCCGTGGCTCCCGCTTCCGCAACCGGAAGCTGCCGAACCCGCGGAGCTCGATCTTCTCGCCGCGGTGCAGGGCATCGATGATGCTCTTGAAGACGGTGTCGACGATGACCTCGGAGTGCTTCTTCGTCAGGTCCGAGACCCGCGACACCTCCTCGACGAGCTCCGCCTTCGTCATGCTGCCGCCCACCGTCGTCGTCACGGCACCCCCGCCGGCCGGGCTCCGGCCCGGCCTCGTCTATCGGCTCCTGATGCGGTCACCGAGTGTCGCCGTGCCCGTTCCGTTCTGCTCGTGGTAGGCGTCCCAGTCCGCACGCGTCTCGTCCGACTTCAGCGCCCGGATGCTGAGCCCGATCTTGTGCTCCGGCGGACTGAGCTTGATGATCTTCATCTGGTACGTGCTGCCCGCATCGAGCTCGATCTTCTCCCCGCCGTGGGAATCGTCGAACTCCGACACGTGTATCAGCCCCTCGATGCCTTCATCCAGCTCGACGAAGGCGCCGAAGTTGGTCAGCCGCGTCACCTTGCCCTCGACCGTGTCGCCGACATGGTGGCGCGAGAAGAAGTCATCCCAGACGTCGGTGGCCAGCTGCTTGAGTCCGAGCGACAGCCGCTGGTTCTCGGCGTCGATGCTCAGCACCATCGCCTCGACCACGTCGCCCTTCTTCAGCACCTCCGAGGGGTGCTTGACGCGCTTGCTCCACGACATGTCGGAGATGTGGATCAGGCCGTCGATGTCGTCCTCGACCTCCACGAACGCGCCGAACTCCGTGAGGTTGCGCACCTTGCCCTTGATCCGCGTGCCCACCGGGTACTTGTCCGTGAGCTGGTGCCACGGGTTGCTCTCGACCTGCTTGAGGCCCAGCGAGATCCGGCGCGCCGCCGGATCCACGCCGAGGACCATGGCCTCGACCGTGTCACCGACGTTGAGAATCTTCGATGGGTGCTTGACGCGCTTGCTCCATGACATCTCGGATACGTGGATCAGCCCCTCGACGCCGGCCTCCAGCTCGACGAAGGCGCCGTAGTCGGTCAGGCTCACCACCTTGCCGTTCATGCGGGCGCCCACCGGGTAGCGGGTCTCCACCGTCGCCCAGGGGTCCTGCACGAGCTGCTTGTGGCCGAGCGACACCCGCTCGGTGGCCGCGTCGTACTTGAGGACGATGACGTCCACTTCGTCGTTGACCTTGAACAACTCGGACGGATGGCCGACGCGCCCCCACGACATGTCGGTGATGTGGAGCAGGCCGTCGATGCCGCCCAGGTCGATGAAGGCGCCGTAGTCCGTGATGTTCTTCACGACGCCGCGCAGCACCTTGCCCTCGGCGAGCGTCTCGAGCGTGGTCTTCTTCTTCTCGGCGTTTTCCTCTTCGAGCAGCACCTTGCGCGACAGCACGATGTTGCCGCGCTTCTTGTTGACCTTGATCACCCGCATGCGCAGTTCCTGGCCGCGCAGCGCGTCGAGGTTGCGGACGGGGCGGACGTCGATCTGCGAGCCGGGCAGGAACGCGCGCACGCCGATGTCGACCGCGAGGCCGCCCTTGATCCGCTCGATGACCCGGCCGATGACGACCTTGCGCTCGGTGTAGGCCTTCTCGACCTCGTCCCAGATCTTCATCTTCTCGGCCTTCTCGCGCGAGAGCACGATGTGGCCTTCCCGGTCTTCGGTCCGCTCGAGCAGCACGTCGACGACGTCACCGGACTGCACGGTGATCTCCCCCTGTTCGTCGAGGAACTCGCTGATGGCGATGATGCCCTCGGACTTGTACCCGACGTCGACGATCACCTCGTTCCCGGTCACCCGGAGGACCGTCCCCTTCACGACCTCACCTTCCGCGATGTTCCGGAAGCTGGTGTCATACAGGCTCAGGAGCTCCGCGTATTCACCCGGATCGCGATCGCTCTCCATCGGCTTGAACGCGGGCCCGACCGGTTTCCCCGACCGCGTCCGCGCGGGTGAGGTGGACCGGTCGCCCGTTACGGGCACGGCCACCTCGTGTTCGACATTCGCCATTGCGTTTCGAGACCTCCTCGTCAGCGCGCCCTGCCGGTTCGCGATCCTGTCTGCGACCGGTCAGGGGGTGCCGGCGTCCTTCGACTGCGCTCAGGACAAGCCCTTCGCCGTCGCTCGGGACCGGCGCTCGCGCGCCCACGGGCAGGTCGCGGGCAACGCCGAACGCTTGCGGGAGCCGGCCTCCCGCGGCTATAAACGGCGCAAGGTTCGGTTCACCGGAATCCGGCGCGCTGGGCCGCGTGACGCCCGGACGCCCCTGCTCCGGGCAGGAGCCGAACCCATTGCGATCGATTGTCCTTGGCCGATAAGTTTTAGAGGGTAACTAGGTTACGCTGAACTGTCAAGGTTCGCGGAGGTGTCTCGTCCATGGCGAAACGGACTCCCACCAGGGCCGGCGCACGGAAGCGCCCTGCAGCCGGCCGGGCCGGAACGGCCGTGCGCAAGAAGGCCAGGCCGGCCCGCAAGGCGGCGAAACGCGCCAGGACCGCGCGGGCCTCGAAGACCCGGGCACGCGCCGGATCCGCGCGAAAGGCGGCCACGTCCGCCCGGCGGACACCCGCGAAGCGCACACCCGCGAAGCGCACGCCCGCGAA
>VFZH01000218.1 GCA_016871255.1 Acidimicrobiia bacterium | reverse complement strand
TGAGGCGGTAGCTCTCTCCTTTCAGGCTGAGGATGTCGGCGTGGTGGACGAGCCGGTCGAGCATGGCGGCGGCCACGACAGGGTCGCCGAAGACCTCGCCCCAGGCGGTGAAGGGCTTGTTGGAGGTCACCACCAGCGAGCCGCGCTCGTAGCGGACGTTGACGAGCTGGAAGAACAGGCTCGCGGCGTCGGCGTCGAAGGGCAGATATCCCACCTCGTCGACGACCAGCAGCGGGTAGCGGTCCAGCACGCGCAGGTAGGCGTCGAGTCGGTGCTCCCGCTGCGCCGCCGCGAGTCGCGTCACCCAGGTCGTCGCCGACGCGAAGAGGGTGCGGTGCCCGGCCAGGCAGGCGCGCACCCCCAGGCCGATGGCCAAATGCGTCTTGCCCGTCCCCGGCGGGCCGAGGAAAACCACGTTCTGCTTGCCGGCCACGAAGTCGAGCTGCCCGAGGTGCAGCACGACGGTCTTCTGGACGCTAGTCTGGTAGCCAAAGTCGAAGGCGTCGAGCGTCTTGCGGGCCGGGAAACCGGCCGCGCGGACGCGGGCCCCGCCGCCCATCTGCTGGCGAGCAGTCACCTCCCGCTCCAGCAGGGTGGCGAGGAACTGCTCGTACGGCCAGGACTCGGCGCGGGCGCGCTCGGCGAGCTGCGGGAGCGCCTGGGCGAGCCGGGGTGCCTTGAGCGCGCGGAACAGGAAGGCGAGCTCGCTGCGCATGGCGCTCACGCGCCACCGCCAGCGCCAACCAGCGCGGCGTAGCGACGGAGGTCCGGCACCTCGACCACGACCTGCACCTTGGCCAGCAACGGGAGCACCGTCGTACGAGGGCGCACTTCGACGGCCCACGGACGTGCCCGGTGGTCGGGGTCCTCGACGAGCCAGTAGCGGCCGAGGCTCCGGGCGTGGTCGGCGACGACGCGGCCGCCGCTGAGCACGCGCACGCGGTCGGCGCCGAGGTGGACCTCGACGTGCTGGCCGGCCAGGACCGCCGGGACCGAGTAGTCGCTGGTCTCCACCCGCACCAGCCCCTGGCGGGTGACGCGGGCGAACCGGACCTCGACGCCGGCGTGCGGCTCGGCCGGGAACGGGCGGAGCAGGCCGCGCTCGCGCGCGAAGCGGTCGACCGGCCGCTCCCGGAGCACGCTGTGCAGGCGCGGGTTGGCGACGGTGTCGCGCCAGCCGGCGAACTGGGCGGCGAGGTCGGCGAGGTCGACGAAGGCGCGGCCAGCGCAGAAGTTCCCCTTGAGGTAGCGCACACCGGCCACTCGACCAGCCCCTTCTCGTGGGCGCCGGCCGGGCCCGGCGTGCAGGCGTGCGGCCGGAAGCCGTAGCGGTCGGCGAACGCCAGAAAGCCGGGGTTCCACTGCACGTCGCGGCCGCGGTGACTCAGGACGATGGTCTTGGAGTTGTCGAACACCAGCACCTTGGGCACGCCGCCGACGACCGCCAGCGCCTCGCCGAGGCACCGCGGCAGGTCCGACAGCGCCATCCCGAAGCTGAAGGACGCCGTGAGCAGCCGCGAGTAGCCGAGTGTGAGCAGCAGCGCGTACACCCGCCGCGGCTCGCCGAAGGGGTCCGGCACCCGCACCGGCAGCTCCAGCTAGTCGACCTGGCCAACCTCGCCCGGCGCGTACTCGGTCCGCTGGAACGCCACGGGCCTCGGGCGGACGGCGCGCAGGTGCGCCCGGAGCGTGCTCAGGCCGCCGGCGTAGCCCTCGGCGGCGATCTTGTCGTACACGCGCACCGCGCTCAACTCGGGGTACGTCACCAGCAGCGCGGCGATCGCGTCCGCGAACGCGTCGACCTTGGACCCGCGCGCTGGGACACGCCCTCGACGCGGTGCAGACGACGCACCTCAGCCTATATCTCCACTGGCAGCACTCCTCACTCCTGGCCCACTCCGGGTCAGGCCGAATTGGAACCGCCCGTGGCTGGATTTTCAGCCGCTGCTTCTGGCCAGATCTCTACCTGCTGCCAACACAATCGGGCTAGCCTGAAGGTACTAGGCTCCTTCCACCGTCAGATCAAACGTCACTGGCTCGCTGGTCAGCGGCGTAAGCCCCGACACGACCAGCACCAACCGGTCGGCACCCCGAAGCTCCTCTGGAACGGCCAGGCGCTCCCCAAGACCCACTGGCACCACCCGGACCTCGCGGCCGACCACCGCGACCAGGTTCGCCGCCAATCGTCCAGGCAGCGCGTTCCGCACCCGCACGAAGCCGTCGGCACGCCACCCAGCGTCATCGGCGCGATCGTGCCACCCGATCTCCGGCACCTCGATCGCGTCCAGACAGAACCCCGGCCCGTTGTACGCATCGTCCGTAACCAGCTCGAAACGCACGAGCGCCTTCGCGCCCCCGAACGGCGTCAAGTCGACCTCTTCGTCGAGCCACTGTCCGCCCGTCTTACCGGTGAAGCCAACCCCATAGTTGGCGCCGGTCGGGTCAGAGGAGCTGCCTGTTCGTCCGCGCAGCGTCGTCCAGGTCGCGCCGCCGTCGCGCGAAGCGGACACGTACCCGTAGTCGTAATCCTTCTCAAGGTCGTGCCAGAGCGCGAACCTCATCCGCGCCCGCGTCACGCCGGTCAGGTCCACCTCGCGGGTCAGCCGCGTGTTGGTGCTGTCACCTCGGTTTGACCACCAGATCGGTCCTGACCGCTCCGCTGCGGCGACGAGCTTGACGCTCGGCGCCGCGCTCACGGTCAGCGCGCTCGCCCGCGCGATGTCGTAGTAGCGGGTCCCAAACTGGCGGACTGTTCCCGCAACCCGAGTGGGCACGGCGTCCAGTCGCTCCTCGCGCGAGCGCACCTGCAGGTTGCGGTATCCATAGCGTCCGTCGGCCGCGTCCGGCTGGTTCGCCCAGTTCGCGATCGCCCAGTCCACGAAGACCTTATCAAACGTCAGACTCGCGTCCCCGGTCCAAGCCCGCAGCCCTGCCTCCACCCCCGCCGTGCCCCGTTCCGGGCGCGTCAGGATCTCCCCAACCGCACGGTAGCCGCCGTACCGCTGCGCTACATAGTTGAAGAAGAGGTCCGCCGCACCGTAGTGGGCGGGCGTGTCGCTCACCTCCTCCGCCCATGCCGTGAGCTGCGTGTCCGGCCGCTGCAGGAACGACTGGTAGTTGCCGCTCGGCTGAAGTCCAACTGCTCTGATCGCGACCTCGGCCGTGCCCTCATTGACCCAGGTCTGCTCACCGGGGTCGAGACGCCACTGCAAGAGGTGCTCCAGCTCGTGGGCAAGCCCCGAGTCGTAGATTCGCGACCCAGGCTGCCCTGCCCCCAGGCTCATCACGATCAGCGGCCGCTCGTTCGAGAACGGCGCCACCCAGCCGGGATACTCGTCGAACGAGCTGTAGTATCCGACAAGTCCACGCAGCCGAGTGTTGAGGATCGTCACACGCAGCTTGTTCAAGGAGAGACGATCGGCGCCCAGCTCTGCCGTCAACGCTGGCAAGATCCGCCTTTCAATCGTTTCGAGCGATCGGTCCGCCGCCACGTCCTCGACGCGCTCCCCTTCCTGGACGTAGAAGTCCAGGTGCTCCGATTGCCGCTGGAGCCGCGCCTTGACCTGGAAGTAGCGTTTGTTCGCGCTGTCGGCCACCCAGAACTGCCGCTCGTGGCCGATCACCGCC
>VFZH01000217.1 GCA_016871255.1 Acidimicrobiia bacterium | reverse complement strand
CAGGCCGCCCAGAACCGGTCGCCCTTCATCGCGGGGCCGTTGAAGTTGATGCCCGCGAGTTCCGGCCCGTGACACGGCGCGCATCGGGTGTCGTACACCGCCTTGCCCCGCGCGGCCTGCGCCTCGCTGTACACCGCATCCCACACCGTCTTGTCAGCCGCGGCAGCCCCGCTCGCGAGGGCGACCACGCCCATCAGGCACAGCAGCGGCGATCGAGCCGGTGAACGCGGGAGTTCCGCCATGCCCGTTCCGTCACATCACAGGGCAACGATGCCGAGCGTACCCGTGCTGTCGCCGAAACGCTCGACCTGGCATCCCATGCGCTCCAGGAGCGTGAGCTGCAGGTTGGCCAGGGGCGTGCCGTCGGGATACCCCACGTGTTGCCCGCCCGTCAGACCGGTATCCTTGCCCGCCACGACGAGCGTCGGGACTTTCAACGGGTTGTGGGCGTTCGAGTCGCTCATCCCGGAGCCGTAGAGCACCATCGTACGGTCCAGCACCGTGCCGTCTCCGTCCTGGATCGATCCGAGCCGCTCGAGAAAGTGCGAGAAGATCCGCAGATGGAACGTGTTCAGCTTCGCCTGCTTGGCAAGCTTGTCCGGGTCGTACATGTGGTGCGACAGCGGGTGGTGGGGCTCAGTGATGCCGATCTCCGGGTAGGTCCGGTTGCTGAGCTCACGAGCCATCAGGAACGTCGACACCCGCGTGAGATCCGCCTGGTACGCGAGCGCCAGGAGATCGAACATCAGCTCCCCGTACTCCTGGTACGTCGCCGGAATGCCGACGGGCTGCTCGACGACCGGGAGTTCCTGGGAGCCCTGCTCTTCGGCCTTCTGGATCCGACGCTCGACTTCGCGGATGGAGTCGAGGTACTCGCTCAGCTTGACGCGATCGCGCGGTCCGATTCGCCTCTCGAGACGCGCGACATCGTCCGTGACGGCATCCAGGAGGCTGCGGTTCTCCTGCAGGCGCGCCAGCCGGGATCGCGGGTCCGTGCTCTCGCTGTCGCCGAAGAGCCGCTCGAAGACGGCGCGAGGGTTGATCTCCATGGGCAGAGGCGTGCTCGGCGTGCGCCAGGCGAGCGTGGCCGTGTACGCGCACGTGTAGCCCAGTTCGCAGGCGCCGACCAGATCGGCCGACTCGAGCGCGAGTTCGAGCGACGCGAGCTGCGTTTCCTGCCCGACCTGTTGGGCGGCGATCTGGTCCATCGAGATGCCCGCCTGCATGCCCGGGCCGTCGGTCTTCTTCACGTGCACGCCGGTCAGCCAGGTCGGCTGGATCCGCGAGTGCACCCCCCCGCCGTCATCGGGGCGCGCCATCGCGCCCTCGCTGTCCAGGTTGCTGACCACCAGCATGCGGTCCCGGTACGCCTTGAGCGGCATCAGCGTGGGCGACAGTTCGAGGGCGCCCTGCGTCTTGGGCGTCCAACGGTCCATGTTGCAGCCCATGGCCACGTAAACGGCGCAGAGCCGCAACGCCGGCGCTGCGGCCGTGCGCCGCACGGCCGTGAGCGCCGGGACCATGCCGTCGAGGAACGGCAGCGCGATTGCCGCGCCCGCGCCGCGCAGCAGCGCGCGTCGCGGGAGGTGCGTCTGCGTGACGATCATGACTCCGACCTCCTCATCTGAAACGGCAGGCTCTTCACGATCTCCAGGACGATGGACGACCACCGATAGCCGTCTGGCTGGGCGTTCCTGATGATCCCGCGGATGGCGGGCATGTCGTACGTCTCGGCGCCGCGGCCCAGCGCGTAGGTGAGCAGCCGCTCCACGACGACGCCCACGAACTGGTCGCGGTGGGCCAGCAGGCCCTGCCGGAAGGAGCCCGGTCCGTCGAACGTCGTCCCGTTCGGGAAGGCCCCACTCGCGTCCACGGCGCTGGCCCCGTCACGGGTGCGCCAGGCACCGACGGCGTCGAAGTTGTCGAGCGCGAAGCCGAGCGCGTCCAGATGGTTGTGGCACGCCGCGCACACTGGATTCTTCCGGTGCTGCTCCATCCGCTCGCGCACGGACTTCGGAATGACCCGCTCCTCGTTCTCCGGAAACGCCGGTACATCAGGGGGGGGCGGCGGCGGCGGCGTTCCCAGCACGTTCTCGAGCAGAAACTTGCCCCGCAGCACCGGCGACGTCCGGTTCGCATACGAGGTCACGGTGAGGATGCTCGCGTGCCCGAACAGGCCAGCCCGGCGGTCGTCAGGATAGGTCACCCGGCGGAAGCGGGTGCCGTACACGTTCGGGATCCCGTAGTGCCGCGCCAGCCGTTCGTTCAGGAACGTGTAGTCGGCCGTCAACAGGTCGACCACGCTGCGATCCTCGCGCACCTGGCTCTCGATGAACAGCTCCGTCTCCCGCTCGAAGGCCTCCCGCAGGTTGCCGTCGAAGTCCGGAAACGCAGTGGCATCGGGCAGCAGCGACCGGATTTTCCGCAGGGTGAGCCACTGGCCGAAGAAGTTGCTCAGCAGCGCGTCCGAACGCCGGTCGGCCAGCATCCGCCTGACCTGCTGCGCCAGCACCTGGCCGTCGCGCAGGCGCCCGCGCTCGGCGAGCGAGAGCAGCTCGTCGTCGGGGATGCTGCTCCAGAGGAAGAACGAGAGGCGCGCCGCCAGCTCCAGGTCGCTCACGCGATGAACCGTTCCCGGCGCCGCGCCGTCCGGACTGCGCTCGACGCGAAAGAGGAAGTCCGGCGCGATCAGCACGCGCTGGAGACCCAGGCGGATGCCGTCCTCGAAGCCACCCGACGCGCGGCCGCTCCGGTAGAAGGACATCAACGACGCGACGTCGCCGGGCGTGAGCGGGCGACGATACGCGCGACGCGCGAACGTGGAGAGGACTCTCTCGGCGCACGGCTCCTCGTCCGCCGCGGCCGCCGGCGTGCAGACGAAGACGCGTTCCCGGCCGGGCGTCGGCGCCTGTGGCGGCCGCGCGTCGAAGGGCCCGGTGATCTGAAGGGCCTCGAGGGCCATCAGCGACTTGCCGCTGCCCACCGTCGTCAGGTTCGACTGCCCGAAGCTCGTGCTGGCGATCGGCATCCGCTCCGGGCCGGGTCCCTCGTACGCCCAGTTGAGTCTGTTGAACGACACGGCAATCGTGTGCGGGCCCGCCTTCACGGGCACGCGCACCTCGAAGGTCGGAACGTCGAGATCCCCGTACTCGGCGCGGACTTCTTTCGTCGCAGTCTCCCCCCCCCACCGGAACAGGTGAACCCGCTCGCCGTCGATGCGGAGGTCCATCTCGTTGAACCAGTCGCCGCCGCGAATCATCGACGAGAAGTTGTTCTTGGTCGGCTCGAGCTTCAGCAGGTACTCCCCGGTGGCCGGAAAGGTGTGCTGCACGGCCAGCCCGCCGCGCGAACCGAGCGGCAGGTCTTCGCTCATGCGTTCGTCCTGCCAGGCCAAGGGTGGCGTCCGATAGATCTCCACTCCCGGGCGGACGCTCGGATCGCCGAGCGCCAGCCGGACGACCCGCCGCGCCGAGATGAGGTACCGGTCCATCAGGACCGGCGAAAACGTCAGCACGTCACCGATGTTGTCGAAACCGAAGCCGGTGTCATCGGCCGGCAGCAGGGCCCGGCTGTCGACGTCCACGTGCAGCAGATCGCGAATGGCGTTCGCGTACTCCTCGCGATTGAGGCGATGGAGCACAGGGCTCCCGGGATTGGGCG
>VFZH01000216.1 GCA_016871255.1 Acidimicrobiia bacterium | reverse complement strand
CGCCCTCGCCGCCGACGGTCGAAGTGATCCGCGGCGACAAGCGGGAAACGATGTTCGTGGGATAGGAGCCACGTGAAATGGTCACAGCAGCACGCCACCACCGCAGGCTCGCGCCGCCGCTCGCGACGGCGCTCGTCCTGCTCATTGCGGGCCCGCACCCCGCCATCGCGGGCGACGGTCGCGCACCGGACCGGAACGGCAACGGCATGGATGCGGCCCCGACCGAGATCGCGCTGCTCGTCGGCCGCTCGACGGTCGTCCGCAGCCTCGAACGGATCACGCGCGTCTCGCTGCCGACACCCGATGTCGCCGACGCGCTGGTCACGTCCGCGCATGAGATCCTGGTGCACGCCAAGACCCCCGGGCGGGTCTCGCTGCTGGTGTGGGGCGAATCCGGCCGGATTCAGCCGTACGAGGTGCTGGTCCGCCGCGACCTCGGCGCCATCCAGGAACGGATGCGGCAGATCTTTCCGGGTGAGGCGATCGCCGTCATGAGCAACGGTGCCGACCTGGTGCTGTCGGGCGTCGTGTCGACCAGACACGTCGTGGGGCAGGCGGCGGCGCTGGCGGCCGGCTATGTGGAGTCGGAGAAGAACGTCGTGAACCTGTTGCGGCAGGACGGCGGGGCGTCGCTCCAGATCCTGCTGCAGGTGCGCTTCGCGGAGGTCAGCCGCACCGCGCTCCAGGAACTGGGCGGGTCGCTGTTCACCGGCCCGGCAGGCCGTGGCGACTTCATCGGCCGCGTCGGCACGCAGCAGTTCGCCGAACCCGACTTCGACGACGAGAAGGGTCTGGTGTTCAGCGACTTCCTGAACCTCTTCGCCTTCAACACCAGGGAGCAGCTCGGGACCGTGATTCGGGCGCTGCAGTCGAAGGGGCTCTTCCAGAGCCTGGCGGAGCCGAACGTCATCACGCAGGACGGTCAGGAGGCGAGCTTCCTCGCGGGCGGGGAGTACCCGTATCCCGTGCTGCAGGGTGCCGGCAACGCCGGCGCCGTGACGATCGTGTTCAAGGAGTTCGGAGTGCGGCTGCGTTTCACGCCGACGGTCGTGAGCGACGGCCGCATTCACCTGAAGGTCGCGCCCGAGGTGAGTGCGCTCGACTTCGGCAATGCCGTGACCGTCGAAGGCTTCCGGGTGCCCGCGCTGTCGACCCGGCGCACGGAGACGCAGGTCGAGCTTGCAGACGGACAGACGTTCGCCATCGCCGGGCTGCTCGACAACACCGTCACCGAGACGATGAGCAAGATTCCCGGCCTGGGGGACATTCCGATCCTGGGCTACCTGTTCAAGAGCCGTGCGTACCAGAAGCGCGCGAGCGAGCTCGTCGTGATGATTACGCCGCACATCGTGCGGCGGAACTCGCCTGGTGTGACCGACCGTCTGCCGCCCCTCGCTCAGCCGTACCTGCCGCCCTCACCGGTCATCGTGCCGACCCCACCACCGGCCTACGACGGGGTCTCTCGATGACCCGGTCATCCGCCCCAATGGGGTCAGACCCGGGTCAGACCCGGGTCAGACCGGGGTCAGACCCCGGAGTGCAGGAACTGCGTACCGCCGATCCGGATCCAGTTTTCAGGCCTGAATCGACGCGGTCGAGGGGCCGTGGGGTCAGACCCGGGTCAGACCCCGGGGAGGAGGGGATGGTGCTGGTGTCGGTCATGGGGGGGCTTCTGGCGCTCATGGCGGCGACGATGTTCGCGCTCGATGTCGGCATGTTCATGGTCGGCAGGGCGGAGGCGCAGACGGCCGCGGATGCAGGGGCGCTCTCCGGCGCGGTGGCCCTGGTGTTCGACAACTTCGACGATCGGTCGGCGAGCGGACCCGCCGTGCAGAGCGCGCTCGTGGCCGCCCGGTCGGCCGCAAACCCGGTCATCGGCGCCAGCGTGTCGGTCGAGCCGGCAGACGTCACGTTCCCAGCCCTCGAGCGGATCCGCGTGCTCGTCCACAGGACCGGGGACCGTGGCAACCCGCTCGTGCCGTTCATCGGGTCGATGTTCGGCATCACGGAAGCAGATGTCACTGCCGTGGCGATCGCCGAGGCGGCTCCCGCCAACGCCGCGACCTGCATCAAGCCGTGGGCGATCCCCGACAAGTGGGAAGAGGTGCAGACACCGGCGTGGGACGAGGACGACACCTTCGACGTCGTGTACGAGAAAGGCAAGAACAAGGGGCAACCCCTGCCGAACCCGGACATCTACATCGGCGTCGGAAGCGGGGGGTACACCGGTTACTCGCCGAACCGACAGGGACCCGACTACGGGCGTCAGGTGCTGCTCAAGGCCGGGAACCCGAGCCAGGCAATCAACGCCGGCCACTTCTACCCGATCGCCCTGTCCGGCGGCAGGGGTGGCAGCTGGTACGAGGAGAACATCCTCGGCTGCTGGCCGGACATCGCCACCATCGGCGACGAGGTGGACGTGGAGCCGGGCAACATGACCGGGCCGACGGCTCACGGCACCGAGGCGCTGATCGACCTCGACCCAGGCGCCTACTGGGACGACGGGTCCATGACGATCGTGAGCGAGGTGAAGCCGAGCCCGCGAGTGGTGGTGGTGCCGGTGTTCGATCCGAACGCCTACGAAGCCGGGCGTCAGAGCGGCCGCACGGACATCACGATCGCGAACTTCATTAGCGTGTTCATCGAAGACATGCAGGGCAATAACGTCGTCGGACGGCTCGTGCCGGCCACCGGCCTGGTCCGCGGCGCGGACACGGGACCGGCCGGTTCCTACCTCCGGGCGATCCGGCTGGTGCAGTAGCCGAGGGCGCATGGGACTTCTGTCGGCAGCCATCAGCACGACGGACCATCAGTTCAAGGCGGACGTCGGCCGGGTGTTGCGGGCGTCACGCGCCGGCGTGCGCGTGGCCGACTCGTGGCGCGTCGGCGACGGGATGACGCCGGACGTGATCATCGCGGACGTACGCGGCGACGCATCCGGGCCTGGGGGCGCGAGCCTCGATCGACTCCGCAGTGCCTACCCCGCGTCGGCCCTCGTCGCTGTTGCGGCCACGGCAGATCCGGTGCGCATCCTCGAAGCGATGCGCGCCGGCGCCAACGAGTTTCTCGACTGGCCGACGGCGGCGGACCTCGTGGCGGAGCGCGATCGTTCGTTCATGGGTGCGCTGGACCGCATCGCGCAGAAGCGACAGGCGCTGGCTGGCGACAACCGCAGGGTCCGGACGCTGGCCTTCTTTGGCGCCAAGGGCGGCGTGGGGACGACTACTGTCGCCACGAACGTGGCCGTGGAGCTGGCGCGTGCATCGAAGCAGCCGACCGTGCTGGTGGAGCTCAAGCAGTTCGTCGGCGAGGCCGGGGTGTACCTCGGGGTGCGGCCGCGCTACACGCTGGCCGATGCGATCGACAACCTCCACCGGCTGGACGTGCCGTTTCTGCGTGAGCTGGTCGTGCGGCACAAGTCGGGCCTGGACATCCTCAGCGGCGCCGAGCAGCCGGATCGGCCGTCCCCCCCGGAAGCGGAGGCAGTCGAGCACGTGCTGCGGATCGTCCAGAGCGCCTACGAACACGTCGTGCTGGACGCGGGGGTCGTGACGTCCGCGTGCGCCGAGACCGCCGCGTGCCACGCGGACACGCTCTATCTGGTGGTGACGGCGGACGTGCCCTGCATTCGCAACACCCAGCGGGTCGTCGATCGTCTGACG
>VFZH01000215.1 GCA_016871255.1 Acidimicrobiia bacterium | reverse complement strand
GGCGACGGTTGTGTGGCCGCCAACGAACCGACGGCCAGCAAGGCAAGGGCAAGCGCAACGGCAAGGAATGCGGGACGACGCACGGACGGCCTCCTGGAGTTTCCGAACCTACTGGCGCGACGGTGCGACGGCACGCGCGTCGAACACGCCGCGATCGTACAGGACGCCGCCCTGCATCACGCTGCGAACCCGCCGCACGTTGCGGATGTCCGCGACAGGGTTCGCGTCGAGGATCACGAGGTCTGCTAGTTTTCCGGGCGTCAACGTGCCGAGCCGATCGGCCGCCCCGATGAGCTCGGCGCCGGTACGCGTAGCCGCCACGAGCACGTCGATCGGCGCCATGCCGGCCTCGACGAGCAGCTCCATCTCGCGAATCGTGTTGTATCCCTGGAAGTTGTAACCCACGGGGCCACCCGCATCTGTTCCGACCGCTATCTTCACGCCGGCCTTGTGCATCGCGAGCGTATTCGCCTTGAAGATGGGCAGGTGGCGATCGGCCCAGGCGTAGGCATCCATCCGCGCCACGTCGAGGAACCGCTTCTTCTCCACCGCGCGGTACTCGGGCCGGCGCATCGACGCCAGCAGGAACGGCGGCACGCTGCCGTGGAGCACCGGGTCGTCGAATCGTTCGGGGTGACGCTCGTGACTGCCGAAAGCGTCCCACAGGCTGAGCGTCGGCGCCACGAACACCCCCGCTGCGCGCAGGTCGGCGATCAGGCGGTCGCCGTCGGGAATCGGGTCCTCGAGCCCGTGGATGATGGCGCGTGGACGGATCGCCAGCGCTCGCTTGTATTCGTGCAGGTTGATGGCGTGGACCACGACCGGACGCTTGGCCTTCGTCGCCTCGTCCGCGGCCGCGCGCAGCATGTCGTCGGGCAGCTCCTTGTAGGCGCCCGAGCGGCCCAGACCGTCCTCGATGATCACCTTGATCGCGTCGGCACCCATGTCGAGGTACTGCCTGACGGTCGCGCGCGTGCCGACCGCATCGGTCAGCGCGCCGCCGTGTCGACTGCCCCAGCCACCGTCGGGTGTGATCGAACGCCCGGTGGCGAAAATGCGCGGGGCCAGGACACGCCCTGCCTGCTGTCGCGCCCGCAGATCGAAGATCCACTCCGGCGCCGACGACACGTTCAGCACCGTCGTCACACCGTTGTAGAGAAACGCACGGGGGTTGTGGTCGAGGATGCGTGACTTCTCCTCGTCGGTGATCTGGAAGACCATCGGCGTATCGAGGTGCACGTGCACGTCGATGAGCCCAGGGACGATCCACGTCCCTCGCCCGTCGACCTCCCGGGTGCCTGGCGGCACGGTCAACGCGGGTCCGAGCGACGCAAGACGCCCGTCACGGACGAACACGTCGGTGGCCGGCCGCGGGACGCTCCCGGTGCCGTCCATCACGGTGGCCCCGCGAACGACGATCATCGGGGGCGCAGATCCACCGGGCGTCGGCTGGGCCTGCGGGCGCGCGATCGCTGTGGCGATGGCCGCGCAGGCATATACGACGAAGCGATGTCTCTCGTGCATCGTGGGCAGAGCCTACCATGCCCGCTCTCGCACTATCTGCCCGCTCTTGCACTATCATGGCGGCTTCCGACCTTTGGAGGACACCGAATGAGAAGGCTGATCGCCGTCGTCGCCGTGATGCGCGCGCCGTCCGTTCTGGCGTACACGGTCGCCGCGCTGGCCGCGCTGGCGATGGCCGGCGCGCCATTCGGCGTGCACCGCGCGGTACACGCGCAGGTGTCGCCCTCCTCGCGCGTGGTCGCCGTCGTCGGGGCCACGATCGTCAATCTCGGCGGCGGCCCCGGTGTCGCGAATGCGACCGTCGTCATCGAGGGCGAGCGCATCACCGCTGTGGGCCCCGCGGCCTCCACGACGATTCCGCCGGGCGCCGAGGTCATCCGGGCCAATGGCCGTTTCATCTCGCCGGGCCTGATGAACATGCACACGCACTATGGCCTGGTGCTGCCAGGCCGGCAGGGCGCGGAGCTCGCTAACGAGACCGAGGCGGCACTGGCCCTTCGCATGGCCGCCAACGCCCGAACGTCGCTCCTGACCGGCGTTACCACCACACGGTCCACAGGGGAGATCAAGCGCGCGGACTTCGCCCTGCGCCGGGCGATCGAGCGTGGGGAGGCCGTGGGTCCGCGCATCCATACCGCGGGCGAGACCTTGAACGTGACCGGCGGTCACGGCTGGAACCCGAACAAGCAGGGTCTGGATTCGCCCGACGATTTCCGCCGCGCCGTCCGACAGCGTCACAGCGAAGGCGCCGAGTGGATCAAGATCGCCATTTCCGGCGGCATCGCCGACACCCATGGCGACATTGCCGCGTCGCAGATGACGAAGGACGAAGTGGCGGCGGTCACCGAGACGGCCCATCGTCTCAGCATGAAGGTGACGGCGCACTCCGGGTCGCCGGGGGCCACACTCGAGGCCATCGACGCCGGCCTCGACTGCGTGGAGCACGGTTACTTCCTGACCGACGCGGTCCTCACCAAGATGGCCGAGAAGGGCGTGTGGCTCGTGCCGACGATCGTCGTGGCGCAGCCCACGGTGATGGAATTCTTCAAGAAGATCGGCTCGCCGGACTGGTACCTGGCGCGCGTGGCTTCGGTCGGCGAGTCGCACTTCAAGATGCTGCAGAACGCGATCAAGCACAAGGTGAAGATCGCGCTCGGCACCGACCAATTCCCGTACGAGCCGAACGACGGAACTACGGCTACGGTTCGCGAAGCGCAGTACTACGTGGAGGCGGGGATGACGCCGCTGCAGGCGCTCCGGTCGGCCACGATCGAGGCCGCCACGATGCTCGGCATCCAGGACCGCGTCGGAGCCATTGAGCCCGGCATGCTGGCCGATCTCGTCATCACGGAGGCGGACCCGTCGCGGGATATCAAGGCGCTGCGCGGCATCAGGCTCGTGATGAAGGGCGGCACGGTGTACCGCAACGAGCTTCCGCGGTAGCCGTACACCGGCTCAGAATCCGAGCGACATCGCCACGCCGACGCGCCCTCGACCGAACATCGGCGAGACACTCGCGCGCACGCGGCCCCGGGCCCGTGAACACGCGCTCTTTGGTGGTGTCGTCGATCAACGGGCCGACGATCGCCCCCGCCGCGGCGGGCGCGGCGGCGGTGGACGCGTGACATCAGCGTTCTCCTGCCAGGTATGCGCGGCCGGCCTGCCGGCTCAACTCCGACAGATTCAGATCCTTGACGGCCGACGGCGACCTCCACCGCGCATAGGTCTTGACTGCGAGCCCCGGTCGCGAGGACGTGCGTCGGTGAATGGTCAGCTGAAAAAACCGGCGCCATGATACCGCGAACACTCGCTGCGCGCCGACAGGTCGGTACCGGGTCGGGCCCTTGACGCGGTACGACGGACCTCCGTATAGTCGGCGAATCTTTAAGCCCAAACAAAGCCGGACCCGGTGGCGTGGTCCGACATGAGGAGTAATGATGCGACCGATGGCCTTTCGATTCTTAGTGGTGGTGGCGGTGCTGGCGGGAACTGCCGGGCTGGGTTCCGCGCAGATCACAGGCACGCTCCGCGGCACGGTGACTGACTCGCAGGGCGCCGTGCTTCCCGGCGCGACGGTCACGGTCACCGGCACGGCGTTGCGGCGCGGTGACGTGTTCGAGGTGTCCGGCGCCGAAGGCCG
>VFZH01000214.1 GCA_016871255.1 Acidimicrobiia bacterium | reverse complement strand
GCATCCTGGAGCGGTTCGGGCGCAAGGTCCACCCCCGCAGCGTCGAGCGGGCGCGTGTGCGCCGGAAAAAAAAACGTCGGTGATCCCGTGCCTCTCGGAGAGAGGGCCCGATGGGGCCATCGAAGCCTACGAGGAGCTGCGCAGTGACCGGTTGGGGAAATCGCCCCGCGGCCGGCACGTCGGGCTGGTCCTGCTCCTGCGGGAAGGAGTCGCGGCCTGGATCGAGCATCGCGCTGCCGCCCCGGCCCGCTCGGCGGATGCCACCGCCTCGGCTGACATCGTGCCGGCGCCCGCCCTGCCCGAACGACTCCAGGCCGAGATTGTCATCGATCATCTGGGAACGTAGTTTTCTGAACGCTCGCCGGACGGCGAGCCTCAACATCATCCGCGCCGAAGGCGCGCATCCCCTGAACAACCTGGTGTAGGTTTCCGGCGACAGGCGGGAGAAGTGGGATCCCGGCCGTTGGCTCGACCGGGATCCCGGAGGCTCGCCGCTCAACAAAGAAGCAGGCCAGCCCAGCGAGGGCCGTAACCTGACATGAGCGGCGTGCGTTGTCCAGTCCCGCCTGGGAGCGGGAATGGTCGACGCGCCGGAAGTCGTTCTGCGTCAGCGTTCTTGCCGCGGGCATGACTGTGGCGGTTTGTTCTGGATTTGCCCTTCCTGCGACCGCGGGCAGCAGTACTGTAGCGTACCCTGCCATTCGCGCGCGCGCCTGCAGCAGCGTCGGCGCGCCAACGCCCGTCACCAGCGGAGTCCCGAGGGCAGGCTCGATCATCGGGACCGTCAGCGGACCTACCGTCTTCGTCATGCCGCTGCTCGCGTGACGGATCAAGGTTCCCCTCCCCCCTCCTGTGCTCGCAGGATCCCTGCGCCCGACACGGTTTCTGCGGCGCGCCCGTGCCGCCGGACGGCATGGAGGCCTCTCCGATGCGCGGTCTGCGGCCGGCAGAGCCGGTTCATCGATCCCTTTGTCGTGCGGAGGTGACCCGAGATGATCGACCTGGAGACTACCGCCCGAATCCGCCAGCTCTATCACGCGGAGCACTGGAAGATCGGCACCATCGCCCAGCAGCTCGGCCTGCACCCGGACACGGTGCGCCGCGCCCTGCAGACCAACCGCTTCAACCGCGTCCCGATCCTGCGCTCCCGGCTGACCGATCCCTACATCGAGTTCGTCCGGCATGTGCTGTTGAAGCATCCCCGCCTCTGTGCGACACGCATCTACCAGATGGTCGCCAGCCGGGGCTACACCGGCAGCGTTGTGCAACTCCGCCGCCTGGTCGCCGAGTTACGCCCGCCACGCCGCGAAGCCTTCCTGAAGCTGGAGACCTTCCCGGGAGAGCAAGGGCAAGTCGACTGGGCCCACTTCGGCAAGGTGACGATAGGCCGTGCCCTGCGCCAGCTCTGCTGCTTCCTGATCGTGCTTGCCTACTCCCGCTGGATGTACCTGGAGTTCTTCTTCGACCAGATGATGGAGAACTTCCTGCGCGGCCACGTCCGCGCCTTCCACGACTTCTCCGGCTGCCCCCGAATCCTGCTGTACGACAACCTGCGCAGCGCCGTGCTCGAACGCCGCGGCGATGCCATCCACTTCAACCCGCGACTGCTCGAACTGTCCGCCCATTACCACTTCGCCGCACGCCCCTGCCAGGTCCGCGCCGGAAACCAGAAGGGCCGCGTCGAACGCGCCATCCGCTACGTCCGGGATTCGTTCTTCGCCGGCCGAACCTTCACCACCCTCGAGGACCTCAACCGCCAAGCCCTCGTCTGGCGCGACACGATCGCGCACCGCCGCCCCTGGCCGGGCGACGACTCCCGCACCGTCGCAGACGCTTTCGAAGAGGAACGGCCGCGGTTGATCCGCCTGCCCGAACACGCCTTCGAGACCAATCTGGTCATCCCCATCCATTCCGGCAAGACCATCTACGTCCGCTTCGACCTCAACGACTACTCCATCCCGCCCCAGGCTGTCGGTCGGCCGTTGACCTTGGTCGCCTCTGAAACGACCGTCCGCATCCTCGATGGCACTGACGAGATCGCTCGCCACCGCCGATCTTACGACCGCCATCAAATCGTCCTCGACCCGTCCCACCAGGAAGCCTTGCTCGCCCAGAAACGCAAGGCCGTCGGCTCCACGCCCGGCGGCAGGCTCGTGCAGGCCGTCCCTGAGGCCGAAGCCCTCCTCGATGCCGCCTTCGCCCAGGGAGAGTCCGCCGGCCGCCAGACGGCTCAACTCGTCCATCTCCTCGACCTGTACGGAGCCGCCGAACTCCGAGTCGCCGTCGGCGAAGCCCTCCAACGCAAGACGCCCCGCGCCTCGTCGGTCGCCTTCATCCTCAGCAAGCGCTCCCGCTCCAAACGGCAGCCTTTCCGCGCCACCGTCTCCCTGTCCCACCGGCCCGAACTGAACGACCTGGAAGTCGCACCCCACAACCTGGAGAACTACGATGACCTTGCAGACAAGCACTGACCTCGGCTCCCGCCTCACTCAGATCGGACTGCGCGCCCTGTCGGACAACCTCGACGACTTCCTCGCACGGGCCACCCGAGGCCGCTGGTCAGCCCACGTCCTGCTCGAGCAACTGTCCGCGCTGGAGATCTCCGACCGCTCGCGCCGCAGCCTCGAACGCCGCCTGGCGCTATCGGGCATCAAGAGGTTCAAACCCATGGCCGACTTCGACTGGGACTGGCCTGCCAAAGTCGAACGCGAAGTTATCGAACGCGCCCTCACGCTCGACTTCATCAAGGAAGGCCGCAACGTCGTCATGATCGGCAACAACGGACTCGGCAAGACCATGATCGCCAAGAACCTCTGTCACGCGGCCATCCTGGCCGGCCATTCCGTCCTCTTCCGCTCCGCCGCCGCCATCATCGAGGACCTGCAGGGCCCGTCGCCCGAAGTCCGCCGGAGAAAACTCCGCACCTACGCCAACTTCGGCCTGGTCTGCATCGACGAGGTCGGCTACCTGTCCTTCGACGACCGTGCCGCCGATCTCCTCTACGAGGTCATCAACCGCCGCTACGAACGCCGCTCCGTCGTCGTCACCACCAACAAAGCCTTCAAAGACTGGCCCGACGTCTTCCCCAACGCCTCCTGCATCGTCACCATGGTCGACCGACTCACCCATCACGCCGACGTCACCGTCCTCGAGGGCAAGAGCTTCCGCCTGCGCGAGAGCGAACTGGAAGCCGAGGCGCGGAGGAAGAGGAAATGAACGGTTCCGGAGAAATGCTCGAACCCGACCCCTACCTCCACGCAGTCCTGTCGGCCTACACCCACATGCCCGAGACGCCGCTGCAACCCTCAGCCGGCGACCGAACAACTGCACAGGGACTCCTCGCCCGAGGAGTCCCCCTCCACACCGTCCGCACCGCCCTGGTCCTCGCATCCCTCCGCAGGCTCGCCAGACCGCCGGACCATACCCCGCTGCAGCCCGTTCGCTCCCTCGCCTACTTCCTGCCCGTGATCGACGAACTCCAGGACAATCCCGTCTCGGACGACTACGCAACCTACCTCGCCACCAAGCTGAACCAAGTCGCACCAGCGAAACTCACCCGCCGTCCCCGGCAAACCGGCAACCGTCCAGAAAACTACGTTTCCTCGTGATCGCTAACACCGGTGACGGCCATGCACCAGGTGTGCGCAGGTTGGTCCGGCTGATCGACATGGGTGACCCGAGCGCGGACGACGCGAATGGGACCGTCGTAGGTGCTGAGCGTACGGAGATCGCG
>VFZH01000213.1 GCA_016871255.1 Acidimicrobiia bacterium | reverse complement strand
CGGTCATCACGCCGCGCACCGCGGCGCGGGTGCCGGCCCGGCCGTCGGCGGCCACGCGCCTGGACGAGATCCTGGGCCGGATGCGGCAGTCCGAGGCGACGATGATCACGAGCCTGCGCACGTTAGGGCCGGTGGTCGAGGTCTACATCCAGAATCTGGCGCCATCGCAGGCGCTGGACCTGGTGCCGACCTCCGACGCCTACGCGATCGGGCGGTTCGACTGGCGGGAGGGCCCGCGGCTGAGCGAGTTGAGCGGGGAGCGGGAGGCGCCGGCGTTCCGCGGGGCGTCGAAGCACAAGGGCATCAAGTACGTGGCCGACGGGTTCGTGGCGATGGCGGCGCCGGACTGGGAGCTGTTCAGCGCGGATCGGTACACCTTCCGGCTGGTGCGGCGGGAGTTCGTGGGCGAGGCGCGCTGCTTCGTGATCGACGTGCAGCCGACCGACGACGCGCACGACTGGTTCACGGGGCGGATCTGGGTGGAGGACCGCGGGTACAACATCGTGCGGTTCAACGGGGTCAATCGGCGGGTGAACGGGCTGTCGATCCGGAAGCGGGCGACGTTCAACGTGGACAGCTGGCGGGCGAACGTGCTGCCGGGGCTGTGGGTGCCGTCCTACGTCTACGTCGAGGAGACGGGCCCGCCGACGGGCGCGGCCCGGCCGGAGACGGCGCGCTTCAAGGGGCACGTGCGGCTGTGGGGCTACGACGCGCGGCCGCGGGAGACGGTGGACGAGTTCACGGCGATCGCGATCGACGAGGCCGGCGTGACGGACAGCGGCGAGGCGCAGCTGTCGCCGGCGCTGGGGCAGCGGCGGTGGGAGCAGGAAGCGGAGAACAACATCATCGAGCGGCTGGAGCAGACGTCGCTGCTGGCGGCAGCCGGCGCGGTGGAGCGGGTGCTGGAGACGGTGATCACCAACCTGGTGGTGACCAACGACCTGCGGCTGGTGCGGCCGGTGCGGGCGCGGGTGCTGCTGACGTCGCCGCTCGAGTCATTCACCATCGGGCACACGATCGTGGTGAGCCGCGGGCTGATCGACGTGCTGCCGGACGAGGCGAGCCTGGCGATGGTGCTGGCGCACGAGCTGAGCCACATCGTGCTGGGGCACCGGGTGGTGAACGCGCAGTTCGCCTTCGCGAGCCGGCTGCTGGTGAACGACCTGGAGCTGCTGGCAGAGGCGCGGGTGGAGCACAGTGCGGCGGAGGAGGCGGCGGCGGACGCGGCGGTGGCCGGGCTGCTGGCGAACTCACCGTATGCCGGCACGCTGGCGAACGCGGGGCTGTTCCTGAAGTACGTGGCCGCCCACGCCTCGACGCTGGCGGCCCTGATTCAACCGCACTTCGGCGGGCGGTTCACGGCGGAGGCGCGGGCGGCGACGAGCCTGCTGGCCGAGGCGCCGGAGCTGGCGCCGGCGAAGCTGGACCAGCTGCCGGCGCTGCCGCTGGGGTCGCGGCTGGTGCTGGACCCGTGGAGCCGGACGCTGGAGCTGGTGCGCGCGGTGCCGGACCGCGTGGCGTCGGTGCGGGAGAAGGGCCCGCTGGCCGTGACGCCGCTGGCGCCCCACGTGAAGTACGCCCAGATGGTGGACGACACCGGGACCGCGTCGATCGCCCAAGGGTACGCCTCGGCCCGGTAACCCCT
The DNA here is from genome assembly GCA_016871255.1 of Acidimicrobiia bacterium. Taxonomy (GTDB): domain Bacteria; phylum Acidobacteriota; class Vicinamibacteria; order Vicinamibacterales; family UBA2999; genus VFZH01. The sequence goes on along the minus strand of VFZH01000213.1, from coordinate 2,153 downwards.
CCCCGGGCCCGTGGGCCGGGACCCGCCCCTTGCGGGTCCCGGCCGAGTGCGTTCCCGCGCCGGCTCCCATCAGTCGGGGCGAACTCGGCGCTACACTGTGACGGATGCGGCGCCTGCCTCAGCTCGGGAGCCTCCGGACGTCGAGCGTCACCTCCATCGCCTGTGGCCTCATCCTGGCCGGGACCCTGCTGGCCGCGACCGCGCACGCGCAGCGGTGGTTCCGCTACGAGCCCAGGCTGGCGGGACCGGACAGCTTCGACGGCCGCTTCAACTTCTGCCGTGTCATGTACCGCACGGGGCGGTTCGGTGGCGGCGGCGGGTGGAGCGCCGACTACCCGAGCGCCGACGTCAACCTGTCGATGCGCCTGTCCGAGCTGACGAAGACCTCCGTGAGCCGGAGTGCGAGCGGGTATCCCAATCACCTCGTGGTGCGGCTCACGGACGACGAGCTCTTCCAGTGTCCGTTCCTGCTCATGGCCGAGGTGGGAGGCGCGTACTTCGACGAGACGGAGGCGGCGCGGCTGCGTGAGCACCTGACGAAGGGCGGTTTCCTCTGGGTCGACGACTTCTGGGGCTCGTGGGCGTGGGACCACTGGGTCAACGAGCTGGCCAAGGCGCTGCCGGCCCACCAGTTCCCGGTCGTGGACGTGCCGCCCGATCACCCGCTGTATCGCACGATGTTCAGCCTGCCGCGGATCCCGCAGATCCCCTCCATCAACCACTGGCTGGGCAGCGGGGGCGGTACCTCCGAACGGGGCGCTGACAGCGCAGACGTACACACGCGGGCCGTGTTCGACACCGACGGCCGCATCATGGTGCTGATGACGCACAACACCGACATCTCGGATTCGTGGGAGCGCGAGGGGGAGGACCCGAACTACTTCTACGAGTTCTCGGTGGACGGCTACGCGGTGGCCGTCAACGTGCTCATGTACGCGATGACGCACTAGTCGGCCCGGCTCCGCCACGGTGGGGCCCTGGCCGGAATAGGGTTGCCGACTCCCGGGCGGCGAGGCGCCCGGATCGCCAGGCGCGAGGAGGGAGCAGGCCGGGTGCCTGTGACCGACGAGCCACGCCGCGAGGCGGGATGCCTCGTCGGCCGAGATGGCAACCGTATTCCGGCCAGGGCCCTTACGGCGAGGCTGCGTCGAGATCGCATGAAGACGGGAGAGGAATGCGGCTGTTGCATGAGGAAGGGGTTCACCAGGCGGCCGCGCGCCCTGCGCGACGACGCCGGCCGCGCGGCTGACGGCATACCGAAGCCACAGGTCAGGAACTACATCACGCCGGCCGGGCTCGAGCGGCTCAGAGACGAACACCGGTTCCTTCTGAGCAGGGAGCGCCCGGCGATGACCGAGGTGGTGGCCTGGGCGGCCGGCAACGGCGACCGCAGCGAGAACGCGGACTACCAGTACGGCAAGCGGCGGCTCCGGGAAATCGATCGCCGCATCCGCTTTCTCACGAAACGCATCCGGGCGGCGGAAGTCGTGGACCCTGAACGCCCGAGGTCGGGCCGTGCGGCCACGCACATCTTCTTCGGCGCAACGGTCCGCTATGCCACCGGAGCTGGCGAGGAGCGCGAAGTGCGCATCGTGGGCGCGGACGAAGTCGATCTGGACCGGAACCACATCAGCTGGATGTCACCGCTCGGGCGCGCGCTGATGAAGCGTGGCCCGGGCGATGCCGTGGTCTTTCGCGCCCCGGGCGGCGTGAACCGGATCGAGATCCGCGACGTGCGCTACGAGCGTGTTCCGTCGGAGCCGTTCGTCGAACCTCCCGGCGCCCAGGCGGCCCGGGCGAGGGAAGACGTGCCGCCCTCGTGAAGGTGGCCCCGCGGTGCCCGGCTACTTCGCGAGCGGATCGGGGCGCATCTGCGCCTTCACGAGCTTGGGCCGCGTGCCCTTGCCCCCCTCGATGTGCCAGGTGGTCTGCGCGCCGTAGGTGGACCAGACGCCGCGCCCCTTCCAGCCGCCGTTCGGGTCGTCGATCCGCCCGTCCATCCCGCGGCTGAAGAAGCCCATCGGGTACGGCACGCGGATCGTCAGCCACTCGCCGCCGACCAGCGCGAGCAGTGAGTCGGAGCCGGTGCCGTTCAGGAACGGCACGTTCTCGCCCATGCCGAACGTGTCGAACTGGTCCACCCAGTTGTAGTA
>VFZH01000212.1 GCA_016871255.1 Acidimicrobiia bacterium | reverse complement strand
CGAGTGGGACGGAAGGGGAGAGCCTGTGGGGGCCGGCTTCAGCCGGCCCTTGCCTCCGAGGCCCCGCCAGCATGACCCCATCGCGAGGGGAAGCGACTGAGGCGGTCAGGCGGTTCTACGACCGCAACACGTCCACCTTCCTCCGCTACGGACAGGGCGGGGGCACGATGCACCGCGCCGTGTGGGGGCCGGGCGTCTCCACGCGCGACGAGGCATTCGGGTACGTCGACGAGCTGATCGCTCGTCTCATCCAGTCCTGTCCGGCGCCGGAGCCGCACGTTCTGGATCTCGGCTGCGGCGTTGGCGCCAGCCTGTGCCGTCTCGCGGCACGCCTGCCGATCCGCGGCACGGGCGTGACGCTGAGCCCGGTGCAGGTGCAGGTTGCCGGATCCCTGATCGCAGACGCCGGCCTCGCCGGTCGCGTGCGGTGCGTGGAGGCCGACTTCACCAGCCTGCCGCCGATGCCACCGGTGGACGTCGCGTACGCCATCGAGTCGTTCGTCCACGGCAGCGATCCGGCGCGCTTCTTCGCCGAGTGCGCGCGCGTCATCGCCCCGGGCGGCCTGCTCGTCATCTGCGACGACGTCCTCGCGGCGGAACCGTCCGATCCCACTCGTCCCATCCCGGACCCGCGCGCCGCGCGTACGCTGGCGCGCTTCCGCCTCGGCTGGCGCGTGCACACGCTCATCGACGTGAACAGCCTCGCCGCGCAGGCCGCGGCTGCCGGGTTCCGGCTCGAATCTTCGACCGATCTCACACCCCACCTGGAGCTGCGGCGACCCCGGGACCGCGCAGTCGCCGTGCTGGCCGCTCTCTTCGGCTGGCTGCCGCTCGACGACACCCGCGCCGGTCACCTCTTCGGCGGCCATGCCCTCCAGACGGCTCTGCGGGCCGGATGGCTCGCCTACCGGTTCATCGTTGTTCAACGAGTGTCCTGACAGGCGCATTCACCCTGAACCTGAGTCCCGCCCGCAGGCTTCGTCTCTCGAGATCAGTTGGAGTAGAAGGAAGGCGTGCGTGGCGTTCGCGTCCCGCTGACCGAACGGGACGAGCGCAAGCCGCGGCTGCTCGTGTACATCCTCTGGGACTGGTTCGATGGCGGGTGCTTCGACTTGTGGACGTGAACGGGGCAGGCGTCGGACCACCGCCTGGGTCACAATGGAATCATGTCCGAGAAGGGTTTGAAGTCCCGGTTCGACCTGATGATGGAGCGGCTCGCGAAGGAAGATGCCGAGTCGGGCGTCGAACAGCGACCCCTGACCGACGCCCAGAAGGCAGTCCTCGCCGAGATCCGCAACTTCTACGACGCGAAGCTGGCGGAAGTCGAAGTGTTGCACCAGGGAAAGCTGCGCGCGATCTGGGAGCCCGGCGCCCGCGCCGAGCTGGAAGCCGGCTACCGCCGCGACCGCGAACGGCTCACCAGCGAGCGCGACGCGAAGCTCGAAAGAGCCCGGCGGGACGGCGTCTAGGGCCGGCGTCGGCGCCCGGGCGAAGCCGGCTCGACGCTCAGCGCGGCGCGGCCTCGCGCGATCAGCTCGTCGAAGTGGCGCTCGAGTGCGTCGTTCGTGCCCCGGCACCCCGCGACGACCCTGACGCTCCAGTCCAGGTACTCCACCCGGCGCGCCAGCGGCCAGTCCGGCGGGGGCTGATCGATGACGTCGCGCACGTTGGCGATCTTGTCGGCTAGCTTGATCGCCTTCGCCTGGCGGGACAGCCCGGCGGCCTCCTCGATCTGCCGCTGCTTGCGGGCGAGCTTCGGCAGGCGCTTGTCGTCAGTCATCTCCTCGACCAGCCCGCGCACCACTGCGCCGAACCGCGCCTCGATCTCCTCCGGTGTGGTCGGCGTGTCCTCGACCGTGTCGTGCAGCAGCGCCGCCGCCAGGGTGTCGACGTCCGTGACGCCGCCGACACGCGTCAGCAGCTCGGCCACGAAGATGGGGTGGTTGATGTAGGGGTACGCGTCGATGTTCTTGCGCGTCTGCCCGCGGTGCCGCTCGGCGGCGAAGTGGGCGGCGCGCAGCAGGACCGTGGCGCTCACGCGTCCTTCCTCCCGCACGCGGGGCCTAGCGCTTTCGGCGCCGCCACCTTCGTCCGTCGTCTCCGGTTCTCGGGCTCGGCGCAGCGCTTCCGTGGGGACGATCTTCCGCGCGTCCTTGTGGCGGATCGACTCCACGGCCGTCGGCCCGCTCGCGCGCCGTCCCCTCGTCTTCGCCACCGCTCAGGCCCTCACTTCGGTCATGCAGTGAACCACCTACCTCAGGCCCATCGATTCACCCGGTATCTCGTCCCACGTGCACCCCCCGGTTCACGGCCAGTACGCTTCTTGAAGACTCCGCCCCATTGTCTGAAGAAGAACGCCACATCGGACCGCTGGCACTGATCGCGGATGTCGAGCGCGACCGATCGATCGTCGTCGAGCGGTCCGCGGCGCCCAGTCTACCCTCCCGATCGTGATCGTCTTGGGATTCGGGGTCCGGGCTTCGGGATTTCGAGTCTGCTCGCCCCTATCCGCCCCGGAGGTGCGCGAGCATCCGGCGTCTGTGCGCGATCCCGGTCTCCGTCAGCGGAGCGGGCGGGTGCAGCGCCGCGCCGCTGGCCACCGGCTCGAGCAGGGCGGCCCGCCGGCGATCCCGCTCGGCGCGGAAGCACTGGAAGCACAGCGTGTGGTCGCGGTCAGCCCGAACGGCGCCGCGGTGGCGAAACCGCGCCTTGCGGTCGCGGCAGTCCTGGCACAGGCGGCGCTGCTGCTTCGAGTGGTGGCTCGCTGATGCGGACATCGGACCCTCCTGGTTCCGGGTCGGACGGACGTCCAACCCTCACGCGCCAGGATCCCCCGACCGCGTGACAGGCCGGGTCATACGCTCCGTCTTCGCCCGTCCTCAGGCGGATGGCCGGAGGGGTCGCTCACCAGCGGCCAGCGGCGGCAGTCCGAGCACCTGCTGCAGGCGCTCGTACAGCGCGCCGAAGGCACCCGCGCCGATCAGCGCACCCGCCAGCGCCGCCAGGGCGTACACCTTCCCCTCACCGATGTTCACCAGGATCGGCCCGGGGCACATCCCCGCGATCGACCAGCCGACGCCGAAGAGCACCCCCCCGAGGACGGTGCCTCGGTTGAGCGACTTGGTCTCGAACTGGATCGGCCTCCCACCCGGGGTACGGGCGCGCCGCTTGATGAGCCACAGGCCGGGTGCGGTCAGCACCACCGCCGATCCGATGATGCCGTAAAGCTGAAACCGGTCGAACAGGAACATCCCCTGGATGTAGTCGTAGTCAGCGGCACCGGATCGGCTCAGCACGACACCGAAGACCGTCCCGAGCAGCACGTAGAACACGCTCATCGGCTGCGCTCAGGCAAGGAGCACGCGGTAGACGAGCTGCGTGGTCAGGATCCCGGCGCCCATGAAGCTCGCCGTGGCCACCAGGCTCGGCAGCTCGAAGTTCGACAGGCCGAAGATACCGTGGCCGCTCGTGCAGCCGTTGGCCATCCTGGTTCCGAAGCCGATGAAGAGGCCGCCCACGAACATCCACGCAAGCGTGCCCACCCGCCCGAGCCCGAGCGCGGCGTCGAGCCGGCCTACGGACCAGGTCGGCGTCCAGCCGGCGCCAAGCGCCGCGGACAACGCGCCGCCGAGCACGAGCCCCAGGAGAAACGGCAGGCGCCAGGACCGGCTGGATCTCACCGCCGCCCGCGTGAAGTACGGCTGGCGCAGCACAAGGCTGCACACGTCCTCGAAGCCTCCGGAGATGCCGAGCCTGCGACTGGTCACCAGCAGCAGCACCAGCGTGACGACGGCGATGCCTGCCCCGGCCACGGCCCAGTGCAGGGGCGGCATGCCGATCAGCAATG
>VFZH01000211.1 GCA_016871255.1 Acidimicrobiia bacterium | reverse complement strand
CTCGCGGCGTTGCTCGTCGGTCACAGGCACCCGGCCTGCTCCCTCCTCGCGCCTGGCGATCCGGGCGCCTCGCCGCCCGGGAGTCGGCAACCTTATTCCCGCCAGGGCCCTTAGCGCCACGGCAGCGGCCGCCGTGCTGTTCAGCCTCCTGCTGCCGGCGGCGGCGGAGGCGCAACGCGACGTTCAGCGCGGCCCGGGCCCGCTCCTCACCGCCAGCGCGCCATGTCGTCAGAGCGCCCTGGCGGCGCTCGCGTCCCTGCCCGCACGCCCACCATGCGTCGACGCCTTCCTGCGGCGCGGCTCCGCCAGCGCTCGTCGGGTTCAGAGAGGCGAACGCCGCTCCGGAGGATCCTCGGCGCCGCGGTCGGGGCCGCCGGTGGCTTTTTCGCGGGGGGCTATGCCGGAGCGTGGATCGAGGGCGACCGGTGTCACTGCGACGACCCGGGTCTGAAGGGTGCGCTGATCGGCGCGCCGATCGGCACTGTCGTCGGCGGCATCCTGGGCGAACGCTACCTGTTCTGATGAGGGCCCGGCGCGAACCTCCTCACGGCAGCGTCGAGGCCGTGACGTGCGCGCCGAACCCGACGCTGCCCACCATCGGCAGCTTCAGCGCGAGATCCGCCGGGTCGATGCCGAAGGTCGCCCCGAGCACGTTCACTTCCACACCTTCTTCGGCCGCGAGAATGATCCCGAGGGCGCCGAACAGGCTCACCTGCACGCCGGTGCCGCTCGGCGGCCGCGCGAGCACCTGCCCGCCCAGGTAGTCCTTGCCGACGGCGTGCGCCGGGAGATCCACCCTCAGCTCCGGCACCTGCCGGAGCACGAACGCCGTGAACGTGTTCGAGTTGGGGCCGGGCCAGATCCGGTAGCTGTCGTCGTACGGGTAGGTCGCCGCGATCCGATCGACGCGATCGATCAGCTCGTCCACACCCGCCCCCCTCAGATCGGCGAGCAGCTGCGGCCGGCTGCCGAACCAGCGCCCATCGGGCGCCCGGTCGCTGATCCGGACCGCCCGTCCGCCGCGCCGCACCGCGAATCCGGTCACCTCGTAGGCCACGAACGCGGCCGCATCCGTCCGCTTGGCCGCGATCCAGGTGTGGACGCCGAAGTAGCCGCGCCAGTGGACGGCGCGCGCCGCGTAGACCTGGACGACCGCCTCGGAGGTCCGTGCCGGATCCGGCGCCAGGCCGACGGAGGCGCGGCTGGCGCTTCGCCAGTCGGCGATCGACTCCGGATCCCGATCGGCGTGTGCCAGCCCCAGCAGCAGCACCGGGAGCAGGAGCAGCCACGCCGCGTGCCTGCGCATGACGGTCAGGATACCCGACGACCCGGCGCGGGGACGGCACCCGGCCCGCGGGCCCGGCCGTCCGGCGTCGAGACGCGCTACTCGAGCTGCAGGCGGCCGACCATCTCGGCGAGCACCTCGTCAGCACGCTCGGGACGGTCGCAGATGACGTAGCCGAGCCGGTGGGCGGAGTCGCGCGGCGGGACCACATGGCTCCCGACGCGAGCGGTCACCTCGATCGCGTCGACGCCAGGCCTGGCGTGCAGGTCGTCGCAGCTCGGCAGCGACGCGAGCCTGCCGGGCCGAGGGGCGGTCAGGAACCGGATCGCGGCCCGCCGCCGGCGCGTGGCATCCAGGTGCACGTCGTCGCCAACAAGCATGCGCAGATACGCGTCGATGAGATCGACGCCCGTGGCGAGACGAACGAGCTCCGGGATCATGCCGCCGGCCAGTCTCGGGTTGATCTCCACGATGACCGGCCCCTGTGGTGTCAGCCGCAACTCCGTGTGCGTCGGGCCGAAGTCCACGCCGACCTCGTCGAGCGCGCGGAGGACGTGCGCCTCGATGGCGCGTCGTTCCGCGTCGGGGAGATCGGCCGGAAAGTCGTGCCCCATCTCGACGAACCAGGGGGGTGCGGATACGTGCTTCCGCGTGATGCCGACGATACGCGTGTCGCCGCGGCCGAACGTCAGCGCCTCGACGCTGAACTCGGGGCCGTCGAGCAACTCCTCGACGAGCACCAACGCCGGCTGCGCCTGCCCGCGTTCGTTCACCGCGGACGCGGTCAGGCGGGTGTAGTGTTCACGGAAATCCCGCTGGTGCTCGATCCGCCGCACACCGGTGCTGCCACTGGACGTGGGCGGCTTCATCACGCACGGATATGCCACCTCGCCCGCCACGCGGGCCGCCTCGCCGGCCGAGGCGACCTCCCGGAAGCGCGGGCCGGGCAGGCCGGCCGCACGAAGGGCCCGCCGCGCGGCGATCTTGTCGTGGCACGTCGCGGCCGCGCGAGGATCGAGAAAGCGAAGGCCGAGCGACGCGGCGAGCTCGGCGACGGTTGCCACGTAGAACGTGGAGAACGTCACGATGGCGTCCGGCGCGAGCGGCCTGACCGACGCGGCCAGCGACGACTGATCGTTCGTCTCGGCGGCGATCACCGGGACGCCATCGAGAAACGGGTACCGCGCGCGGTCCCGCGTCACGAAGGTGACCTCGTCGCCCCGCGCCCGGACCATGCCGAGCGCGATCGCGCCGCTGCCCGTGGTGTTGCTCTCGACGAAGACCCAGCGAATCACGCGAGCCCCAGCTCGGAGAGCAGGCGATGGCTGGTCAGCGTCCCCGGGGCGTAGCAGGGAACGGAGCCGTCGTGGGGCAGCGGCGCCCAGCTCCAGGACGTCGCTTCGTCGATCCCGTAGCGGATGCGAGCCGGGGCTGAAGCCGCAACGACGCCACTGAGCCCGTGGGCATCCAGGTAGGCCCTGTCGTAGATCGTGCCGGCGTACCGATCGCCCCGATCCGGGAAGAGCGCCACCACGTTGGCGCCAGGCTGGCACGCCGAAGCGAGCCACGACGCCACGAGGTAGGCGGCGCCCGACGAGCCGCCGGCAAAGATGCCCTCCCGGCGCGCGAGCTCGTGGCAGGCGTTGAACGCCTCCCCGTCGTTGACCCAGTGGACCTCGTCGATGGCGGCGTAGTCGATGTTGCCGGCGACGATGCTGTTGCCGTGGCCGCTCTGCCTGCGGGGACGGTCGGGCTGATGGAACTGGACGGAGCCGGTCGCGTCGACGGCAACGATGCGCACGCCCGGGCTGAGCCGGCGGAGGGCGTGGGCGGTGCCGCAGATCGAGCTGCCGCTCCCGACGCTGGCCACGAACGCCGCAATCTCCCCGACGGCGGTCAGCTCGGTAGCGAGCTCCTCCTCGTAGACCGTCTGGAACAGCCGGTTGTCGTACTGGCGCGGCCAGAACGCGCCGGGGAACCGCTGAAGCATCTCGCCGAGACGCTCGCACCGCCTGCGCTGCCAGCCGCCTTCGGCCGCGGGCGACTCGACGATCTCGAGCGAGGCCCCGAACGCGGACAGCTTGGCGCGGAGGCCGGCATCGATGCGCGGATCACTGACGATGATCACGCGATACCCGAGCACCGCTCCCACCCGCGCGAGCCCCTCGGCCATGGTTCCCGAGGAGCTCTCGACGACGACGCCGCCCGGGCGCAGCGCCCCGCTCGCTTCCGCATCGCGGATCACGCGTCTGGCCACGCGATCCTTCATCTGGCCCGGCATGGCCAGTTCGAGCTTGCCCCAGAGATGGCCGCGGCGCGCGTGGACCTCCCGGCCCTTCAACGCCACCAGCGGCGTGTCGCACATCAGGTCGAGCACGCTCCCGGCAATCGTCATGCGGCCCCGGCGAGGATGCGATCGATCCCGGCGCGGAGGCGCGCCCCTGCGGCATCCTCCCGCGCGCGGCGATCGTCGAGCTGGCGCCGCTGCCCTGCGAGCGACGCCTCGAGGGCGGACTGCTGCCCGGCCAGAGACGAGGCGGCGGGGCCGCCACCGAACGCGGCCGCGGCCACCACCTGTTTCGCGTCGAGCGCAGCCGCGACGGCGCCGGGATCGACGGGGCGGTC
>VFZH01000210.1 GCA_016871255.1 Acidimicrobiia bacterium | reverse complement strand
TGGGCGCCGGACCGGGATCGCGCAGCCCGGCCGAGCGGCGGCGCGCGGCGGCGCTGGAGTTCGACCGCATGCTGCAGGCCTATTTCGGCCGGCCCGGGGCACGCGGCGCGCTGCTCCTCGTCGACGCCCGGCACCCGGGGCTCGACGCGGACCTGGAGGCCTGGTCGTGGTTGCGCACCGTCGGGTGTGCCTGCAGTGTCGTGGGAACGAAAGCCGACACGCTCACGCGCGCGGAGCGCGTCCGGCGTGCTCGTGAACTGGAATCGGTGTTTGCCATGCCCGTCCCGCTGGTGTCGGCGCACGACGGGGAAGGATTGGACGAACTGTGGAAGCTGATCGCTCGACTGCCAAACCCAACGGCGGCGTAGCCGCCGCCAACCCGCCGGCCGCGAACGGGGCCCAGGGTGGCGACGCCCCCGCCCAGACCATTTCGCTCTCGGCGCTCAAGGAGATGAACATCTCCGCGCTGACGAAGGTCGCCAAGGACCTCGACATCGCCGGCGCCACCGGCATGCGCAAGCAGGAGCTCATCTTCGAGATCCTGCGCGTGCGGGCCGAAAAGAGCGGCAACATCTTCTCGGAAGGCGTGCTCGAGACGCTGCCGGACGGCTTCGGCTTCCTGCGCGCGCCCGACTACAACTACCTGCCGGGCCCGGACGACATCTACGTGTCGCCGTCGCAGATCCGCAAGTTCGACCTGCACACCGGCGACACCGTGTCCGGCGTCATCCGCCCGCCGAAGGACGGCGAGCGCTACTTCGCGCTCATCAAGGTGGAGGCGATCAACTTCGAGCCGCCGGAGAAGACGAAGGAGAAGATCTTCTTCGAGAACCTCACGCCGCTCTACCCGCAGGAGCGGGTGAACCTCGAAACCGACGGCGACAACCTGCCGGGCCGGGTGATGGACCTGCTGACGCCGCTGGGCAAGGGACAGCGCGGCCTGATCGTGGCCGCCCCGCGCACGGGCAAGACGATGCTCCTCCAGAGCATCGCGAACAGCATCACGAAGAACCACCCGGAGATCTACCTGATCGTGCTGCTGATCGACGAGCGGCCGGAAGAGGTGACCGACATGCAGCGCTCGGTGCGGGGCGAGGTGATTTCGTCCACCTTCGACGAGCCGGCGCAGCGCCACGTCCAGGTCGCGGAGATGGTCATCGAGAAGGCCAAGCGGCTGGTCGAGCACAAGAAGGACGTCGTGATCCTGCTCGACTCCATCACCCGCCTCGCCCGCGCCTACAACACGATCGTGCCGGCTTCCGGCAAGGTGCTGTCGGGCGGCGTGGACAGCAACGCGCTGCAGCGGCCGAAGCGCTTCTTCGGCGCGGCCCGCAACATCGAGGAGGGCGGCTCGCTCACCATCGTCGCCACGGCCCTCGTGGACACCGGCTCGAGGATGGACGAAGTCATCTTCGAGGAGTTCAAGGGCACGGGCAACATGGAGATCCACCTGGATCGCAAGCTGATGGATCGCCGGGTCTTCCCCGCCATCGACATCCAGAAGAGCGGCACGCGGAAGGAGGAACTGCTGCTCAACAAGGACGATCTCAACCGCGTGTGGGTGCTCCGCAAGGTCCTCACCCCCCTGTCGCCCACCGAAGCGATGGAGCTGCTGCTCTCCAAGATGAGCAAGACCCGCACGAACGCCGACTTCCTCGCGGCGATGGCCAGCGGCAAATCGTGAGGCCCTGACCCGCTCCCGCATCCCAGCATGCACCCCGGTGACGACACGCACCCGTCCGGCGCGACGGCCGCGCCGGCCGTATCGGTCGTCATCATCTTCCTGGACGCGGAGCGGTTCCTCGGCGAGGCGATCGCCAGCGTCCGCATGCAGGATCGCGGCGACTGGGAGCTGCTGCTGGTCGATGACGGCTCCGCCGACGGCAGCACCACGATCGCACGGCAGGCGGCGGCAGCCGACCCGGATCGCGTCCGCTACGTCGAGCATCCCGGTCACCGGAACCGCGGGATGAGCGCGTCGCGCAACGCCGGCGCCGCGCGCGCCCGTGCACGCTGGCTCGCCTTCCTCGACAGCGACGACGCCTGGACACCCGGCCATCTCTCCAGCCTGCTGGCCCTCGCCGACCGGTATCCGGACGCGGAGCTGATCTACGGACCGGGCCGGCTCTGGTTCAGCTGGGACCCGTCGGCCACGGATGCCGACCGGCTGCAGCCGATCGGCGTGGACGAAGTCTCGATGCCGGAACCCGGCCGGCTGGCCGAGCGCTGGATTGACGACGGCAACAGCACGCCGTGTCCGAGTGCGGTGATGGTCGCGCGAGACGCGTTCGACCGGCTGGGTGGATTCGAGGAGTCGTTCCGCGGCCTGTACGAGGACCAGGCGTTCTGCTTCAAGGCCGCCCTGGGCGCACGCGTCGTGATGACGCCGCAGAGCACGCTGCAGTACCGCCAGCACGCGGCTTCCTGCTGCTCGGTGAACGCCCGGGCCGGCACGAGCGCCGAGGCGCGGCTGCGTTTCCTGCGGTGGGCGCGGGACTGGGCGAGATCCCGCGGCCCGGCCGGCGCATCCGTCGTGCCCCACATCAACCGGCAGATCTTCGATCTGCGGCGGTCCACCGGCGTGCTGGGTGCCGCGATGCGCGCCGCCAGGGCCGTGACGCCGTCGATGGTTCGCGAGTGGCTGCGCGCCCGCTAGAGGCGGTGGCCCACGCCCTCAGCGGCTGGGCGCACCGCCGGCTGTCGCCGGCCACCCTGGTGCACCTCCGCTGCCGCCTGCGCGGGCTGGAAATCCCGCGATGGGGCAACCTCCGGCGCCTCCAGCCGTTCTCGGACTACTTCGGCTTCGATCGCGGCACGCCGATCGATCGGTACTACCTGCTCCAGTTCCTCGACGCGCATCGCCACCTGATCACCGGACGCGTGCTCGAGATCCAGATGCCGGGGTACACGCGGTTGTACGGCCACGACCTCGTCGCGACCGACTCGGTGGACATCGTCCGCGGCTCCTGGGACGACCTCACGTACCTCGTCGATCTGGCGGACTCCGGCGGCGTCATTCCGGACGACCACTACGACTGTTTCCTGCTGCCCAACACGCTGTGCGTGCTGAAGGACATCGAGGGGTGCCTGCGCCACGCCCTCCGTGTCGTGCGCCCGGGTGGTGTGATCCTGGCGACCACCGGCGCGCTCATCCCGATGGCGGGCGGGCTGCACGACTACTGGCACCTGGGCGCCGACGGCTGGACGGAGCTCGCGGCGCGCGCGTGGCCCGGCTGCGATGTACGGATCGAATCGCACGGCAACTGCCTGGCTGCCGTGGCTGCCATGCTGGGGCTCGCCCACGAGGAACTGGACAAGGAGGAGCTGGAGCACAACGACCCCCGCTATCCCGTGCTCGTCACGCTGTTCTGCCGTAAGCCGGCAGCCGGCGCATCGCGGTGAAAGCCGGGATCAGCCAAGAGGGGTATGAACCTCGTGCCGATACGCCGACCAGGCAGCGCGTGTGGCCGGGGCTTCCGGGGGCAGGCCCCGATGTCTCAGGATGCGGCGATTCACCGCCGGGGCCTCGATGAGCGCGATCGGCTCGAGCCGGCCGCCGCACCGCGGGCGCTCGCTGACGTGCTGCAACCGCGACGGCGTGCGCTGGACGGGGGGCGGGGCCGGCTGAAGCCTGGCTGAAGCCGGCCCCCACATGCGTCAGTACCGAAGCGAGCCCCGACCGATCATCGCTCCGCGGCCGCGGCTCTCGGACTAGTCGGCCAGGTCGGCACGCCTCTGTTCCAGGCGCGCGACGAGCTCTGGCGCTTCCTTGAGCTCTGCCAGCGGCGCGAGCTGCTGCCGCACGTAGTCCCAGTCGATCGCGCCGGCCTGGCGAATGATGACGCCGTCGATGTCCACCCAGTCCTTCGGCCGATCGGCAAACGTCTTCAACACGAGGAGGTCCTCGGCCGAACAGATGCGAAGCACCAC
>VFZH01000209.1 GCA_016871255.1 Acidimicrobiia bacterium | reverse complement strand
CCTCGAGCCGCCCAGCAGACCTCCACTCACGAGAGATTCATGCCCGTCGAGACGTCTTCGCGCGTTGCCGCGTTGAAGAACATCGCCACCCGGCTGCGCATCGACAGCCTTCGATCCACCTCGGAGGCCGGCAGCGGCCACCCGACCACCTGCTGCTCGGCGGCCGACATCGTGGCGGCGCTGTTCTTCGCGGACATGCGGTTCGATCCGCGCCAGCCGCAGCACCCGACCAGCGATCGGTTCGTGCTGTCGAAGGGGCACGCGGCGCCGCTGCTCTATGCCGCCTGGGCGGAAGCCGGCTTCGTGCCCCGCGCCGATCTCCTGTCGCTGCGGTGCCTCGAGTCCGATCTCGAGGGGCACCCGACGCCGCGACTGCCGTTCGTGGACGTCGCGACCGGCTCGCTCGGCCAGGGGCTGGCCGCCGGTGTGGGCATCGCGCTCAACGCGCGACGGATCGCCTCCGACTACCGGACCTACGTGCTGCTCGGCGACGGGGAGACGGCCGAAGGGTCGGTCTGGGAAGCGGCGGCGGTCGCGGCGCACGCGGGGCTGTCGTCCCTGTGCGCCATCATCGACGTCAACGCGCTGGGACAGAGCGGGCCGACCGAGCTCGGTCACGATCTCGACACGTACAGGACACGCTGGACGGCGTTCGGGTGGCGCGCGCTCGCGATCGACGGACACGACATCCCCGCGATCCTGGATGCCCTGGCCGCGGCGCGGGCCCAACGCGATCGGCCCACCGTGATCCTGGCCAGGACGCTCAAGGGCAAGGGCGTCTCCTTCATCGAAGACAAACCCGGCTGGCACGGCAAGCCGCTGAGGAAGGGCGAGGAGCTCGACAAGGCGATTCGCGAGCTCGAGTCGCAGCTCGTGGACGACGGCGGAGAACGGCTGACGCCGGCGGCGCCCGGGGCTGCGACGGCCCCGCCGGATCCGTCGCCGGCGGCAGCCGTGGCGGTGACCTATGGGCCCGGCGATCAGGTGGCCACCCGGGAGGCGTACGGGGACGCCATCGCCCGCCTGGGCGCTTCCGACATCCGCATCGTGGCACTCGACGCCGACGTGAAGAACTCCACCTTCAGCGAGAAGTTCGAGCAGCGCGTCGGCGACGGCCGGTTCGTCCAGACGTTCATCGCGGAGCAGGTGATGCTGGGCGCCGCCATGGGGCTCGCCAGCCGCGGGGCGATTCCGTTCCCGTCGACGTTCGCGGCCTTCCTGACCCGCGCGTACGACTTCATCCGCATGGCTGCCATCAGCAACCTGAACGTGAAGATGGCCGGCTCGCACGCGGGCGTGTCGATCGGCGAGGACGGCCCGTCGCAGATGGCGCTCGAGGATCTGGCGATGATGCGCGCGCAGCCGAACATCGCCGTGCTGTACCCGTGCGACGCCGTCAGCACCGACAAGCTGGTGACGTGCATGGCGGAACACCGGGGACCGGTCTACATGCGCACGTCCCGGCCCAGGACGAAGGTGATCTACGGCGCCGACGAGGCGTTCCACATCGGCGGCCTCAAGGTCGTCAAGCAGAGTGCGCTCGACGTCGCCACGGTGGTGGGGGCCGGCGTGACGCTGTTCGAGGCGCTGGCCGCCTGGGAGACCCTCGCCGCGGAAGACGTGTTCATCCGCGTGGTCGACCTGTACTCCGTGCAGCCCGTGGACGCCGACACGCTCGTGCACTGCGGGCGCGAGACGGGGCGGATCATCACCGTCGAGGACCACTACGCCGCCGGGGGCATCGGCGACGCGGTGGCGTCGGCCGTCGCGCCGGCAGGCATCCCGGTCACACGGCTGGCGGTTCGAGCGATCCCGCGGAGCGGGAAGCCGGCGGAGCTGCTGGACCGCTACGGCATCTCCGCCCGCCACATCGCCGACGCCGTGCGCCGTCGTGGATGACCCGGGTCACATCCGCAGCGCCCTTCAGCTGATCGGGAAGCCGGGCGACTCGATCACCTGTCTCGCCTGCCACAGGTGGCGCCGCTCGTGCGCCAGCATCGCGAGGAAGGCCGAGCCGAGCGGGAGACGCAGCCAGGCCGCCACGGGCGATCGCACACGCGCGCGGGCCAGATCCAGCCCGTTGGCCTGGCGCAGCCGGTCCACGTACTGCGTCTGGTACGCCTTGAACGCCGGCACCGACTGGCTCCGCGCACGCTCGGGCGGCGGCTGGAACGGCGGCGGGGCGCGAAAGCGCCGCTTCGCCGGCGGCTCCAGGCTCCGCACGAACAGCCGGCCGATCAGGCTGTAGCGGAACGGTCCGCTCCCGTACAGACCCCGCCGGATCGCCTCGGAGATGCCGTCGTCCAGCATGGGCTGATACGCCCGCGCCGTGGCGTTGAGGTGTTCGATGCACTGCGCCACGGACCATCGCTCCGGCGCGGGGCGCCAGTTGAACTGCTCGTCCGACAGCGCGCCCGCCAGCGCCTCGACCTCGGCTGACAGCCGGCCGAACTCCTGCCGGAACGCCTCGAGCTCAGGAGCGAGGATATGGGCGGATGGCATGGGGCGACGGTTCAGGGTTCCTGGCTCGCGCCGGCGCGCGCCAGCGCTTCGACCGAGGGTGACGGCGGCCACGTCGGGGCAGGTGCCGCCACGTACCCGGCATGGGCCAGCGAGCGTTGGAAGAGGGCTGTCTGCGAGGCGATGAAGAGCAGCCGGAGGAACAGCCGTGCCCCGATGAAGGCCTGGCCGGCGGCGAGCCGGGTCCACATCGGCCAGCCGGTGCCGCCGACGCCCGGCGCGGCGAACGCCCAGATCCCGATCAGGGCGAGGAAGAACAGCAGGTTGAGGAGGTACAGGCCCGCGACGGTCCGCCAGTGGCGGACGAGGAAACGGACCGCCGCCCCCAGCGCTCCGAGCATGCTCCGCCGGTCTTCCACCACGGCCCGGATTTCCGCGTAGTCGAACAGCACGTTCACCGCGGCCAGCAGCACGGCGAAGATGCCGTACATCAGCAGGCGCCACTGGAAGGCGGTGCGCTCGCTCGGCAGGTCCTGGGTGGCGTAGCGGTACCAGTCGTCGAAGAGCCAGGCGTGGACGTACTGGAAGAGCCAGGCGTAGACCACGAGCGCCAGCACGCCCAGCCGCAGCAGGCGCGTGAACCACAACCCGCAGGCCGCGTGAAAGGCATGGACGCCGGTCGGCCGCTGCCGCGCGTACCGATCGATGATCCCCCCGAGCAGGTACAGCCACACCGCGACGTACGCGGCGAGCGCCCAGAGGATGACCGGCTGCTCGCCCTGCGCGTCGGCCACGCTGCCGATGTTGCGGAGCACCGCCGCGAAGCCGATGATGACCGGGGAGAACGTCGAGCCGAGCTCCGCGCTCCCGGCCCGGAACTCCTGCCACCAGCCGTAGTTCAGCCCGTCGGCCGCCGCCTCGGCGGCGAGGCTGCTGCCGAGGTGCGACGTCAGCTCGTCGCGCAGCAGGGCCGTCAGGGGCAGCGCCACGAGCAGGGTGGCGAGCAGGACGCCGAGGAACACGGCCGGCGCCGACAGCACGCGGGCGGCGCCGTCACGAATCGAAGCGCGGATCATCGGACTCGGCTCACACGAAGAACGCCCAGGTCAGCATCAGATCCTGGAGCCAGAGCATCCACGTGAGCGCCCACTTCCAGCCGGCCTCGTCGGCGCGCGGCTCCAGCGTCCGGGAGTTGTTCGTGTAGTTCACGTCCATGGTGAGCACACGATCCGGATCGACCTCGGTCGAGACCGCGCGCTGGGAGCGCTCGTACACGAACGTGCGCCGCCGTTCGTGACCGGGCCATCGCTCGCGGACGGTATCGCCGCCCTCGAACGTCGTCAGGACCTCCACCGGGAAGACCGCTTCACCCTGGCGCTGCGCCACCACGACGGTGCGGTAGCCGTCTCCGCTCCGCCGGCTGCTGAAGTGCTGGACGCCGTAGTCGAACGCGTTCGACGACCGGTACACCTCGTCGAAG
>VFZH01000208.1 GCA_016871255.1 Acidimicrobiia bacterium | reverse complement strand
GCGGTGCCGCGTACCGGCCCGCGCCCCGGCGATCGTGGCGATCGTGACGACCGGGGCTGGAACCGGCCGCCACGGACGAACACCTACGTGTACTACCCGCGCCGGTACTACCGGTACGGCGGGGCCTTCGGCCTCGGGTACTACTACTACGACCCGTACCCGTGGTATCCGGGCGTGCCCTACAGCTACTACGCGGGTCCCTACGACTCCGGCTACTGGCGGGACCGGTACGACGTCGGCTCGGTGCGCCTCGACGTGGACGGGCCGAAGGACGCACATGTCCTGGTGGACGGGTACTACGCCGGGGTCCTCGACGACTTCGACGGCATGTTCCAGGAGCTGAAGCTGGAGACGGGCAGCTACCGGATCGAGATCATCGCGCCGGAGTTCGAAACGCTGACCTTCGACGTGCGGATCCTGCCGGACCGGAGGATCACGTATCGCGACGCCCTGCGGCGACGGTTCTGACGGCGGGGTGGACGGCCGGGCCCGGACCCGGCCGTCCGCCGGTGAGCCGGGTGTTCGTGGGGGCCGGCTTTCCGCCTTCGCCGAAGGCTCCGGCGAGACCGCGGCGAGCGCCGACCGCGCGGAGGGGGGCCTACGACGCCCGTGGCCGGTACACGCCGCCCGGCGCCTGACCGGCCACGTCCCCACGACCGCCGGTCCGCGCCGCCGCCACGTGCAGGGGCTCCTCGTCCTGGGCCACGACGCGGAAGCCGTCCCTGCCTTCCTGCTTCACCCGGTACATCGCACGATCCGCGGCGAGCATCAGCGCCTCCATGCTGGTGCCGTGCCGGGGCCAGACCGCCACGCCCACGCTGCCCCCGATCGTCATGCTCACGGGATCGACGACGAACGGCCGCCTGAGCGCTTCAACGATGCGCCGCGCGACGGCTTCCACGTCGGCGGGCGCGGCCACGCCGTCGATCAGGACGGCGAACTCGTCCCCGCCCGTCCGCGCCACGCAGTCCACCTCGCGGCAGCAGGCCACCAGCCGCTCGGCCGCTGCCTGCAGCAGGCGGTCGCCGGCGTGGTGGCCCACGCGATCGTTGACCGGCTTGAAGTTGTCGAGATCAATCACCAGTAGCCCGAACGTGCGCCCCGTCCGGCGCGCGAGCGCGGCGCACCGATCGAACGTCGCCTCGAGCAGGCGCCGGTTCGCGAGCCCGGTCAGCGTGTCATGGTTGGCCAGCCGGGCCACTTCCTGCCGCGTCTCGTCGAGCTTCTGCATCTCCTCCCTGAGGGTTTCCTGCAGCTCGATCTCGGCGACCTGCGACCGCCCGATCTGGTGCGACGTCTTCAGGATGAGGCCCATCCAGATCACGCCCCCACATCCCATGAAGAACCCGAACTCGCTGCCATCGAACAGCAGCCTCAGGATGATGGGCCCCAGCGTGGCGAAGGTCAGCACGTACACGTACGGGAGGACGACCGAGAGGCCGATCCCGCTGACGGCCCCCACGGTGGAGAGGGCCACGAAGAGGAACGTCCGGTACAGCAGCGGCTCGGAGGTGATCGGGACCAGCGCGAAGACACCCCACGCGAGGCCGATCAGGGCGCCCAGTCCCATCCGGACCGTCGCGACCCGCTGCACCTGATCAGCCGTGAGCCCGGCGAGGGGGTGCCGGCGCATGTACACCACCGCGGCGCCGATGAGAACCAGCAGGGTGGCGTTCCAGGTGACGAGCCAGACCGTGTCCGCACGTGCGTACAGCACGTAGGTCACGAACCAGGCCCCGCCCAGCAGCCGCAGCATGTTGCCGGAGGAGTTGGCGAGTGCGCGCTCGAAGCGGGCGATGCGCACCCGGTCCGCGCGGGCGGCGTCGGCAGGGGGCCGAAGGGTCTCGTCAGTCACGGCGCGACACCACACCCCGGTGCGGCATCGCCAGCATTGTAGCGAACAGCCGGGGGGGTGACGCTAGTGCAGCGCAGGCGAGATCGCATCAATCCTCGCGGTCGAGGCAGGCGCATCCGCGACGTTGGCGCTCCTCGCAATACGGGCGGTATTCCTCGTCGCGCCGCCTGGCGGCTGCACCCGCCTCGACCGCGATCCCTTGACGCCATCTCGCCTGCGCTGCACTAGCGGCGCCGGAACCAGAGATAGACCGGGATGCCCGCGGCGATGACCAGCGCCCCGGCCCCGGTCGGGACCGGGTTGCTGAGGAGGCCGTTGCCGAGGATGAGGAGGCTGACCACGACGTACAGCGCGGGGAGCACCGGGTAGCCCCAGGCACGAAACGGCCGGGGGACGTCCGGCTCGCGCAGCCGGAGGACGAAGAGCGCGGCCACCGCCACGCCCGAGAAGAGCACGATCGCGAAGCCGGTGTAGTTGACCAGCGCGTCGGCCGCCCCCGACGCGAGCACGAGGAGGCTGCTCCAGACCGCCTGCGCCACGATCGCCACGCTGGGTGTCCGGTGGCGAGGATGGACACGGCAGGCCGCCGGGAAGAACGCGCGGTCGCGCGCCATGGCGAAGTAGACACGCGGCCCGGCGAACGTCATGGCGCTGATACTCGCCGCCAGGCTGATGATCGCCACCACCGCCATCACGTCGCCGGCAGCCGGGCCGAGCAGCCGGTCCGCGATGAAGTCGAGCACGCTCGCGCTCACGGCGGCCAGCTCGCCCACCGGCAGCACGAACAGGTACAGCGCGTTCAACGCCAGGTAGATGGCGATGACGGCGGCCGTGCCCAGCGCGAGCGCACGCGGCACGTTGCGGCCGGGCTCGCGGATCTCCTCAGCCACGTACGCCGCCGCGTTCCATCCCGAGTAGGTGAACATCACCGGGATCAGCGCCAGCATCCAGCCGGTCACCGGCACCGGCCCGCTCTCCGCCAGGTGTCCCAGGTCGCCCACGCCGAAGGAGAACCCGAACGCGACGAACAGCACCAGGGCGGAGACCTTCAGCAGCGCCAGCAGGTTGCCGACGATCCGCCCGGGACCGACGCCCTGGCGGTGTACCCACGCGAGCCCGGCGATCACGGCAATCGCGACAACAGCCTGGGGTGACACGGTGAGGACGAAGACGCCGGGCACGATCGGCAGCGCGAAGAGCGGCGCGCTGTTGCCGGCCGCCGGAACGAAGCGTCCCAGGTAGGCGGCGAGCACGACCGCGCTGGTGGCGATGGCCCCGCTGAACCCGGCGACGAACGACGTCCAGCCGGTGAGGAACGCGGCGAGCTGACCGTAGGCCTGGCGGAGGTAGACGTATTCGCCGCCCGCACGGGGCCTGAGCGCCGCCAGTTCCGCGTACGCCATGGCACCGGCGAACGCGAGCAGGCCGCCCGCCGCCCACGTGGACAGGAAGAGCCACGCGTTCGGGACGGCGGCGGCAATCTGCGGCGGCGTGAACAGGATGCCGCCGCCAATCACGTTCGAGACGATGATGGCCGCTCCGTCGAGCGGCCCGAGGCGGCGATCAAGCTGGGGGGGCTGCGGCCCGCCGCCCCCGGCGGCGGGCGTCCTGGAGTCGGGGGCGCTCTCGCGGTCCGTCGGCACGCCGCGAATCTACCGGGTCAGCAGCGTGCGGTCAATCTGATACTCGCCGAGTTTCACCCAGGTGCTGGGTCCATGCTTGCCGAAGATGTCCACCTTCGCGTCGACGAACTGACTGTTCTTGAGCATCTGGAGACGCGACTCGGTTCCGGTGTACCCGAGGTTCGACCGGAGGACGATCTCGGGCGTCGAGGCGCCGGCCGGCAGCCCTTCCTGGCCGATCGCCTTCACGTAATGCTCGCCCCAGGCCTCGGTCTCGTTCACGCGCCGGAAGATGGCGTTGATCTGCACGCCGTCGATCGGCTCTCCTGAGGCATCCTTCAGCTTGAGCGAGATGCTCGGCACGAGCTTGTTCTTGCCGTCCTGGATGCCGGCGTCGTACCAGCCGGTGCGAACGTCGGTGACCTCAATGGCGGTGCTCAGGTCGACCGACTCCCGGCAGGCGGCGACCAGCGGCAGGCACACGAATGCGACGAGCAGAGGTGAGCGCATGGGGGAATTAGACACCAAATC
>VFZH01000207.1 GCA_016871255.1 Acidimicrobiia bacterium | reverse complement strand
AACATCGCGCGGGACCGGCGGGCGAGGCAGGGCGGAGAGGGCGGGTAGGGCGAGCGGGACAGATAGGGCGAGTGGGACAGATAGGGCGAGTGGGACAGGTAGGGCGAGTGGGACAGATAGGGCGAGTGGGACAGATAGGGCGAGTGGGACAGATAGGGCGAGCGGGATGACGCGTGCCTGAGCTGCGCACGGACACGATGACGGT
Source organism: Acidimicrobiia bacterium (assembly GCA_016871255.1). Classification (GTDB taxonomy): domain Bacteria; phylum Acidobacteriota; class Vicinamibacteria; order Vicinamibacterales; family UBA2999; genus VFZH01. The sequence goes on along the minus strand of VFZH01000207.1, from coordinate 3,817 downwards.
CAACATGGGGCCTCAGCACCCCAGCACGCACGGCGTGCTGCGGCTGGTGCTGGAGCTCGATGGCGAGGTCGTGCGCTCGACCGACGTCACGATCGGCTACCTGCACACGGGCATCGAGAAGACGGCGGAGCAGAAGAAGTGGCAGCAGGTGATCCCGCTCGTCGAGCGGATGGACTACCTGGGCGCGCAGTCGAACAGCCTCGCCTACGCGCTGAGCGTGGAACGCCTGCTCGGGCTGACGATGCCCGCGCGCGTGCAGGACATCCGCGTGCTGATCGCCGAGCTGCAGCGGATCGCGAGCCACCTGGTGTGGCTGGGCACCCACGCCATGGAGCTGGGCGCGATCTCGGTGATGCTCTACTGCTTCCGCGAGCGCGAGCTGCTGCTGAACATCAACGAGCTGGTCGCGGGCTTCCGCCTCTTTCCCAGCTACATCCGCGTCGGCGGCCTCCGCGAAGACCTGCCGCGCGGGTTTCACGATGCGGTCAACGCCTTCCTGGATCGCTTCCCCGGCAAGCTGGACGAATACGAGGACCTGCTCACGAAGAACCAGATCTTCGTCAGGCGCACCGAGGGCGTGGGCGTGATCACCGGAGAGGATGCCATCGCGTGGGGCCTGGCGGGTCCGATCGCGCGCGCGGCCGGGTCTACCTACGACGTGCGAAGGGCCTTCCCGTATCTGACGTATCCGTCGTACGACTTCAGCGTGCCGACGGCGCCGGAAGGTGACGTGTACGCCCGCTACCGCGTGCGGATCCAGGAGATGCGCGAGAGCGTCGGCATCTGCCGCCAGGCGATCCAGCGGATCCCGCCGGCGGGCGAGTGGGCGGCCGCGGATCCGCGGGTGGTGCCGCCGCCGAAGGATCGCGTGTATTCGGAGATGGAGGCCCTGATCCAGCACTTCCTGATCTACTCGCAGGGGTTCACCGTGCCGGCGGGCGAGGCGTACGTGCCCGTCGAGGGACCGCGCGGCGAACATGGCGCCTACGTCGTGTCGGACGGGACGAACCGGCCGTGGCGTGTGAAGATGCGGGCGCCGTCGTTCTATGCGTGCCAGGCGCTGCCGTTCATGATTCAGGACGGCATGATTGCCGACGTCATCGCCGTGATCGGATCGGTGGACGTGGTGATGGGAGACGTGGACCGGTGAGCTTTCATCCGCAGATGGACTACGCGCCCGCGCGGTTCCACCGCTCGGCGCGCCGCCTGGCCGATCAGGGGGAGCCGTTCGCCTTCACGCCGGAGCGGCAGGCGGCCTTCGACCGGAGCGTCGCGCGGTATCCCGCCGATCGCCGCCGTTCGGCGATTCTCGCCGCGCTGTACCTGGTGCAGGAGCAGCAGGGCTACGTGTCGCGGCAGGCCATGCGCTTCGTGGCCACCCAGGTGGCGTGCACGCCGGCCGAGGTCGAGGACGTCGTCACCTACTACGTGATGTACTACAGGCGGCCCGTCGGCACCTACGTGCTGGCCGTGTGCCGGACGCTGTCGTGCGCGTTGAACGGTGCCGAGCGCGTCACCGAGGCGCTGGCGGAGGCCCTGGGTGTGGAACCGGGTGGCACGGACGCCACCGGGACCTTCACCCTCACCGAGTTCGAGTGCCTGGGCGCGTGCGACCGCGCCCCCGTGGTCATGGTGAACAACGAGCACTGGCAGGAGCGGCTGACGCCGGATCGCGTGCCGCGGTTCCTGGAGGATCTGCGGGCCCGTGGCCTGGCCGCGCTGGGCGGGTGCCTCCACGCCGGCGCCGAACCGGGCGATCGGGCCAGCTGAAACCGGCCCTGCGAGCGTCAATGTCCGTGAGCTTCCAGCCCCTGCTGACCCGATTCGTCCGAGAGCCCGGCTCGGCGACGCTCGATTTCTATCGGGCGCGCGACCTCGGCTACGAGGCGCTGCGCAAGGCCGTGACGACGCTGCAGCCCGGCGAGGTGATCGAGCAGGTCAAGGCGTCGGGTCTGCGGGGGCGCGGCGGAGCGGGGTTCCCCACCGGCATGAAGTGGCAGTTCGTGCTCAAGGACTCGCCGAAGCCCAAGTACATCTGCTGCAACGCGGACGAGAGCGAGCCGGGCACGTTCAAGGACCACCTGCTCATGGAGCGGAACCCGCACCTGGTGATCGAGGGGTGCGCGATCGCCTGCTACGCCATCGGCGCGAAGGTGGCCTACATCTACATCCGCGGCGAGTTCTACCACGTGCAGCGCATCCTCGAGCGCGAGATCGAGGCCGCGTATCGCGCCGGGTTCCTGGGGACGAACATCTTCGGCACCGGGTTCGACTGCGACGTGTACGTGCACCGCGGGGCGGGGGCGTACGAGGCGGGGGAAGAGACGGCGCTCATCGAATCGCTCGAGGGCAAGCGGGCACAGCCGCGGATCAAGCCGCCGTTCCCGGCGGTGTCGGGGCTGTACAACTGCCCGACGGCGGTGAACAACGTCGAGACCCTCTGCAACGTCCCGCTGGTGATTGCGCACGGGCCGGAATGGTACGCCGCCATCGGGCCGGAGAAGAACAGCGGGCCGAAGCTGTACTGCGTGAGTGGCCACGTGAACACCCCCGGCGTGTTCGAAGCGCCGATGAGCGTCACGCTGAAGGAGCTGATCTTCGGCTGCGCGGGCGGGATGCGCGACGGCCGGACGCTCAAGGCCGTCATCCCGGGCGGCTCCTCGACGCCGGTGCTGCTGCCGGATCAGATCGACATCCCGGCGAGCTTCGACGCGATCGCGAAGGCGGGGTCCATGCTCGGGTCGGCGGCGATCATCGCGCTGGACGACACGACCTGCATGGTCTGGATGGCGAAGAACCTGCTCGCCTTCTACCGCCACGAGTCGTGCGGCAAGTGCACCCCCTGCCGCGAAGGGGCGGACTGGCTGTACAAGCTGCTGGCCCGGATCGAGGCGGGGGAGGGGCGCATGGCCGACATCGATCTCCTGCTCGACGTGTCCCGCAACATCGGCGGCAAGACCCTGTGTCCCTTCGGTGATGCGGCGATTGCGCCGGTCGTCTCGACGATCCGTCACTTCCGGGGCGAATACGAGGCGCACGTCCGTGAAGGGCGCTGCACCGTCCCGGCAGGGTGGCGCGGCCGCGGCACGGCCGTGATGGCGCACTGAGGGCCGGACCCGCTGACATGGCACTGGAACTCGTCGCGCAGCTCGCCGTCGTCGCCGTGGCGTTCGTGATGCTGCTCAACTCGGCGGCCATCATGGTGTACGTCGAGCGCAAGGTCTGCGCGTCGATCCAGCAGCGCCTCGGTCCCTGGCGCGTCGGCCCGTACGGGCTGCTGCAGCCGCTGGCCGACATCGTGAAGCTGATCATGAAGGAGGAGCTGCGGCCGAAGGCAGCCGACGCCATCCTCTTCTCGCTGGCGCCGCTCGTGGCGGCGGGCGCCGCGTTCGCCGCCTTCTCCGTCGTGCCGTTCGGCGCGGACACCACGTTCTTCGGCCTGCTGGAACGCCCGATCCCGCTGCAGGTGGCGGACATCAACGTGGCGATTCTCGTGGTGTTCGCGATCGCCTCGATGGGGGTGTACGGCATCGTGCTGGCCGGCTGGGCGTCGAACAACAAGTACTCGCTGCTCGGCGCGCTGCGGGCGTCGGCCCAGATGATCAGCTACGAGCTGTCGTACGGCGCGGCGCTCGCCGGCGTGATCGTCGTGGCGGGGACGCTGTCGCTGCGCGAGGTCGTGGACCAGCAGGCCGGCACCTGGCTCGGGATCCTGCCGCGCTGGAACCTGTTCATCCAGCCGATCGGGTTCCTCATCTTCATGATTGCCGGCATCGCCGAAACCAACCGCGCGCCGTTCGACTTTCCGGAAGCCGAG
>VFZH01000206.1 GCA_016871255.1 Acidimicrobiia bacterium | reverse complement strand
AGGCGAGTGTGATGCCGGCATCCTCGAGCACCTTGTGCACGCGGTTCGCCGCCCGTTGCCGCTCGCCAATCAAGGACTTCCGATAGCGGGTGAGGTCCCCTCGTTCCCGAATCGGCACCGGGGACACGAAGCTGCCCCGCAGCAGCCCATGCTCCAGGAGTTGTGCGATCCAGACGCAGTCCTGCACATCCGTCTTCCGGCCCGGGACCTGCGTGACGTGTGTCGCGTTCACCAACAGACACGTGAACGCCTCTTCGAGGATGTCGTACACCGGCTTCCAGTAGACGCCGGTGCTCTCCATCGCGACGTGCGTGATCCCGTGGCCCTGCAACCAGTCGCGCAGCGCCAAGAGAGATCAGCCGCGCGGCTGTAGGAAGGCGGTGACGACAGCGAGCGAGACGTCTGCCAGATCGATGTTCCCCGCCTGGCGCTGAAAGGCCTCCAAGATCGCGTGGGCGTCACGGAAGCGCAGGCCCATGGGTCGCTCGAGCGTGACGTAGGCGGTGATGGCCTCAGTGAGCGTCATCTCAGGTCTCCCGAATCGAAGCGGGCCACCTCGCGCAGCCCCGGGGGGATCGACCTTGGCGTAGACCGTTGTGGCGTCGGCGCTGCGATGGCCCAAGTGGTCGCCGATGTCTTTACGGCAGACACCGCTCTCCGGTTCGCGCATCTCCTGAAGACATCGCCCCAGTCCAGGATGCGCCTTCAGGCGGACTGGGACCTGCACAAGCCCCTGCGTCGTGCGGCGAAGGCGTCCTGACGCCAGCGCACTCCGGTTACCGCAGGTTGTCGGCGAGGAGGCCGACGGTGAGGGCGTAGTAGTGGGCGCAGTTGTAGCCGAGGATCGCGTCGTAGTTCGGGTACACCAGGAACGCGCGGCGGTCGGTCATCACCAGGCCCGCGTCGGGGCCTGACTGCGGCAGGCGGCTGCCGTTCTCGCGCGTGACGCCGAGCGCCGTCCACCGCGCCAGCGGCAGCCGCTCGGTCATGTTCCGCACCGCGAAGCAGCCCTCCTGCCGCATCGGGACGTCGCGGGCGATCCGCTCCTTCGCCTCCGCTGAGACCCGCACTTCCCGGCCCCAGCGCTCGCCTTCCCGCCAGCCGTAGGCCCGAAGGTAGTTCCCCATCGACCCGAACACGTCCGGAATCGACGACCAGATGTCGCGCCGGCCGTCGCGGTCGAAGTCCACGGCGTGCTTCAGGTAGCTGGACGGCATGAACTGCGGCTGCCCCATCGCGCCGGCCCAGGAGCCGATCATGCGCGAGGCAGGGACGTCGCCGCTGGCGACGATCGCCAGCGCGTCGAACAGCTGCCCCCTGAAGAACTCCTCCCGGCGCCCTTCCCAGGCCAGCGTGGCCAGCCCGCGGAAGATCGGCACGCCGCCGGTGATCCGCCCGTAGCGCGTCTCGATCCCCCAGATCGCCACGAGGTAGGGCGCCGGCACGCCGTACGCCTCAGTGGCACGCCCCAGCCACGTGCGGTACGTGCGCGCGTGCTGCTGTCCCTGGCGGATGACGGCGGCGGTCACGCGCACCGAGTAGTACCGATCGAAGCCGGGCGCCAGCTCGGGCTGCTCGCGATCGTTCTCGATCACGCGCTCGATCGGCTCGAGGCCGTCCAGCGCCTCGTTCAGCACCCGGTCCGGAATGCCGCGTTCCCGCGCCTCGTCACGAAGCTCCCGAAGCCAGGCGTCGAACGGTGGGCGCTCGAGGGCGTCGGTGACCCGGCCCTGAACCGTCGCTCTGGCATCCTGCGCGGCGCGGGATCCGATGCCCCACAGCAGCACGCCAGCGGCGGCTGCCGCCACGATCAGTAATCCGCGACGTCGCATGTCGGTTCAGGATAACGCCCCGGTGCTGCGATCACCGACATCGCAGCTTGGCGTGATCGCTCGAACGCGGCTCGCCGTCGAGCGGCGGCAGGTCGCCGAACCGCTGCAGGCAGCGATCGCGGACGGTGGCTGAAATCAGCGGGAACGTGTCGAGGATGTGCGCCAGCTCGTCCCGGCTGACGCCGAAGGCGCGCGCCGACCGCGCCTGGATCTCGGCGTACCCGTCCGTGCTCTCGATCTCTCCCGTGCTCCGCGCGAGCCCGTCAGCCAGCGTGGCCAGGCGGACCAGCAGGGCGCCGGCCGGCACCGGCACCCGGAGGGCTGCCACCATCGCCGCCGGCAGGTGCGAGCTGACGCGCAGGCGCACGAGGTAGTTCGCCACGAAGCTGTTCAGCAGCGCGCACAGCGCCTGCTGCGACCCGACGCTCATCGTCGTCCGAAGCACGTGCAGCGTGTGCGTGGTCACGGCGTGCGCCGGCACCACCGACGCAATCAGCGTCAGCCGGTTGGTGGCTGCCGCCACGTCGCGGTACGCCAGCCTGGCCCGGCGTGGGATCCGCCGCGCCTGCCGCGATGACACCGGCAGGGCCGCCGAACATCTCCCCAGGTCGGCACGGAACGGCTCGATGTGCTTGCCTTCGAGCACCGGCCGGCCCAGCTGCCGGCGTCCGGACGCCACGAACGCGCCACGGTCATCGCTGGCGTGCAGCTCGCGGCCGAACCGCGCCCCCCATCCGTCGGGGGCGTCCAGCCGGGGAACCGTCGCCGAGATCCGCTCGACGATCGCGAGATCCAGCGCCGAGCCGACCTCGGGCACGGCGAGATCCTCCGGGCCGGACAGGCGCTCCAGCAGCGCCCTCGTGACGACCACCCCCGGGCTTGCCCTGAGCGCAGTCGAGCGGTTGACCCCGGGCGCAGTCGAGGGGCCTGCCGGGAGATCGTCGAGCCGGCTCACCCCGAAACGGCAGCGGCTCCGCTCGGTCGGCCGGCCGTGCTCGGCGCTGACCAGCACGAACCGCAGCCCGCGGTGGATCGGGAAGATGCCGTGACGGTTGTCCAGCCCCGTCAGCTCGTCCACCGACGCGCGGTCGAACAGCAGCCGCCGCAGGGCGGATGCACCACTGTCTGTCAGCGCGCCCGAGGGCAGGACAAGCCCCAGGCGGCCGCCGGGCCGCGTGAGCTGCAGGGCGCGATCGACGAAGAGCTGGTAGCGGTTGGCGTGCGCGGTGGACCTGCAACGGTACACGCCGGCATCGCGCGCAAACCGCGTCAGCTGCGCGGCGGCCCGCCGCCGGTCGGCCCGCAGCGCCGGCTCTCCGCTGTCGGCGCGCACCACGTCCCACGGAGGGTTGCCGATCACCGCGTCGAACCCGGCTTCGGCTCGCCGCTGCCCGCGCTCGTCGAAGAACACCTCCGGGAACACGAGCTCCCAGTGCAGGAACGTGTGTGCTGCGGCGGCGTGCCGACTCGACTCCAGCCAGGCGGTCAAGGCGGCAGCCGGCAAGGCTGCCTGTCCGCGCGTCACGTGGTCGACCAGGTCGCCCCAGACCCCCGCGGTCGGCGGCCTGTCGTCCGGCCAGAACCAGCACGCGCACCACAGGTCGAACACCGTCTTCCAGCGTGCGGCGCCTTCCACGGCGGGGAGACGATCAAGCAGCGCCTCCTTGCGCCGCACCGTTGCCGCGTTGTCGTCCCGCTCGACGGCCATCTGAAGCCTGATCGGCACGGCCGCGGCCGCGGCCTGCGCGAACCCGTCGTTGTCGAAGAGCGGCAACGAGGCCATCCGGCGCGCGGCACGCAGCGGGACGCGCGTCGCGACGTCGTTCCAGGTCGCACCCACCAGGCTGTCGCCCGCCACGAGGTGATGGTCCAGGAAGTTGAGCGGCTTGTCGCGGCCCATGGTCGCCAGCCAGAGCGACAGGCGCGCCAGTTGCACGGCCGTGGCGTTCAGGTCCACCCCGTACAGGCAGCGCTGCGCCACGTCGCGCCGGAGCTGAATCCGGTCGCCTTCGGAGACATCCGCTACGGCCCACTCCCCGTCGCGCACTCTCGCCGATTCGGCCGCTTCGGAGAGGTACCGGCACGCGGCCACCAGGAAGGCGCCGCTGCCCATGGCTGGGTCGAGCACGCGAAGCGTCAGGATCTCGTCTGCCGGGCGATCCCGCACCAGCGGCCCCAGGGCGCGCGCCACGAGCCAGTCCGCGACGGGCCGCGGCGTGTAGAAGGTCCCCGAGGCCTTGCGACGGTCACCGGACCGCTGC
>VFZH01000205.1 GCA_016871255.1 Acidimicrobiia bacterium | reverse complement strand
CGATCGGCCCGATGCTCGCCTTCCACAACTCCCACGGCCGCGCGAGCTGGCTCGTGATCGAGGCATCGGCGCGCTCGGCCTCCCCGGGCGTCAGGTACCTGACCGGGCCGATGCGGGAGGCTTCCGACTGCAGGCTCGCGCTGATCTCCGTGTAGATTGCGCGGTAGACCACCTGCGGAATCGACACGCCGACGTTGAGCGAGCCGTGGCCGCGCAGCAGCACCGTCGTGCGATCCCCGAGCGTTTTCGCCAGCGCGTCCCCGAGCGCGTTGTCGCTGACCAGCATGTTCGTGTCGCCGGCGATGTCCCGGATGTCGAAGATCGGCGTGCCGGCACCCAGGAACGCGCTCATGTGGTACACGGGCAGCAGCGGCGTGCCGGTGACGCCGAAGGGAATCAGCGGCGGCGAGTGGCTGTGCACGATCGCCATGACCTCCGGGCGCGCGCGGTACACGGCGGCGTGCATGAAGCGCTCGAGGTACACGCGCCGACCGCCGGCGTCGATCGGCGCCGCGTCCCGATCGAAGGTCAGGATGTCTGCGGGGGTGACCAGCCCGGGCGCCATGTTGCGGGCGAGCAGGAATCTATCGGGATCCCGCGGATCCCTCGCGCTGACGTGGCCGAAGCCGTCGATCACGTCGTGGTCGTAGAGAATGCGGTTGGCCAGCGCCAGGTCCTGCTTCAGCGCCTCGATGCCGGAGGCCCCGGCCGCCGCCTGACGGGCTCCACCGCTGCCGGCCGTCCACGAGAACAGGAACACGGCCGCTGCTGCGATCACGGACGGCACGTGCAGGCCCGGTGCTGCCGGGGCGCAGTCAGCGAGCGGGTACGGCACTGTCCACCTCGATTCGATCGCCGATGTCGATGCGCACCAGGTCGGCCCCGATCGCGAGCCCGCCCTTGTATTCGGTGCGGGTCTCGAAGATCAGATCGTCGATCGTCGGCGCAGGCGCCTGTGCGTCGCCGATCAGGGCGATGTGCGAGTAGACGGCCAGCCTCGGCTGTGCCCGCTCGAACACGCGCCCGGCCTCGGCCGGCCGGGTGTGGTGGTTGATGATGTCGCGCGCGCCGGCCGAGCGCTCGACGAAGTCCGGCTTCGCCGCGGCCACCTCGTGAATCAGCACGTCCGCGCCCGTGGCGAACTTGATCAGGTTCTCGCTGAACCGCGTGTCGCCCGACAGCACCACCGAGCGACCGGCATGGTCCACCCGGTACCCGAGCGCCGGCTTGATCAGCTCGCCGTGATCCACGTCGAAGGCGGTCACCTTCACGCCGTTGCGTTCGAAGACCACGCCCTCGGTGACGTCGGTGGCCTCCAGCCGGACGCCGGCAGGATCGTAGTGCTGATCGGCGACGCGGATGCGCACGTCTTCCGAGAACGCCTGCATCAACGCGGACGCCATGGCCTTCGTTCCCGCCGGTCCCCACACCGCCAGGGGTGTCGTCCGGCCGCCGAACTGCGGGTTCAGCCACCCGGTCAGCCACAGATCGGGAAAACCCACCAGGTGGTCGGAGTGCAGGTGCGTGAAGAACACGCCGGTGACCGCCCTGAGCGGCAGGCCGATCTGGAACACCCGCTGCGCCGCGCCGCGTCCCACGTCGAACAGGAGCGTTTCGGGACCCGCCTGCACGAGAATCGACGGTCCGAAACGGTCCATCACCGGCGGCGGGGAGCCGGTGCCCAGCAGGACGACGCGTATCTGACCGTCCGGCAGCGGCTGGGCGTCCGGTGTCTGCACGGCCGCCAGGACCAGGCCGCACGCCCAGAGAATCCTGAAGGGCTTCAAGGACATCTCGGGTGCATCATGCACGCTCGTCCCCCCGGGGGCAACCGTCCGCCCAGGGGCGAAATGGCGGAGCGGGCCCTGTCGTATACGTCACCAGACGGAGGAGCAGTGATGCAACAGACAGGCTGGCTGACGGGCTTCGCAGTGGTCCTGGCGGTCTCGATCGGGCTTGTCGGCCGGGCGCAGGGCCCTCGCGGCCAGCAGGTCGCGCTTCCGGAGGGCGAGGGGAAGGCGCTCGTCGAAGCCGCCTGCGCCCAGTGTCACGGGCTCAACCTCGTCGCCAACTCGTACGGCCACACAGCGGAGGGATGGCGAACCACGTTCGCGTCGATGGTGGCGCTGCCCACGGCGCAGGCGGCCACCGTCGCGTCCTACCTGGCCACACACTTTCCGCCGAAGCCGGCTCCGGAACCGGTGCTGCTGAACGGTCCGGCCAAGATCTCCATCCGGGAATGGCTGGTGCCGACGCTCGGCTCGCGCCCGCACGACCCGCTCGCTGCCGCGGACGGGTCGATCTGGTGGACGGGCCAGTTCGCCAGCACGCTGGGGCGCGTGGACCCGAAGACCGGCACGATGCGCGAGTACGCACTGCCCGACGCGTCGGGACCGCACGGCCTGGTCGAGGACCGCTCCGGCCACGTCTGGTACACCGGTATCTCCAAGAACTACATCGGCTCGCTCGACCCGGCCTCCGGGACGGTCAAGGAGTACCCCCTGCCCGAGGATGTCCGCGGGCCGCACACGCCGATCTTCGACCAGGCGGGCACGCTCTGGTTCACCCTGCAATCGGGCCACGTCGGCCGGCTCGTGCCCTCCACCGGCGAGATCACCGTGAAAGGGACGCCGAGCGCAGGCACGTATCCCTACGGGATCGCCGTGAACTCGAAGGGTGTGCCGTGGTACGTGGACTTCCGCGGCAACCGGCTGGGCCACGTCGATCCGGCCACGATGACGATCACGGAACACACGCTGCCGCACGCGGACGCCCGGCCGCGGCGCATCGCGATTTCGCCGGACGACGCGGTCTGGTACACGGACTACACGCGCGGGTACCTCGGACGCTTCGACCCGGCAACGGGCCAGGCGCGGGAGTGGCGATCGCCGGGCGGCGCCACGTCACAGCCGTACGGGATCGCCGCCGCGAGAGGCGCAATCTGGTACAGCGAGTCTGGTGTGCGGCCCAACACGCTGGTCCGCTTCGACCCGTCGACCGAGTCGTTCCAGACGTGGACGATCCCCTCGGGTGGCGGCGTGGTCCGGCACATGATGGCCACCGCGTCAGGCAACCTCGTGCTGGCCTGTTCGGGCGTGAACCGCGTCGCGCTGGTCGAAATCAGCGGCTGACACCGATCGGCTCAACAACCCGCGTGCCCGCGTGGACCACGCTGCCGCCGGGCACGGCGAACGCGGCGCGTAGTCCTCGAGGCGCTCGCGTCCGGCGATCACCGCAGGTCCACCGGCACTCCGTCCAGCAGCGCGGCGGCCACGGCGAGGTCGTTCGTCGGCAACCGGCAGATGAAGTTCTCGCAGACGTACATCGTCGCCTTGCCGCCGATCCGCCGCATGGGCCCCACACTCGGCTGCCAGCGAGCCAGCGCCTGCTGCCCCTCCCCGCCGTCGGCGAGCAGCAGGATGGCGGTCGGCAGGAAGCGCGCGTGGACGAGACGCAGCATGGCTCGCGTGTCGGGTGAGGCCGGGTTGCCGGCCACCACGATCTGGCGCGGCGTGGACAGCTTGAAGTCGAGCGCAACGGCCAGTTGCGGCACCGACGTCCCCGCCCGCGTGAGCTCGGTCGCAAAGGCACGGAGCAGGTGGTCGGCCTGGGTGCGCCACGCCTCGCGGCCTGTGATCTGCCAGAGCCGGAGCAGGTTCATGGCCGAAACCGAGTTGGCGGACGGCTCGGCGCCGTCGTAGTTGTCCTTGAAACGCACCAGGACGCCAGGGGCGTCCTCAGCGGTGGAGAAGTACCCGCCGCCGTCCGGGTCGCGGAAGAGGGCATCCTGCCGTTCCTGGAGACGCACGGCCCACGTCAGCCAGCGGACATCGGGCGCGGCGGTGTAGAGGTCCAGCAGCCCGGCAATCAGCCACGCGTAGTCTTCGGTCAGCGCGGGGATCGCCGCATCGCCGTCACGGAAACGGCGCAGCAGCGTGCCGGACACCCGATCGTAGAGTCGCGACTCGACGAACCACGCCGCCGCCTGTGCCGCCTGTCGATATCGCGCGTCGTCGAACACCTGCGCGCCGCGCGCGAGCGCGGAGATCATCATCCCGTTCCACGCTGCCAGCACCTTGTCGTCCCTGGGCGGCGCCG
>VFZH01000204.1 GCA_016871255.1 Acidimicrobiia bacterium | reverse complement strand
GCTTCGGATGCATCACGATTTCGACTAGAGTAGCGTGTACCAGGGTTCTCATCGAGCGCACGCGCTCTTACGTGGGAGGACAGGTTATGCAGGTAGCTGCGCCATCACGGAGCCGCCGGACGGGCGCGCTGATGCTGGCAGGCGTCGCCCTCGCCGTCGCAGCCGCGCAGGCAAGCCCCCAGCGGGCGTCGGGTGGAGGCCAGACCACCATCACGTCGAACAAGGGGGCGATCGAGCGGTTCGTCGGTTCGGCCGTCAACCTGCCCGGCATCGAAGGCGAGACCATCTCCATCGACCTGCTGCGCTACTCGACCGACGACGAGCGCAAGGGCCTGGTCACCGCGTTGGCCGAGAAGGGCGACGCCGCGCTGCCGGCAGCCCTGCAGGAATTGCCGAACCTCGGCTACATCTGGCGCAGCGGCAGCGGCTTCGGCTCGTTCGTCCGCTATGCGTACCGCTGGACGGCGTCGGATGGCGAACACGTCGTGTTCGCGACCGAAGCCGACCTGAGCGGCTGGCAGCAGGAGCGCGTGGCAGGCGCCAAGCCGGTGAGCGCCGTTCCCTTCACCGTGATCGAGGTGGTGAATCCCGCGAAGGGTACGGGAGCCGGCAAGATGTCCCTGGCCGCGAAGGTCATCGGCGACGCGGCCGCCGGCACGCTTCGCCTCGACGGATACGACCAGGCCCCCGTGATGATCAAGGGCGTGCGGGCGACGAAGGGCTCGTAAGAGGTGCGGGGCTTCCCTGGTGGAAGCCCGTCAGCACGCCACCGTTTCCAGACGCTGGCTGGCACAGGGCCGGTACCGCGCACATATCCGGATGGCCGACTCGAGTTGCCTCACCGTGGTCGGCTTCGACAGACAGGCTTCCGGCCGGAGCCGTTCGAGCTCCTCGGGGCTGACCGGCTGGCCCGTCAGCACGATCGTCGGGATGTGCCAGGCCGCCGGGATCGCCGCCTGCCGTGCCCGGAACTCGAACCCGTTCATCCCCGGCATGCGGAGGTCGAGCAGGACCAGCGCCAGGTCATCGGCGCTGGCCGTCACGATGGCCAGGCCCTCGGATCCGGACCCGGCTTCCAGCGGCGCGTACCCCTCCCGCTCCACGACCCGGCGCAGCACGAGCCGGACTCCCGGGTCGTCATCGACAATCAGAACCGACGGTGGATGTGTGTGTGCCATCCTGAGCGCCCCTCAACGCGCAGCCAGACACTGTGCACGGCCAGTGCCAGAATTGAAATCTCTCGTAAGATGTTGATTTCATACGATATGTGCTGTGAGGACCGGTCCAGGTGTCCACGAAACCTGTGCGGCTACGACACACTTCGCACAGCGCGGTACCCGGGTGGGTCGTCCCGCGGCAGGCGTGCGGCCATGCTGCTGACGCTGGTCTGTACGCCAATGGTCCTTGCAGCCGCGGGGTGCGGAGGGGGCTCGTCGCCGGCATCGCCGAGCCCGCCTTCGTCGCCCGGGGCGAGCGGGATCACCGTCCGCGTGACCACACCGCTCCGCGTTGGCCAGACCGCACAGGGCACCGCCACGCTCAGCCAGGGCGGCAGCTCGCAGACGTTGACCAGCGGCTTCCGCTCCGACAACACGTCGGTCGCGACGGTGACCGACGATGGCCGGGTCACCGGAGTGGCGCGGGGCTCGGCCACCATCAGCGTGGAGTCGGGTGGCGCCCGTGGCTCGCAGGCCGTGCGCGTGGTCCCTTCCTACCAGGGGAGCTGGCAGGGAACGTACGGCGTGAGCAGTTGCACGGCCACCGACGATTTCAATCGCCTCGGGTTCTGCGCGACGCTCACCGCGCAGGTCGGCGCGGCTGCGCCGGTCCTGTTCGTCTTCCGGCAGAGTGGGGACTCTGTCACGGCGTCGTTCCAGCTCGGCGCCGTCAGGTTCGCCGAAACCACCGTGACACTCGAGGCCGACGGCACGCTGCCCGTCACCGCGACAGCCGACGCAGACACCAACACGACGATCGAAGCCGCGTGGCGGGTGTCGTCGCCGGTCGACGGGCAGATCGCCGCCACGTACCGGCAGACCTGGACGCACCGGACCCTGAGCGGCTCGGCGATCGTCGAGGGAGCGCTCCTGCAGGCCAGACGCACGTCGGACCTGGCTGCCCTGCAGGGGCTCACGGTCCCGCGGTCTGCCGCGGGGTCGCTCGACGCCGCGATTCGGCTGCTCGGACGACCCTAGTGCAGCGCAGGCGAGATCGCATCAATCCTCGCGGCCGATGCAGGCGCATCCGCGACGTTGGCGCTCCTCGCAATACAGGCGGTATTCCTCGTCGCGCCGCCTGGCGGCTGCACCCGCCTCGACCGAGATCCCTTGACGCCATCTCGCCTGCGCTGCACTAGCGGCCTGTCTGCCGCGCCACGAATGCGCTGAAGTCCGCCATGAAGGCACGCAGCCGCTCCCGGGCCTGCTCGTCCGCGAGACGACCCTGGTCATCGAACGCCTGTCTGGCACTGGGCACCCCCAGCCGGCCACCGAACCACGCCTGCATCCCGAGCGCCCGAACGACCGGTAGCCAGGCCGCCTGCGCCAGCGCCGTGGCTCCGAGTCCCGTCGTGGCACCGATGACCGCGACCGGCTTGCCACGGAAGACGCGGGCGACGTCGCCGGGCGGGCGCGACAGCCAGTCGATGGCGTTCTTCACGACGCCGGGTATCGAGTTGTTGTATTCGGGGGTGGCGATGAGCAGCCCGTCGGCAGCGGCGATGCGGTCCTTGAGATCGCGCACGGCCGCCGGCAGGCCCTCGGCAGCCTCCAGGTCGCCGTCGTACAACGGGATCCCCCGAATCGAGGCGATATCGAGCGAGGTGCCCTCCGGCACGAGGTCCGCGGCGGCCGCCAGCAGCCGTCCGTTGAACGATTCACGACGCAGACTGCCCGGCAGTCCGAGAATGACCGGCATGACGCTCCTTCTTGCGCACCACGGCGGGCCGCGGCCGCACCCGGCATTATCGCGCCATCGAACGGCGGCCGGCCGCCGCCGGGTCGCGTCAGGCGCCGCAGCGCCAATCGCATGACGCCGGAGGAAACCGACGGGGGGCCGGCCCGGGTTGACGTGTGGTTTCGCCCCACGCTCGACATCTCGGCCGCCCGGCTCGATGCGGCCCGCTCCCTGCTGTCCGCGGAGGAACAGACCCGCGCCCGGCGGTTCCGGTTTGCCGAGGATGCGCGCGACTACGTTCTGGCGCACGCGCTGGTCCGGGAGAGCCTGTCGGCCTCGCCGGCCGGACGAAGCGTCGAACCGCCGGCGTGGGCGTTCGGCGTGGCGCCGGGGGGAAAACCGTTCGCAGAGCCCGGTGGCACGCCGTCGTTCAACCTGTCGCATACGCGAGGCCTGGTGGCCTGCGCCGTGAGCGAGGGCGCGCCGGTCGGCGTGGACGTCGAACGCGCGGACCGGCTTGTGGACGCACGCGCGGTGGCCGCGCGCTACTTCTCCCGGGCCGAGCGGGCCTGGCTGGATCGGCTCGACGCCTCGGCGTTCGCCACCGGGTTCCTGACGTTGTGGACGCTGAAGGAAGCCTTCGTCAAGGCGGTCGGCGCCGGGTTGTCGTTTCCGTTGCCGGAGGCCGCGTTCGCACTCGACGGCCCGTCCACGATCGTCTTCCACGGGCCGCCGGCGGCCTCCGGGCCGTCCTGGCACTTCGCGCTGTTCCAGCCAACGAGCGACACGAGGCTGGCGGTGGCCGTGCAGGCCGGGGAGCCCCCCCGGATCACCGTCAGGTCCTGGGTGGACCGGGAAGAGGGACCCGCCAGCCTGGCCCCGCTGCGTACGAGTGCGGGCGTTCGGGTGGGACTGTCAGAGGCTTCGGGCGCCTGACGGATCTGCAGGATCGGTCAGGCTCGCCCGACAGAAACGTGACAGAGCCCGAGCGTCATGTCCGCCGGGAGGGCGCGTCCGGTCCGGACGACGGTCCGGCGACCCGTCCACTTGAGGAACCCGGCATCCACCAGGGCATCGATGACGTATCGGCAGTCGTCGGCGCCAAGGCCGCAGAGGCGCACGGCCTGCGGCAGCGTCAGCTCGGGCCGTCATGGGGCGCGGCGGGCCTGCGCGGCGGGGCCGCCACCGAGCGCGTCGTTCCGGACGAACA
>VFZH01000203.1 GCA_016871255.1 Acidimicrobiia bacterium | reverse complement strand
GGTCTCACCCTCCGGCTCCGCGGAGGCCGCCACGCCGTCGTCGGCGGGCCCTTCGTCGTCGCCCCCCGCCGTGGCAGCCGCCGTCTCCTCGCCACCGAGCTCGAGCGCGCCGAACTGCGCTTCGACTTCGCGGCGCTTCTCCTCCTCGCTCTTGATGTCGATCCTCCAGCCGGTCAGCTTGGCGGCGAGCCGCACGTTCTGGCCCTTCTTGCCGATCGCGAGCGACAGCTGCTTGTCTTCGACCACCACCTCCATCACCTTGTCCTTGTCGTCGATGATCGAGACGCGCTGCACCCGCGCAGGGCTCAGGGCGTTCATGACGAAGGTGATGGGATCCTCCGACCACTCGACGATGTCGATCTTCTCGCCCCGCAGCTCGCGGATGATGGCCTGGACGCGCGTGCCTTTCATGCCGACGCAGGCGCCGACCGGGTCGATGTCCCGCTCGCGCGAGAAGACGGCCACCTTGGCCCGGTCGCCCGCCTCGCGGACCGCCCCGCGGACCATGACCGTGCCGTCGTAGATCTCCGGCACTTCCTGCTCGAACAGCTTGATGAGCAGCGCCGGGTCCGTGCGCGACAGCACGATCTGGGGGCCCTTCACGCTGCGGTTCACCCCCTTGATCACCGAGCGAAGCCGCTCGCCGGGCGAGTAGGACTCGGCGCGGGACTGCTCGCGGCGGGGCAGAATCGACTCGATGCGGCCGAGCTCGACGATCAGGTCGCCGTTCTCGAAGCGCTTCACCGTGCCGTTCACCACCTCGCCGACACGGTCGTTGTATTCCGTGAACACGTTCTCGCGCTCGGCTTCACGGACCTTCTGCAGGATCACCTGCTTGGCCGTCTGCGCGGCGATCCGCCCCAGCACGTCGGTGCGCTTGGGGAACTCGATCTCCATGTCGACTTCCGCTTCCTCGCCGTAGAGCGCCTGTGCGTCGGAGAGCGAGATCTCCGTGGCGGGGTCGGCCACCTCCTCGACGATGTGCTTGATCGCGAACAGGTCCACCTGGCCGGTGTCCTGGTTGAAGCGGGTCTTCAGGTTCTCGGTCGTCTTGTAGTACTTGCGCGACGCCGTCAGGACGGCGTCCTCGATCGCCACGATGATCGTCTCGGGCTCGATGCCCTTTTCCTTGGCGAGGGCCTCGATCGTCTGCAGCAACGGGTTGTTCATCGTCGTTCCGATCTCTCGCGAAACTCCACCTCGAGCCGGGCGCGCGTGATCGAGTCGAGCGGCAGCCGGTGGAGCCGGCCTCGCGCGTTCTCGATCAGCACCACGTCACCATCCAGGCCCCGCAGGTGCCCCTCGAACGCCGTCTGGTTGTCAACGGCGTCGGCCACCACGATCTTCGCCAGCCGCCCCGCGAACCGCACGTAGTCCCGGGCATCACGCAGCGGCCGATCCAGTCCGGGCGACGAGACCTCCAGGGTGTACGCAGACGGCAGCGGGTCCTCCACGTCGAGAATCGCCCCGATCTCGCGGCTGACCTGCTCGCAGTCCCCGATGCTGACGCTCTCCTCGGGGGTCGCCGAGGGCCCCGGCCGGTCGATGTACACGCGCACCACCTGGCCGCGGCCTTCGCGGCGGTGCTGCACGTCCCACACCTCGAGCCCGAGATCCTTCGCGACCCGCTCCGCAATGCCCCGGATCCGATCGACCGTCCGCATGGCGCCGTCGCGCAGCCCGAACACCTCCTTCAGCCGCCAACGCCCCCAGAAACGAAAAAAGTGGGCACCGGCCCACTAGGAGTTCGTTCGCTTCCGCCTAGGAGACCTTCGAGTCTAGCACACGGGTTCAGGCACTGCCAGCGGCCGGACGAGCAGATCGTAGTCGCGGCTCCCCGTGATTTCCGCGTCGATGAACTGCCCGGGCCGGAGCGCGGACGGGTCGCAGTCGGTGAGGTAGGACACCGAGTCGATCTCGGGCGCCTGCGCGGCCGTGCGGCCCCGCAGCACCAGCTCGTGCTCCTCGCTGGGACCATCCACCAGCACCCGCACGTGCTCGCCGACCAGCCGCTTCCGGGCGGTTCGCACGATCCGCTTCTGGTGGGCCATCAGCCTGCGGCGGCGGCCGGCCTTGACCGTGGCCGCGACGTCGTCCGCCAGGGTGTGCGCCGACGTGCCTTCCTCGTGGGAGTAGGTGAAGACGCCCACGTGATCGAAGTGAACGGCGTCGAGGAACGCGTGCAGCCCGGCGACGTCGTCCTCGGTTTCACCCGGGAAGCCGACGATGAACGTGGTGCGCAGCGCGGCGCCGGGCAGACGGGTGCGGATGCGATCGAGCAGCCGCTCATAGGACGCGCGGGTGCCGGGGCGCTTCATGCGCGCGAGCACGCGGTCCGACGCGTGCTGCAGCGGCAGGTCGATGTACCGGCACACGTGGCGGCTCTCTCCGATCGCGTCCAGCACGTCGTCGCCGATCGTCGTCGGATAGAGGTAGAGCAGGCGGATCCACTCGAGCCCCTCGACCCGATCGAGTCGCCGGAGCAGCGACGCCAGGGCGCCACGTTCCCCCCGGTCGATGCCGTAGAAGGTCGTGTCCTGCGAGATCAGGAGCAGCTCGCGGACGCCGGTGCCGGCCAGCCGCTCCGCCTCGCGCACGATCGAGTCCGCCGGCCGGCTGCGATAGGGCCCCCGCAGCGTGGGGATGATGCAGAAGGCGCAGGCGTAGTCGCAGCCATCGGCAACCTTCAGGTAGGCGTAGTGCCGCGGTGTGGCGAGCAGCCGCGGCGTGTCCGCGTCGTACAGATACGTGGGTCGATCGCGTGCGGGCGAAGGAGGCGGGAGCGCAGGCGCGGACGCCATCGGCAGCAGCCGGCCCCCGGGAGCCGGCGCCGCCACGCCGAGGGCGCTGACGATGCCGGGTACTTCGCCGGTGCCCAGGACGACGTCGATCTCCGGAATCTGTGCGGCGAGTTCTTCCCGGTACCGCTCGGCCATGCAGCCGGTCACCACGAGCCTCGTGCAGCGCCCGGTCTTCTTCAGCTCCGCCATCTCGAGGATCGTGTCGATCGATTCCTGCTTGGCGGCGTCGATGAACGCGCACGTGTTCACGACGAGGACCTCGGCGTCCGCCGCGTCGCGGGTGAGCTGGTGCCCGGCCTCGCGGGCCAGTCCCAGCATGACCTCGGAATCGACCAGATTCTTGGGACAGCCGAGGGAGATCAGTCCGACCTTCACGGGTACAGACGATACAGCATGCGGGGGTACGGGATCGTCTCGCGCACGTGCTCCAGCCCGCAGATCCACGCCACGACGCGCTCGATGCCCATGCCGAAGCCGCCGTGCGGCACGCTGCCGTAGCGGCGGAGATCGAGGTACCAGTCGAAGGCGTCGGGGGGCAGATCGTGCTCGGCCAGCCGTCTGGCCAGCAGGTCGTAGTCGTCGATGCGGGCGCCGCCGCCGACGATCTCGCCGTACCCCTCCGGGGCGAGCACGTCCACGCTGAGCGTGCGGTCGGGCTGTTCCGGGTCGGGCTTCATGTAGAACGCCTTCACCGCGGCGGGATAGTGGGTGATCGCCACCGGCCGGTCGAAATGCTCGGACAGGACCGTTTCGTCCGTGCCACCCAGGTCCCCCCCGTCAACGAACGGCAGCCCCTTGTCCTTCAGCAGCGCTGCCGCTTCGTCGTAGCGCAAACGCGGGAAGGGCGGGACCACCGTTTCCAGCTTCGACGTGTCGCGCTGCAGGATGTCCAGCTCCGTTCGCCGCCTGTCCAGCACGCGGGCGACGACCGCCGAGACGGTCTGCTCGGCGAGCGCGACGACGTCGTCGAGCGTGGCCCAGGCCATCTCCGGTTCGACCATCCAGAACTCGGTGAGATGCCGGCGCGTCTTCGACTTCTCGGCCCGGAACGTCGGGCCGAACGCGTACACGCGGCCGAGCGCCATGGCGTTGGCCTCGTTGTACAGCTGCCCACTCTGCGTCAGGTAGGCGGTCGTGTCCTCGAAGTACTGGACCGGGAAGAGCGTCGTCGTGCCTTCACAGGCGGCGGGGGTGAAGATCGGCGTGTCGCAGAGGATGAAGCCCTGGCCGTTGAGGAAATCGCGCACCGCCGCGATGACCTCGTGCCGCACGCGGAGCACGGCCGTCTGGCGCTCCGAGCGGATCCACAGGTGGCGGCGGTCCAGCAGGTAGTCCACGCCGTG
>VFZH01000202.1 GCA_016871255.1 Acidimicrobiia bacterium | reverse complement strand
CGCGGCGCCCGCGAACGCTGCCGGCCAGCCGGCCCGCGCGACCCTGGCCGCCCTGCCCGACCTCAGCGCCATCGCCGACCGCACGGTGCCCGCCGTCGCCAACATCTCCTCGCTGCAGGTCGTCAGCCGCACGAACTCCCCCTTCGCCAACGATCCGTTCTTCCAGTACTTCTTCGGCGTGCCCGACGACCTCTTCGGGTCGCGACGCGGCGTGGAGAGCAGCCTCGGCTCCGGCGTGATCGTCAGCCAGGACGGCTACATCCTCACGAACAACCACGTCATCGTGGGCGAGTCGCGCAATCTGTCCTCGCGGCAGCTGCCCGAGATCACCGTCGCGCTCGGCGACCGCCGTGAGCTCCGGGCGGAGATCGTGGGCCTCGACCCGGCCACGGACCTCGCCCTGCTGAAGGTCGATGCCACCGGGCTGCCGACGATCCCGTGGGGCGACTCGTCCACGCTGAAGGTCGCCCAGTGGGTGCTGGCCATCGGCAACCCGTTCCAGTTGAACCAGTCGGTCACCCTCGGGATCGTCTCCGCCATCGGCCGCCGTGTGGGCATCTCCGCCTACGAGGACTTCATCCAGACCGATGCGGCGATCAACCCGGGGAACTCGGGGGGCGCGCTGGTCAACATCCGCGGAGAGCTCGTCGGCATCAACACCGCGATCTTCAGCCAGAGTGGCGGCTACCAGGGCATCGGCTTCGCCGTGCCGAGCAACCTGGCGCGGCGGGTCATGGACGACCTGCTGAAGTTCGGCGCCGTGCGCCGGGGCACGATCGGCTACGTCGAGTTCGCGCCGCTGACGACCCAGATCGCCGCCGAACTCGGCCTCCGGGGCGTGCAGGGCGTCGTCATCCGGCGCATGCAGCGCACCTCCCCGGCCGCCGAGGCCGGCCTGAGGCCCGGCGACGTGGTCGTGGCCTTCAACGGTGAAACGATCGAGGATGGTTCGCACCTCATCCGCCTGATCCAGGACGCCCCGGTCGGAGAGGACGCGACCTTCGACATCATCCGCAACGGCCGCGAGACGTCGATCGCCGTCCCGATCGCGTCCACCACCAGCCGGTAGTCCCTGGACGTCGCGGACCGTGGAGCGCCTCGCCGACCCCGCTCTCGACTGGCTGGCCACACACGGCCTGCGCATCGCGATCGTCCTGACGCTGGCGGTGGTCATCACGCGCGTCGCCGCCCTCGGGGTCCTTCGCTTCGAGCGACACATCCGCCACGACCGCGGCCCGGAGGTGGAGGAGCGAACCCGGCGCGCCCAGACACTGGTCCGCATCGCGCAGAAGACCTTCAGCGGCGTCATCGTCCTGATCGCCGGGCTGATGATCCTGCGCGAGATGGGGATCGACATCACGCCGGTGCTGACCGGGGCCGGCGTCGTGGGCCTCGTCGTCGGCCTCGGCGCGCAGACGCTCGTGAAGGACCTGATCGCGGGGTTCTTCCTCATCCTGGAGGACCAGGTCCGCATCGGCGACGTCGCCGTGGTCAACGGCCAGGGCGGCACGGTCGAAGCCATCAACCTGCGGACCATCGTCCTGCGCGACATGGAGGGCACCGTCCACGTCTTCCCCAACGGGAGCGTCCTGACCCTGGCCAACCGGACCAAGGACTTCGCCTTCTATGTGCTGGACGTGGGCGCCCGGCTGGATCAGCCTCCCGACCGGATCGCGGCCCTGCTGCGCGAGGCCGCGGGCGAGCTGGCCGCCGATCCGGCCTGGCGTGAGGCGATTCTGGAGCCGCTCGAGGTGCTCGGCGTGGACGCCTTCGTCCCCGGCGGGTTCACGATGAGAGCCCGGCTCAAGGTGATGCCGCCGCGGCAGTGGGAGGTCGGCCGCGAGCTGCGCAGGCGGGTCGCCCTGCGCTTGGTCGAGGCCGGCGTGGTGCCCGCGCCCACGATGGTCGAGGCCCGGATGGAGGGACTGGACGCAGTCGTGAAGTCGGCCAGCGCCAGGCCGCCCGACGGCGCCTGACGCAGACGCGTTGCCGCGCGTCGGGTCCTACGCGCGCGCCACGGGCGTATCGAAGCGATCCACGCGGGACCGCGCCTCGGTGCGCACCGACTGGACGACCGCGACCACGTCCGCGTCCGAGACGACCTTCCGCTCGTCCGCGATCGTCATCAGCGCCCGGTAGACCGCGACCAGCTCGTCGCCGGTGAGGGTCAGCCCGAGGTCGGTGCAGCGGCGCTGCACGGCGTGGCGGCCCGAGTGCTTGCCCAGCACCAGCGGGTCCCACGGGACACCGACGTCCTCGGCCCGCATGATCTCGTAGGTCCGGCGGTCCTTCAGGATGCCGTCCTGGTGGATGCCGGCTTCGTGGGCGAACGCGTTCCGGCCCACGATCGCCTTGTTCACCTGGACACCCTGACCCGTCAACGCACCCAGGAGCTGGCTGGTCGGGAAGATGTTCCGCGTCTCGATGCCGGTCGTGTAGGGCAGGCGATCGGCGCGCACGCGGAACGCCATGACGATCTCCTCGAGCGCCGCGTTGCCGGCCCGCTCGCCGATGCCGTTGACCGTGCACTCCACCTGCCGGACGCCCGCGTCGACCGCTGCCAGCGTGTTCGCCACTGCGAGCCCGAGATCGTCGTGGCAGTGGGCGCTGAACACGACGCCGTCCGGCACCGACACGCGCGACCGGACCGTCCGGAAGAACGCGCCGATTTCGTCCGGCGTCGAGTAGCCGACCGTGTCCGGGAGGTTGATCGTCGTCGCGCCGGCCCTGACGACTGCGTCGATGACGCGGCACAGGAAGTCCACGTCGCTCCGGAGCGCATCTTCGGCCGAGAACTCGACGTCCGCGGTGTGCTGCCGCGCCAGCCTCACCGTCTCGACCGCCGCGGCAAGGCATGCCTCACGGGTCATGTTCAGCTTCTTGGTCAGGTGCAGATCCGACGTCGCGATGAACGTGTGAATGCGCGGGTGCGCGGCCGGCTCGATCGCCCAGATCGCCCGCTCGACGTCCCCCCGCCGGCACCGGGCCAGACAGGCGACGACCGGCCGGCGGACCTCCGTCGCGATCAGCCGGACCGCTTCGGCGTCGGCCGGCGAGGCGATCGGGAACCCGGCCTCGATGATGTCGACCCCCAGGGCATCGAGCGCCCGTGCCAGCTGCAGCTTTTCGTCCGCCTTCAGCGAGAACCCCGGGGCCTGCTCGCCGTCCCGCAGCGTCGTGTCGAAGATCCGGACGCGGTTGTCTGCCATCCACCACCCTCCGCTCTCCAGTAGACGTAACCGGGCTCATAATGTCAAAGTGATAATCATTACGGTTCGATTCACAGAGTTTATATGGACCTGAGCGAGCTCCGCGTCTTCCTCCGGGTGGCCTCCGAGCGCAGCTTCTCGCGGGCGGCCATGAAGCTGCACCGGACCCAGCCTGCGGTCAGCCAGTCGATCCGCCGGATCGAGGACGCGCTCGGCGAGCGCCTGTTCGACCGCACCACGAAAGATGCGACCCTCACCGAGGCGGGCCGGCTGCTGCTCGAATACGCCGACCGCCTCGATCGGCTCTCGCAGGAGGCCGAGGCGGCGGTGCGCGACCTGAAGGACCTGCGCCGCGGCCGCGTGCTCGTCGGCGCCAACGAAGCGTCCGTCCACGCCATGCTGCCCCTGATCGCCCGCTTCCGGGGGGCGTTCCCGCTCGTCCACGTGGAGGTTCGCCGTGTCCCCGCCCGGCAGATCGGCGCCGAGGTGGCCCAGGGCACGCTCGACTTCGGCGTGCTCACGTTCCAGCCGGCCGAAACCGGTCTGAAGTGCGTCGTCCTCGGGCACGACGAGCTCGTCATGCTGGTGCACCCGGAGCACCCGCTCGCGACGAGCCGTGCCGTCACGCTGGCCGAGTGCGCGCGGCAGACCGTGATCGCCCACAACGACCCGTCCCACGTGCGCGAGCGGGTGCTCCGCCAGTTCCAGCAGCAGGGCATCCCCGCGAAGATCCTGATCTCGCTCCCGAGCCTGGAGGGCATCAAGCGAGCGGTCGCGATGCGGCTGGGCGTGGCCCTGCTGCCCCGGCGCTGTGCCGAGGCGGAGATCCAGCGTGGCGAGCTGGTCGCGCTGCAGATTCCCGACGTGCGCTTTCGCCGGCAGGTGCGGCTGGTCTACCGGAAGTCGGGGCACCGCTCCCACGCGGCGGCGGCGTTCCTCGACATGCTGGCGGCG
>VFZH01000201.1 GCA_016871255.1 Acidimicrobiia bacterium | reverse complement strand
GCTGCGTGCCACCTCGCCCACCAGGCCCCAGGGCACGTAGATGCCGTGGGTGAAGACCGCCGACCGGAACCCCACGGCACGAATCAGGTTGCGCGTCGCGAAGGCGGTGAGCAGTGCCGCCTCGACGTAGCGCCGAAGCACGGCCTCTGCGTGCGGCTCGGTGTCGAGCGTGCCGGTCGCGAAGAAGCGCAGGGCTCCGGCGTGCGCGTGTTCGCCGATCGCAATGCCCTGCCACCGGTACGACGGGATGTCGCCGAGCGGCACGCCCGCCGCGAGACGGGCCGCCTCCTTCCGCTCGTCCGCGGTCAGGTGGCTGCCGTAGTGGTGCACCGTCAGGCCGAGCTGCCGGTACACGCGCTCGGCCGGCCAGCGGCAGTCGCGACACAGGTCGCGCTGCGGCCCGCGGCGCGTGAACACCTCGACGTCGGGATAGAGCGACGCCTCACACTCCG
Source organism: Acidimicrobiia bacterium (assembly GCA_016871255.1). Lineage (GTDB taxonomy): Bacteria > Acidobacteriota > Vicinamibacteria > Vicinamibacterales > UBA2999 > VFZH01. The sequence goes on along the minus strand of VFZH01000201.1, from coordinate 3,742 downwards.
CGCACGCCGGCAGGACGCCGTCGCACAGCAGCACGTGCACGTCTGCGCCCCTGAACGTCAGCGCGGCGGCCAGCGCGCTCTCCAGCGTCACCGCGTGCGCATAGGAGCCGATCGAGGTCGCCAGCAGCACGCGGGGACCTGACGAGGCTGCCGCACGCGCCGGCTCCCACAGGTCCCGCCGGGCGCCAATCACCTCCACCCAGTCGGGGTACGCATCCCGCCGGGCGTAGTACCAGCGCCGCAGCAGCCTGGTCTGGCGCCACAACCTCGGGAAGTGCCGGATGAAATCTCGCTTCATGCCGAGACCGGGCCCGCGTCAGACATCCCGCGGGCGCGCCGGATCACGCCCCCTGGCCCGCGGGCGCGGCAGCGGGAGCCAGCGTGTCGATCAACGCGATGAACTCGTCGGGCGAGGGCAGCGACGCGAACAGCCGCCAGGGACGATGCCGCTGCAGCTCGTCCAGGGAATAGCCACCCGTCGCCACGGCCAGCGTGCGTGCCCCGATGGCCGCCGCGCACTCGATGTCGTGGGGCGTGTCGCCGATCACCACGACCTGATCCTCCGCCACCGGCCCGGCGCGGCGGGCCAGGTCGAGCGCGCGGCGCGCGATGTCCGCCCGCGGCCGCGTGTCCACGGAGAACGCACCTTCCGACAGCAGATCCACGAGGCCGAAGTGGGTGAGCTTCGCCCGCGCGCCGCCAGGGGTATTGCCGGTCAGCAGGTACGAGCGGACGTCCGGCCGCTCGCCGGCCAGCGCCTCCAGGATCTCGCGCACGTTGTCCAGCACGCGGCCGTTCCTGAGCGGCAGGCTCGCCGGCAGCCGCTCCTCGTAGCGACGCACGAGCCGGTCAATCTCGCCCGTCGCCGGCTGGAGTCCGAGCACCTCGAACGTCCGCACGGCGATCTGGTAGTCGGTGAACCCCGACGTCCGGATGCCCGTCCGCAGGTCGAACTCCCGGCCGGTGACCTCCCGGACGGCGTCGTTCCACGCCAGCATGCCGGCCCGCTCCGTCGTGAGCAGCGTGCCGTCGATATCCCAGAACAGTACTGAAGCCATGATCCCCCGTCATCCCACCGTCTGTGACCGGCGCCGGCCAACCGCCGCCGACCTGAACGCCTCGACGAAGCTCGCCACGTCGAGGCGATGGTGCGCCAGTACCTCGTCGTTGCCTCCGCACTCGGGGAGGTCCGTCACCCCGAGCGACGTCACCCGGACACCGGGACTCCGGCCGAGCCCGGCCACCGCGGCGGCCACCATCCCGCCCTGTCCGCCGTGGACGTAGTGATTGTCCAGCGTCACGACGGCCGTACAGGATCCGATCACCTCGGACAGCCACTGCGCGTCCACACGATTGAGCCACGGCAGGTTCACCAGGCGGACGGACAGGCCCTCACGGTCGAGTGCGGCGGCCGCCTCCCAGGCGTTCGACAGCAGCCACGGTCCGTACCCGATCACGACCAGGTCGTCACCCGGCCGCACCATCCATCCCACGCCGGGCCTGACCGGCCCGCCAGGCCGATAGGTGAACGGCAGCGGCCACTTCACCGACACGAGACGCAGGTAGGCGCTGTCGGGCGTGGCGTTGAACAGGTAGTCCACCAGGTCGGTCACCTCGGCTTCCGACGACGGCTCGGCGAGCAGGAGGCCCGGGACCGCGCCGAGCGCCGAGATGTCCCGCACCGACTGGTGGGAGTGCCCGGGCCCGCCGGGCAGCAGCCCGGCCAGCGACCCGACGTACACGACCTTCGACGACTCGGAGCACTGGTTGTAGACCTGCTCGTTCGGCCGCGCGGAGAGGAAACAGGCGAACGAGTGCACGACCGGCAGCACGCCCCGCCGCGCCATGCCGCACGCCATCGACACCATGTCCTGCTCGGCGATCCCGCACTCGACGAACCGATCAGGGAAGGCGGCCGCGAAGTCGAGCAGCCCGCAGTCCTTGATCAGGTCGGCATCGAGCACCATCAGACGCGGATTGCGCCGCCCCTGCTCCACCAGGGCACGGCCGTAGGCGGCGACGAGGTTGTCGGTGTCGCGGGCCTCCCGGCGCGGGTTGCGCTCGCGCACGTCGAGGTCGATCGTCCCGAGACCCAGGTGGGTCCAGTGCCGCCCGGCGTCCGCCAGCAGCTCCGCGAGGCCGTCACGGTACTGCGTCTCCGGCGGCGCGCCCGAGTGGAACAGGTAGAGCGGCCCGGCCGCCAGCGCTTCCGGCCCCTCCATGAACGACACGCCCCGCCCCTTGACGGTGTCGGCCACGATCGCCTTGGGCCGATCCGTCACGCCGTCGAGCGCGCGCAGCGTCCCGGCCAGCGCGGCCACGTCGTGGCCGTCGCAGCGGCTGACGTGCCAGCCGAACGCCCGGAGCTTGGCCTCGACGTCGCCGAGGTCGCTCACCTGCGCCACCCAGGTGTCCGACTGCACCTTGTTGTGGTCCACAATCACGACGATCTCGCCGAGCCCGAGGTGCGCGGCAGACGCCAGCGACTCCCAGAACTGCCCCTCCTGCAGCTCGCCGTCGCCGGTCAGCACGAAGATGCGGCGCGGTGATCCCGACAGCCGGTTCGCCAGCGCCATCCCCTTCGCCTTCGACACGCCCATGCCGAGCGACCCGGTATTGGCCTGCACGTACGGCGTCTCCACGTGCGGATGCCCGGGCAGGCCGTGCAGCCGCCGCAACTGGTGCAGCTGCGCCTCCGGCAGCAGGCCGAGCGCGATCAGCACCGCGTACAGCGCCGGCGCATCGTGCCCCTTCGACGAGAAGAAGATGTCGCAGGCCGAGGGGCCCTTGTCGAGGTCCCGCAGCTCGTTGAGGAAGAGCCAGCTCATGATCTCCATCGAGCTGAAGCTCGTGCCGATGTGGCCGGACCAGGCGCCGGTGATCATGTAGAGCGCGTTGATGCGCGCCAGCGCCGCGAACGCCGCGGCGGTCGCCTCCGGCGGGGCGCCCGCATCGAGCAGGCGCCGGAACTCTCGCGAAGGGACGAAACGCAGGTCGAGGCGTTCGCCCTGATCGGTCTGCAGGTCACCCATGTCTCACCATGAAGCCGGCATCGTCCCGTGTCGGGCCCGTGCGGTGCGGATCATCGGCTGTACGGCGGCTGCGAAACCCGCGGCAGTGTTGCGTCGCCGTTCGCCAGCAGCTGCTCGGCCACCGTCCAGTCGTACGGATCGTTGATGTCGAAGCCTTCGTGCCCTTCGGTCAGGAACGGCACCAGCACGTGTCCCGCGATGGTGTTCGTCTCGAACACGACCCGGGTCCACGCGATCTCGAGCGAGGCGTTCTGGACGTGGACCGGAGGCAGCGCCTGGTACGGCGTGCTGTGCCACGGCTGCTCCGCCGGTCCGAAGGGCAGCAGCGGGACCATCCGGCTGCCGCGGACAATCCACATCTTGCCCGGGTGCTGCCCGCATCGCTCCACGGCCCTGAGCGAATCGACTCCAGGCTCCCCACGGAACCGCTCCCACGCGCGCACGATCGTCTGTGGCGTACGGAACGGGCTCGTGGGCCGGAGCAGCGCGAAGCAGTCGAACGCCCGTCCCCCCCCGGCCAGCGTGGACAACGTGTGTCTCACCCACTCGATGTCGGGCGACGTGTCCCCGGCCATGGCCGCCGGGCGCAGGAACGGCACCTCGGCGCCGTAGTGCCGCGCCACATCGGCGATCGCCTCCGAGTCGGTGGACACCAGGACCGCCGAGAAGACCCCGCTGTCCACGGCGGCGGCGATCGTGTACGCCAGCAT
>VFZH01000200.1 GCA_016871255.1 Acidimicrobiia bacterium | reverse complement strand
GACATCGACGACGTCGACGGCCCGCACGAAGGCCGCCAGGGCATCCAGGCCGGCGACCCGCGTGAGACCCCGTCCATCGACCGCCCGCAAAGCGCCGGCCCTCGACCGCATCCGGCGGACACTGCTCGACCAGGACGCCATCGACCCGTCCGTCGATCTCGCACGCGACGTGTCCGAACTGCACGCCAGGAGCCACCAGGCGTCCGACGAGCAGCACCGGCTCTCCCGGGTGGGGCCGTCGGTCACGGCGGGCGACATCGACGCGGACTGGCAATCGGCCTGGGATGTCGGCGACGAGGCGCCCGGGGGTGACAACCCGACGCCCGATCAGGACGTCGTCGAGGAGATCGGCCGCGCGATCGGCGTCAGCTACGAGGACGCCGAAGAACTGCGCGGCGAGGACAAGGTCGTCGAACGCGACCGCCATCGGTGGGAGCGGAACCCGGCCAGCTCGGACGACTTCCCCGAGCGCTAGTGCGGCGACCGCCCCGTCGTGCGCTGCAGGCAGGGCCGGCTGAGGCCGGCCCTGGTCAGCGGGTGGTGGCGCCGAGGCGCGCGGACACCAGCGCCATCACCCGCTCCACCACCGCCGCGACCGGCATCCCGGTCGTATCGATCACGACGGCGCCGTCAGGCACCATCAGAGGTGAGGACGTGCGGGTGCGATCCGCCTGGTCGCGTGCCGCAATCGACTGCGCCACGGCGGCCTGCCCCTCGCGTCCTCCCGAGTGGGCCGGATCCGCCGCCCGGCGCCTCGCGCGCTCTTCCGGCGACGCATCGAGATAGATCTTCAGATCGGCATCGGGGAACACGATGCTGCCGATGTCGCGCCCCTCCATGACGACACCGCCCGACTGCCCGTATGCCCGCTGCCGGGCCACGAGGATCTCCCGCACGCGAGGAAGCCTCGCCACCGCCGCCGCCGCCCGGTCGATGTCCGAGGTGCGGATCTCCCGCGTCACGTCGTGTCCGTCGATCGAGACCGAGCCCCCTTCCACGCCCAGCACGGCCGCCGTAGCCAGATCCGCCACGGCGGCCTCGTCGTCGAGGCCCAGGCCGTCGCGAACGGCTTTCCACGCCACCGCACGGTACATCGCGCCGGTGTCCACGTGCCGGTAGCCCAGCGCCCCGGCGACCGCGCGCGCCACCGTCCCCTTGCCGGCCCCCGACGGGCCGTCGATAGCGATGATGAGCGGTTTCATTGGATGATGCAGGCGCGAGTCCTGCCGGGTCGCATCCCGGCGGCTGGCCTGTCAGATGAGTGCGGCACCGACGCCCCGCCAGTCTAGTGGACCCGGCGTACCCGGCGCCAGCCGCGCGCGCCTCGTGGCGGCTGCCGTCCTGGCTCTGTCCTTCCTGATCATCTACCTGCCGGACCTCGGGCACGGGTTCATCTCGGACGACCACCGATGGATCCACGATGCCCGTCTGGAGACCGCCGGCGACGTCGTCCGGGTGTTCCAGGCCAACGTCGGCTTCTATCGCCCCATCGTCGCCCTGACCTTCGGCCTCGACTTCTCGGTGTGGGGACCGCGCGCGTTCGGCTACGCCCTGACCAACCTGGCGCTCCTCACGCTGAACGTCGTGCTGCTGGCACGGCTGGCCGCGCGGTTCGGCCTGCCGCCCGCCGCCCGACTGCTCGCCTGCGGCATCTGGGCGCTGAACGTACACGCGGTCAACATGGCGCTGCTCTGGCTGAGCGGCCGGACGGCCCTGCTGGCCGGCGCCTTCGGCCTGCTGGCCATGCTGCCGATCGCGGCGCGAGGGACGCGCCGGCACGAGCCGCCTGGTGCGACCCGGGCGTGCGCCGTCGCCGCGGCCTGGGCGCTGATCGCCATGCTGTGCAAGGAAGAGGCAATCGTCCTGCCGGCGCTGGCAGCAGCGTGGCTGGCCCGGGCGGCACCACCAGGGCGCGGACGTGTCGCCGCGGCCGCATCCGCCTGGCCGCTGGCTCTCTCGGCGGCTGCCTACGCCGTGCTCCGGATGCAGAGCGGCGCGTTCGGCCCCGTGGATGCGCCCCCGTACTACCGGCTGTCCCTGGACCCGGCGCTGCTCGCCGTCAACGTCCTCTCCTATCTCGATCGGGGCGCGACGGTCGCCATCGTGACCGCCGCGATCCTGATCGTCGTCGCACGGCGGCGGCCGGTCTTCGAGGACGGGGAGTGGCGCGCCGTGGTCTTCGGCGCCTGGTGGTTCCTCGGCTGGTACGCCGTCACGGTCTTCCTGCCGGTGCGATCGAGCCTCTACGCGCTGGTGCCCTCGATGGGCGCCGCCCTGATCGCGGGCGCAGTCGCCTCGGCCGTGGCACGCCAGACACCGCAGCGCTTCGCCAGGACGGCCGCAGCCCTCGTCACCATCGTCGTGCTCGCCATCCCGATCTACCGGTCGCGCAACGTGCGCTGGGTCCGGCCAGCGGAGCTGTCGACCATGGTCGTCGACACGCTGGTCGAGGCAACACGGGGCGATCCGGCCGGAGGACACGTCCTCCTCGTGGACGACGCGGAGGCCCGATACGATCTCGACACCGCCTTCGGCGCGTTGCTCCCGGAAGCGCTCGCCGTGTGGCTGGGCCCTGCCTGGACGGGACGCATCGCCGATGAACCGGTTGCCGCCGGGACCGGCGCAACGCTGGTGTTCCGTCTGGAGGGCGGACGGCTCGTGCCCCTGCCTCGTTGACCGGTGGGCGTAATATCCTCGATCCGATGCGCCGCCGTCGCCTGCTGCTCGGCGGAGTGACCGTCATGGCGGCCACGGCCGCCATCGGCTTCGCCGTCTGGCCGTTCGCGCAGTCCCTGTTCCTCGTCGTGCGCGCCGCCGGCCTCGGCGGTCCGGTCGAGAGGCTGGCGACCCGGGCCGCGCACACCGTCGCCACCACCGGGATGTCCGTGCCCACTCGCACGGGTGATGTGGCCGCGCGTCTCTACGCGCCGGACGGTCGTGTCTCCCGCACGACGCTGCTCGTCCCCGGCATTCATGCCGCCGGCATCGATGAACCCCGGGTCGCGCGGCTCGCCGGCGACCTGGCCGCCAGCGGCGTCGCCGTTGTCACGATGGCGCTGCCCGACCTCCAGGCGTACCTGGTCACACCACGCTCGACCGACGTGATCGAGGACGCCATCGCGTGGCTGGCGGGCCAGCCCGAGTTCGCGCCGGACGGCCGGGTGGGCGTGGTGGGCGTGAGCTTCGCCGGGGGCCTGGCCGTCGTGGCGGCAGGACGCCCGTCCGTCCGGGATCGGGTCGCGTACGTGGTGTCCTTCGGCGGGCATGCGAACCTCACGCGCGTGATGCGCTACCTGAGCACGGGGGACATGCCGTCCGAACTCGGTCTGCCGGTGCGCCCGCCGCACGACTACGGCGTGGCCGTGATGCTGTACGACCTCGCCGCTGCGGTGGTCCCGCCCGAGCAGGTGCCGGCCCTGCGGGACGGCGTGCGAACGTTCCTGATCGCGTCACAGGAAACGCTCGTCGACCGCCAGCAGGCGGCACGGACGTTCGCCCGGGCCAGGGACATGGCCGAGGCCCTGCCCGAGCCGTCGGCGACGTACCTGCGGCACGTCAACGAGCGCGATGTCGCGGCACTCGGCCGCGTGCTCGAGCCGCACCTGGCCGAGCTCGGCACCGACCACCCGGCGCTGTCGCCCGAACTCGCGGCGTCGGCGCCGGCCAGCCCCGTGTTCCTGCTGCACGGCTACGCGGACACCGTGATCCCCGCCATCGAGAGCGTCCGCCTGGCCCGCCACCTCGAGGGACGCGCACACGTGGCGCTGCTGCTCAGCCGCCTGATCACCCACGCCGAAGCCGACCAGAACGCATCCGCGGCAGACGCCTGGAAGCTCGTCGCCTTCTGGGCGCGCATCCTGCGGCTCTGAAGGGACCATGCAGCAGCGCCTCCAGAAGATCATCGCCCGCGCGGGGCTGGCCTCCAGGCGGGCGGCGGAGACCCTGATCGCCGACGGGCGCGTCACCGTGAACGGCGCCGTCGTCAGCCAGCTCGGCGCGAAGGCCGACTCCGCCCGTGACGACATCCGGGTGGACGGCCGGCGTGTGCGGGGCGAGGAGCGCCACCGGTACATCCTGCTGCACAAGCCGCGCGGGTACGTGACCACGCGGCACGATCCGCAGCGCCGGCCGACCGTGATCGACCTCGTGGCCGGCGTGGACGAACGCGTCTACCCCGTTGGCCGGCTGGACTACGACACCTCCGGCTTGCTGCTGCTCACCAACGACGGCGAGCTCGCGGCCGGCCTCGCGCACCCGCGGCACGACGTGGAGCGCACCTACGTGGCACGGGTGGCCGGCGCGCCGGACGCGGCGGCCCTCGACCGT
>VFZH01000199.1 GCA_016871255.1 Acidimicrobiia bacterium | reverse complement strand
TCGCGATCAGGTCGGCCAGCAGGCGCGCGTGCTCCAGTGCCGGGTCGGCCTCGCCCGCCCGGCGGAGATCCATCGGAAAGATCGCGATCTGCGGTGGCGTCTCGCGGTGGAGTACCAGGTCGAGGGCTGCCAGCCCCTGCGCGGGGCTCATGCGGCGGATCCCCATCTCCTCCAGCCGTGCGTGCGCCTCCCGCCCCGTGTCGCTCGCGGCGAAGCCGACGTCCGACCAGGCGCCCCAGTCGATGCTGAGCGCCGGCTGGCCCGAGGCCCGGCGCAGGTGGGCGAGCGCGTCGAGAAACGCCGCGGCCGCCGCGTAGGCCGCCTGCCCGTGCGGTGGCGTCAGCCCCGAGAAGCTCGAACACAACACGAAGAAGTCGAGCGGGACATTCTCCAGAACGCGATGCAGGGCCCAGGCCCCCGGGACGCGCGCCCCCAGCACGTCCCAGAGCAGGTCGTGGTTCAGGCGGAGCAGCGACTCGTCCCGGAACGTGCCGGCTGCGTGTACGACACCCCGGATGTCACGCCCGGCCAGCGCTTCGGCGAGCGCAGCTTCATCCGTGATGTCCACCTGCCGGTACTCGACGTCGGCGCCGATCGTCGCCAGCCTCGAGGCGTCAGCCGGCGAGCGGCCGAGCAGCAGCAGGCGTGCGGCTCCCTGTTCCGCCAGCCATCGCGAGACCACCAGCCCGAGCCCTCCCTGGCCGCCCGCGACGACGTACACCGCGTCCGGCGAGATCTTCAGCTCGCGTGGCGCGCCGTCCGCCGCCTGCACGATCCGGCGCACGTAGCGCTGGCCATCCCGGACGGCGATCTGATCCTCGTGATCGTCCGCCAGCACGGCGTCGAGCCCGGCAGCGGCCGCGTCGTGCTCGAGATCGACGATGCCTCCCCACCACTCGGGGTGCTCGCGCGCCATGGCCGCCGCGAAGCCCCAGAGCGGCGCCTGGAACAGGCCGGCCGGCGCTTCCCCGGCCACCGACTGCGCGGCGCGCGTGGCGATCCACAGCCGTGGCAGAGACCGGCCTCCCGTGCGGGCCATCGCCTGGACCAGGTGTGTCGCCGCTTCGATGCCGAACCGCTGGCTCGGCTCGAGGTCCGCCGCGACGTCGAGCGGCCAGCAGTCGAGGATGCCGCCGAAGCCGGCCGGGTCGATCCGCTGGAACAGCTCGTCGAAGCCTCCGTCGGGATTCACCGTCCAGCGTCCCGGCCCCACGGACTCCGTCACCGCGCCGCGCCGGACGAGCAGGTGACCTGCCGCATGGCGTGCCGCCCACGCCGCACCCACGCCGCGGCGGTCTGCCAGCACGATCCACGGACGAGTCGGCTTCGTGTGAACGGGGGGCGACGCCAGCGACCGCCACTGCACGTCGTACAGCCACTCGGAGAGGTCGGGCGTCACCGTGGGCCGTGCGATCCGCTTGACCTCCAGGCCCTCGATGTCGAGCAGCCGTCCGCCCGCGTCATCGACGAGGGCGATCGCGCCCTCCAGTTCCGACGTTCGACGGACGTGCGCCCAGCGCGCGCGACCGGCGAGCGGGGCGTGCAGTTGGACCGACCCGACGCGCGCCGGCACGAGCAGGGGCGCGGCGGGCGACCGGTCGCCGAAGGCCGCCAGCAGCGCCTGCACGCAGGCGTCCAGCACGATTGCCCGCTCGGCCGACGGTTGGATCTCGGCGAGCGCTTCGTCGGGCCCGGCGTGCACCTCGCCAAGCGTGCGCAGGCTTCCGGTGAAGTCGACGCCTGCGGCCGACAGGTCTTCGTAGAAACGCTCGCCCGGCACGACGGCTGTACACCGCGACCGCACGGCGGCCAGATCGACGGCCGGGGGTACGGGCGCGGCGGCGGTGCGGCTGCTGCGGAGCTGGTCCAGGAACGGCAGGTGCGCGAGGACCTCGTCGGTCGGCGGTCCGAAGTCGAGCAGGCACGCGATCTCGTTGATCCCGGCCGCCTGGAGCGCGTCAACGAGCGGGCGGCAGGTCTCCGGCGTGCCGATGAGCGCGCGGGTCGAGTGGAAGCGCTCGTAGAGGAACTCGACGAACTCGTCGAACTCGCGGGTGCTCAGCGCGTCGAGATCGACCTCCTGCTTCCGTGCCTGTGCGAGTCCGGCCAGCAGTCCGCGGCTCGCGCGCAGGTAGTTGCAGAAGGGCGCGCGCGCGAGGCGGTGGACGGTCTCGATGTCCGGTGCCACGAACGTGTGGCACATGAGCGTCACGATACCGGCGGCCGGATCGAAGCCGTGTTCCGCGCGTGCGGCCCGGTAGATCGCGATCTTCTCGGCCAGCGTCTCGACGTCCTGATCCAGCAGGTGCGTCAGCAGGTTCGTGCCGAGCGCGCCCGCCCGCCTGAACGACTCGGGGCTTCTGGCCGCCGTGATCCAGAGCGGCAGCTCGCGCTGCACCGGCGTCGGATAGGTGCGCAGCGAGACGGTGTCTCCCGACGGCGCCTGCGTCTGCCACGGCTCGCCGCGCCAGAGCCGGCGGAGTGTCTCGACGCCGGCATACAGGTGGTCGTAGCGGTCTGCGTACCGGTCGGGGGCGAGCACGAAGTCGTGCGGATTCCATCCGGACGCGAGGGAGATGCCGACGCGGCCGCCCGACAGGTTGTCGACCATGGCCCACTCTTCGGCGACGCGGAGCGGGTTGTGGAGCGGCAGGACGACGCTGCCCGCCATGAGACGGACGCGTGTGGTTTCGCGTGCGAGCGCGGCATGGAGCACCGACGGGTTCGGATACAGGCTGCCCATGTCGGTGAAGTGGCGCTCGGGCACCCAGACGCTGCGGAACCCCATGCGGTCAACCTGCTTCGCGGCGTCGAGAATCAGGCGGTACCGATCGTCGGCATCCTCCTCCTTGGCGGCGAAGAACATCGCGGAGAACGCGAGCGGCGCGGCCCCTGCCGGTGCGGGCTCCGACTCGACGCGTGCGCGCGTGTTGAGCTGCCAGGGCGCGTGCGGCTCGTGGCGGCTGTAGATGCGCAGGTCGCCGCCGGACGTCAGGACGGTCTGCACTGCCTCGGCATCGCTGTGCAGCGTGCGGGCGAACTCGATCGACGTCACGCGGGAGCGATCGAGCGCGAGCCCCTCCTCGGCCGCCGACAGCGCCAGGTCGATCTGCGCGGCGATCGGCCACACCGGTGTGCCCAGCAGGGCGTGATCGCGCAGGAACGGCCGGGTGGTGTCGGCCCGCCACGTGATCGTCTGCGCGTCGTGCGCACCCTCCGGCAGCCGTTCGCCCAGCAGCGTCGCCGTGGCCCGCCGAACGGGTCGGGCGGCAGAGCGGGATGGCGCGGTGTCGAGCCAGTGCCGATCGCGCTGGAAGGGATAGGTGGGCAGCGCCGTCTTGCGCCGGGGGAACGGGCGGTGGACTGCGGCCCAGTCGATCGACGCGCCGTGCACGTACAGCGTGGCGAGCGCCTCCGGTGCCGCCAGTCCGTGTGCGACGGCGGCGGTGTCGAGCGAGCGCGCCACGATCGGCCCGAGCACGGGCGCCGGGCCGAGTTCCAGGAAGAGCCGCTCCCCGCGCGCCCCGAGCGACGCGACCGCGTCGCCGAACCGCACCGGCGCGAGGATGTGCCGCAGCCAGTAGCCGGCGCTCGACATCTCGTCGCCCTCGACGAGGCGGCCGGTCACGTTCGCGACCAGGGGCCGCGACGGGCGGTGAAAGGTGACCGCGCCGAGGACGGCGGCGAACTCGTCGAGCATCGGCCGCATCAGCGGCGAGTGGAACGCGTGCGACACGGCCAGCATGCGCGCGTGGATGCCCTCGCGTTCCGCGCGAGCGAGCACATGCTGGAGCTCGGCCCGGTCGCCGGAAACGACGACCTCGGAGGGGCCGTTCACGGCGGCGATGGCGAGCGCGTCCGGCCGGGCGGCGATGGCGGCGGCGGCCCAGGCCTCAGGGGCGAAGAACGCCGCCATCGCGCCGGTGTCGGGGAGCGCCTGCATCAGGCGTCCGCGCGCCGTGACGATCGACAACGCGTCTTCGAGGCTGAAGATGCCCGCGGCGCAGGCCGCCGTGTATTCGCCCACGCTGTGACCCAGGAGCACGGACGGCTCGAGGCCCCAGGCCCGCCACTGGACGAAGAGCGCATGCCCCAGCGCCACGAGCGCCGGCTGCGCGTTCCGCGTGCGATCGAGCGGGGCACCCTCCTCGAAGAGCAGCGACGGCAGCGGGGCATCCAGGTGCGGCCGGAGCCAGGCGTCGCAGGTGTCGAGTGTGTCCCGGAACAGGGGCTCCCGCTCGTAGAGGCGCCGGCCGGCGGCCGCGGCCCGCGAGCCCTGGCCGGGAAAGAAGACCGCGACGCGCGGCGCCGCTCCGGGTGAGACGACGCCGCGGCGCGG
>VFZH01000198.1 GCA_016871255.1 Acidimicrobiia bacterium | reverse complement strand
ACCGGCCTGGCGGCGTGTGCGCCCGCCCCCGCCGCGGCCCCACCGCCTGGCGTGTTCTGACCTTCGGGCTTCGGGCCGTCGTCTGCCCTGGCGTTGTCCCCGGACCCGCCGGGCGTGGTGTTGTCTGCCATGCCGCTCGTCCGTCCCCTTCTCGCTACACGTCCGCGGGGCCGTTCCCCGCGTGTCGTCCGTCAGTCTATGACCTTCGTCCCCACGATGGATCGACGGCCGGGCCCGTTTCCGTCACCCGCCGTACGCCTCCAGCGCCTCCAGCGCGGCCTGCCGCACGCGCAGGTTCGGATCGCTGGCGCTGACCCGCTCCACCGCCGGCCGGAGCGTGGCGTCCCGCAGGGCGGCCGCAGCTTGCAGCCCCGTCATGAGGACCTGACCCGCCGGATCGCCGTCTCCGCCCGCTGCCGGATCCACCTCGAGCGCGCCGGCGACGTACTCCCGATCCAGCATGCGCCCCAGCACCGGCACACCTTCCCGCCGGCCATGACGAGCCAGTGCCACGGCCGCGTTCCACTGCACGTCGGCAGCCGCGTCGGCGAGGGCCGTTTCCAGCACGACGGAGTCGGCGGCGTCGGGAATCGCACCGAGCGCGTAGACGACCATCTTCCGCACGCCGGCATCCGTGTGGCTGTACAGCGCCTCGAGATCGCCGACCGCCGCACCCGTTCCAAGCGCCCCGAGCGCCCAGATCGCGTTGATCTGCGTCTCCGGATCTCCGGCCTCGAGGGCGGCCGTGAGGCGCGGCACCACGCCCTCCGGCACCGGCGAGCCCAGGCGCCCGAGCGCCAGCACGAGATACTGCCGCACGCGCGGGTCACCGCTGGCCGACTGGTCGTACGCCTCGAGCAGCCCGGGCACCAGCGTCTCGTCGCTGGCTCGCACGGACGGATCCGCCATGAGGCGCGACAACTCGTAGGCCGCCGGCCAGCGCCGGTTCTCACCACCGCTCCTGATCTCCGCCAGGTAGTCGGCTGCGGTCCGATTGTCGGCCAGCAGCGTACGGAAGCCGAGGTAAATGCCGGCGGTCACCGCGACGACGGCGAGCGGAATCAGGAAGAACTGGACGGCGAGAGCGGGCGCGGCGGACAGCGGCGGGCGGGCCACCGGCTGGCGCTCGACGAGCTTATCCATGCAAGGGTCAGGACCGACCGAAAAAGGCCAGGAGAATTGCTCGAGTTGTACACCGACTGGAGCCGAAAAGGCAAGACACGCCGGGCGGCGACAACATCACATTCGGGGCAAAGTCAAGCCGAGCTGCCCCTGGTACTTGCCCTTCTTGTCCGCGTACGACACCTCGCAGGGCTCGTCGCTCTGGAAGAACAGCACCTGCGCGATGCCCTCGTTGGCGTAGATCTTCGCCGGCAGCGGCGTCGTGTTCGAGATCTCGAGCGTCACGAACCCTTCCCACTCGGGCTCGAACGGCGTGACGTTCACGATGATGCCGCAGCGGGCGTACGTGGACTTGCCGACGCAGACGGTCAGCACGTCGCGGGGAATCCGGAAATACTCGACCGTGCGGGCAAGGGCGAACGAGTTCGGCGGCACGATGCACACGTCGGTCTCGATGTCCACGAACGAGCGGCTGTCGAAGCTCTTCGGGTCGATGACCGTGCTGTTGATGTTCGTGAAGACCTTGAACTCCCGCGCCACACGGATGTCGTAGCCGTACGAGGACAGCCCGTACGACACGACACCCTGCCTGACCTGACGATCTTCGAACGGCTCGATCATCCCGTGTTCGAGCGCCATCCGGCGGATCCACCGGTCTGCCTTGATCGACGGCATGTATCCCCCGAGCAGACTAGCGCCGGCTGAGCAGCATCAGCAGGAGCGTGAGCAGCACGCTCGCCACGATCGACGTGGCCAGCGGAAAGTAGAACGTGAACGAACCGCGGCGGAACGTGACGTCGCCGGGCAGGCGCCCGATGGGAACACCCCAGCTGATCAGCAGGCCGATCGCTGCCACGACCAGCCCCGCGACGATCAGCAGCCGTCCCATGGCCAGCGTCCGCTAGATGAGATCCATCCCCCGGAAGAAGTACCCCAGCTCGAACGCCGCCGTCTCGGGCGCGTCCGAACCGTGCGTGGCATTGCGTTCGATCGACGAGCCGAACTCTTTCCGGAGGGTGCCGGGGGCCGCCTTGGCCGGATCGGTGGCGCCCATCAGGTCCCGCCACTTCCGGATGGCGTCCGGGGCTTCCAGCGCAAGCACGACGCAGGGCCCCGAGGACATGAACTCGGTCAAGGCGCGGAAGAACGGCCGCCCGCGGTGGACCGCGTAGAAGCCTTCCGCGTCGGCGCGCGTCAGGTGCTCGAACCGCATGGCCCGAATGGTGAACCCGCTGCCCTCGATCCGCCCCAGAATCTGACCCGTGAGCCGGCGCTCCACCGCGTCCGGCTTGATGATGGCGAACGTCCGCTCCATGTGCCGCGCTACCTCAGGGATTCCATCACTTCGTCAAGGGCGGACTGCGGGGGGCGCGTCCGCTCGAGCGGGAGGAACGCCAGCGGTTCGTCGACGAGGTTGAGCAGCGAGCAGAAGTCGTCCTTGTCCGGCTCCACGTACAGCAGGCCGGTGGCGTATTCGCCCTTGCGGGCCGTTTCCGCCAGCATGCGTATCGCAGCCAGCTTGTCGGTCGGGTTGTATTCCTCGCCGACGCGCTTCAGGTAGATGCGCGAGCCGTCGTGCAGCGTGACTTCCTGGCTGCTTCCCGGCTCCTGCTCGACGGTGATGTCCTCGAAGAAGGGCACGAAGCTGACCTCGTGGACCGGGTCGTCGTGCTCCTTCACGTACTCGTAGCTCTTCGTCGATCCGGTGTGATCGTTGAACGTCACGCAGGGCGACAGGACATCCAGCATGACCGTGCCGCGGTGCGCCAGGGCCGCCTTGAGCAGCGCCAGCAGCTGCTTCTTGTCGCCCGAGAACGACCGCGCCACGAAGCTGGCCCCAAGCTCGATCGCCAGCGAACACATGTCGATCGGCGGCAGGTCGTTCACCACCCCGTTCTTCAGGGTCGAGCCCAGGTCGGCGGTCGGCGAGAACTGCCCCTTGGTCAGCCCGTAGCAGCCGTTGTCCTCGATGATGTAGATGATCGGCAGGTTGCGCCGCATCAGGTGGACGAACTGCCCGATGCCGATGGCCCCCGAGTCGCCGTCGCCGCTGACGCCGATCGCGATCAGCTGCTGGTTGGCGAGCATGGCGCCGGTCGCCACCGACGGCATCCGGCCGTGCACCGCGTTGAACCCGTGCGAGGCCGACAGGAAGTAGGCGGGGCTCTTGCTCGAGCAGCCGATGCCCGAGAGCTTGATGACCCTGGACGGGTCCACGCCCATCTCGAAGCAGGCGTCGATCAGCCGCTCCGAAATCGAGTTGTGCCCGCACCCCGCGCACAAGGTCGTCTTGCTGCCCTTGTACGGGAGCACCTCCAGTCCGATCCGATTCGTCTTCGCAGCTGTTGGCATGATGTCCGCCCGTTCGCGTCCTTCCCCACTCGCCCCAATCCGCCCACTCGCCCCAATCCGCCTACTCGCCCCGGTCCGCCGCCGGCGCCGCGCCCACCATCGCGTGCCGCAGAGCGGCCTCGGGAGCCACCATCAGCCCCTCCTGCACCAGCACGTCTTCGGTGATGCTGCGGGCGTCGATCGGCAGGCCTTCGTAGTGCAGCACGCTCCGGAGCTTGTCAATGCGTCCCGGAGGGATGTCCAGCCGGATCAGGCCCATCATCTGGGCGTCGCGATTCTGCTCGATGACGTACACGCGGTCGTGCTTGTCGATGAACTCCCAGAGCGACTCCACGAACGGAAACGCCCGGAGCCGGTAGTACGACGTGTGGACGGTGTTCTCGTCGCGCAGCTGGTCGCGGCTCTCTTCGACCGACGCGTCGCTCGTGCCGTAGGCGATGAGCCCGATCCGCGCCCGGGGATTCCAGTCGATCGCGGGCTTCGGCACCAGGCGCCTGGCCGTCTCGAATTTCCGGGCCAACCGGTCGACGTTGTTCCCGTAGTCGTCGGCCCGCTCGCTGTACTGGGCCCTGGCGTTGTGTCCGGACCCCCGGGCGAAATACGCCGGCAGCCCGTCGCCGGGCACCGTGCGATACGGAACGCCATCGTGGTCCACGTCGGCGTACCGCCCCCACTGCCCGCCCAGTTCCTTCAGCTTCGCCTCGGTGAGCCGTTTGCCGCGGCTGATGTCGCCCTCGGGGTACGGGAACGGCTCGGACATCCAGGTGTTCATGCCCAGGTCCAGGTCCAGCATCACGAAGACCGGTGTCTGGAGGTCTTCGGCCAGGTCGAAGGCCTCGATGGCCATCGTGTAGCACTCCTTCACCGAGGCG
>VFZH01000197.1 GCA_016871255.1 Acidimicrobiia bacterium | reverse complement strand
GCTCGTCTAGCTGCGCCTGCGCGCGTGGCGAGACGCCGCCCGCCAGACCCTGCTCCCACACCAGCGATGCCGTGAACGCCTGCGCCCATCCGCGCCAGATGACCCGCGTCCGCGCCGCCACGGGCTGCGTCGCGAAGCGCTCGGCGCCGAACGTCCGGCGGCCCAACTCCTCCAGGTCGAGGCGGGCAGCTCGAACGTGGGCAGACCGCAGCGGTGCGCCAGGGTCGACAAAGCCGCCGCCGCTGCCGACCTGGATCGAGGCCGACCGCGTCTGCGTCACGACCTCGAGCGGGTCGGCGGGCGGCCCCGGAGGCATCGGATAGAGTATAGGCTCGCCATCAGGAGGTCCCGCGTGCGCCTCGGCCTCTTCTCAATGCCGCTTCACCCACCCGAACGCCCGATCGCCGACACCTACGACGATGACATGGAGACGTTCCAGCTGGCCGAGGAGCTGGGCTACGACGAGATCTGGATCGGCGAGCACTTCACGTCGACCTGGGAGAATATCCCCTCGCCGGACCTGTTCATCGCCGACGCCGCGGCGCGCACGAAACGGGTCAAGTTCGGCACCGGCGTCGTCCTGATGCCCTTTCATAACCCACTGATGGTGGCGCTCCGACTGGCTCAGCTTGACCACCAGACCCGTGGGCGCCTCATAGTGGGCGTTGGCTCCGGCGGCCTCCTTATGGACAAGAAATCGTTCGGGATCGATCCATCGCCCGAACAGGCCGGCAGGCTGACCTGGGAGGGGATCGAGCTGCTGACACGCTTCTGGCAGGGCGAGCCCGTCCAGTTCGAGGGCGAGTTCTTCAAGGCGGACGTCGGGCCGCCGCGCGAGGACATCTCCAGTGGCTACCTCATGAAGCCGTACCAGCTGCCGCACCCACCGATCGCGCTGGCCGGTGTGAGTCGCGGCTCCTATGGCCTCGGGCGCGCTGGCGAGAACGGCTGGCTTCCGCTCTCGACCAACTTCCTCCCGCCCGCTGACCTGGCCGGGCACTGGGCGTCTTACGCGGCCGGCTGCGCGCGAGCCAACCGCCCGGCGGACCGCGGCGTCTGGCGCATCGGGAGAGACGTCCACGTCGCCGACACAACCGAGCTCGCGCGGAAGCAGGTTCGCGACGGAGCCCACGGCGCCGCCTACAGCCGCTACATGCTGCCGCTGGTCGGCAGCGGCCGCGGGCTGGCACCCTTCAAGATCGACGAAGGTATGACCGACGCCGACGTCACGATCGATTACCTGATGGATAACGTCTGGATCGTCGGCTCACCAACCGATGTCGCCGCCAAGCTGCGCGCGCTCCAGTCTCAGACCGGCGGCTTCGGCACGCTTCTGCAGGTCGCCATCGACTGGGCGCCAGACAAGGCCATCTGGCACCGGTCGATGGAGCTCCTCGCGAAGCAGGTACTCCCGCGCGTTAGCTGACGCCCAGGGCCGGCCAGGGATTCCCAGCCAAGAACCCACCGTCAACGGGAAACGTCTGGCCGGTCACGTAGTCTGACGCCGGACTCGCCAGATACACCGCCAGGTCCGCGATGTCCCGCGGCACCCCATACCGATGCTGTGGCACGTGCTCCTCCACCCACTGCCGCCGCCCGGGGTTCATCGTCGCCGTCATCGGCGTCTCGATCCACCCCGGTGCGATCCCGTTCACCTGCACGTTGTGCTGCGCCCACTCCACCGCCATATAGCGTGTCATTCCGACGACGCCCGTCTTGGCGATACCGTAGAGCGCGATGTCAAGGAATCCGCGATACGAGGTCATCGACGCGATGTGGATGACCTTGCCATGCCCCTGCGCGCAGAAGTGTCGTCCAGCCGACTGCGCCCCGAAGAACGCCGCCCGAAGCTGGACGTCCATCACGAAGTTCCAGTCCTCGAGCTGAACGTCCAGGATCGGCTTGCGCCTTTGATTGCCGGCCACGTTGACGAAAGCGTCCAGCCGACCGAGCCCCTTCAGTGCCGCCGGCACCATCGCGGCCACCTGGTCGAGCTGAGAGACGTCGGTCGGGATCGTGATTGCCCGTCGCCCGAGCGAGCGGATTCGGTCAGCCACCCGCTCGAGGTCGTCCGCCTTGCGGGCCGCCAGCGCCACGTCAGCGCCGGCCTCCGCCAGGCCGAGCGCGATACCCTCCCCGATGCCCTGGCTGGCACCAGTCACCAGCGCGACCTTGCCGTCGAGCCGAAAGCGATCGCTCACCGGACGGCCGCGATCGTCAGGCCACGCAGTCGGGCCGGCATCGCTTCCTCATACCGTGCGATCGCGTCGCCGTGCTCCAGCGTCAGCCCGATGTCGTCCAGGCCATTCAGCAGCAGGTGCTTCCGGAACGGATCCACCTCGAACCCGGCGACCGGACCTTCCTCATCGGAGACCGTCTGCGCTTCCAGGTCCACGGTCACCTTGTAGCCCGGCCGCTCCTTCGCCCGCGCCAGCAGCTCGTTGACCGTCTGCTCCGGCAGCACCACCGGCAGGACGCCGTTCTTGAAGCAATTGTTGAAGAAAATGTCGGCGAAGGACGGCGCGATCACCGCTTTGAACCCCATATCCTGGAGCGCCCAGGGCGCATGCTCCCGTGACGATCCTGAACCGAAGTTCCGTCCAGACACCAGGATCGAAGCCTCCCGGTACGCGGGTAGGTTCAGCTCGAACTCCGGGTTCAGCGACCCGTCCTCTCGGAACCGCCAGTCATAAAAGGCGAATTGTCCGAACCCCGTCCGCTCGATCCGCTTGAGGAACTGCTTCGGGATAATCTGGTCGGTGTCCACATCGACGCGGTCCAGGGGCGCGACGACGCCCGTCTCCCTGCGGAAAGCCTGCATTACGACCAGCTCCTTACGTCGACGAAGTGGCCCTCGATTGCCGCCGCGGCGGCCATTGCCGGCGAGCAGAGGTGGGTGCGGCCGCCCTTGCCCTGCCGCCCCTCGAAGTTGCGGTTCGAGGTCGAGGCGCAGCGTTCGCCGGGGCTGAGTATGTCCGGATTCATGCCCAGGCACATCGAGCAGCCCGCCTCGCGCCACTCGAAGCCGGCCTCGGCAAACACCTTGTCCAACCCTTCCCGCTCGGCCTGCTGCCTCACCAGCATCGAGCCCGGCACGACCATCGCCCGCACCGTGGACGCGACTCGCCGTCCTCGGGCGATCGCCGCGGCCGCGCGCAAATCCTCAATCCGTCCGTTCGTGCACGATCCGATGAACACGCGGTCCAGCTTGATCTGCTGGACGGGCTGACCCGGCTCGAGCGCCATGTACTCGAACGCCCGCTCGTACGCCCGCCGGTCGCCGCTCGAGGCGGCCTCCTCGGCGCGCGGCACTCGACCGTTGACGGGCACCACCATCCCGGGGTTGGTCCCCCACGTAACGTGCGGCACCAGGTCCGCGGCCGCGATCTCGACCAGCGTGTCATACGTGGCGCCAGGATCGGACGCCAGCGTCAGCCACTCCGCCGCGACACGCTCGAAGTCGGCGCCCTTCGGGGCGTGCGCCCGCCCGCGCAGGTAGTCGATCGTCGTCCTGTCCGGCGCAATCATGCCGGCCCGGCCGCCGCCCTCGATCGACATGTTGCAGACCGTCATCCGCCCCTCCATCGATAGGGAGCGGATTACCTCGCCGGTGTACTCGATCACGTGGCCAGCCGCGCCGCCGATGCCGATCTTCCCGATGATGCCGAGTATCAGGTCCTTCGCCGTCACGCCCCGAGGGAGCTGGCCGGTGCAGCGGACCTCCATTGTCTTCGGGCGCGCCTGCTGTAACGTCTGCGTCGCCAGGACGTGCTCCACCTCGGACGTGCCGATCCCGAACGCCAGCGCGCCAAGCGCGCCGTGGGTCGAGGTGTGCGAATCGCCGCAGACGATGGTCATGCCCGGCTGCGTAAGCCCCAGCTCGGGGCCGATCACGTGGACGATGCCCTGTCGGGCGTGGTTCATATCGTAGAGCGGGATGCCGAACTCTGCGCAGTTGCGGCTCAGTGCGTCGAGCTGCGCCTTAGCGACCTCATCTTCGAGCGGCAGGTGCGCCCGGCCGACCGTCGTCGGCACGTTGTGGTCTGCCGTCGCCACCGTAAGGTCCGGCCGGCGGACCGAGCGCCCGGCCATCCGAAGGCCGTCGAACGCCTGCGGCGAGGTCACTTCGTGGACCAGGTGGAGGTCGATGTACAGCAGCGCCGGTTGTCCCGGCTGCTCGTGGACGACGTGAGCGTTCCAGATCTTGTCGAAGAGTGTCTTTGGCATGGCCCGGCTCGTGTCCTTGGTAGCTCGAGGGGGCCTTCCCCTCGAAACGTTCTTCGTTCTCGCGGTATTATCTGCGACAGGGGGAGCCATGTGCGATAACGACGAGAGCAACTGGGTCTGGTCGCTCCGCGATCGAAAGACGCG
>VFZH01000196.1 GCA_016871255.1 Acidimicrobiia bacterium | reverse complement strand
TGCCGCGCGCCTGTGCCCTGGCGCAGCCTCCCGCCCCCAGCGCGGCCGCCAGCACGACGCCCAGCCCCGCCCGACGCCACCAGCCGACGGTCACGCCTGCCCCTCCTCCGCCCGTGGCAGCCGCACCCGAAACGTCGTCCCCCGGCCCGGCGTGCTCTCCACGTCGATCTCCCCGTCGTGCAGCTGGATGATGCGGTACACGAGCGACAACCCGATCCCCGATCCATGATCCTTGGTCGTGAAGTAGAGGTCAAAGATCCGGCTCAGGTGCTCGGGGGGGATGCCGACGCCGGTGTCGGCCACGCGCACCTCCACCCGGCGGCCCGGGGCCGCGACAGCGGTGATGCGCAGCGTCCCGCCGCTCGGCATCGCCTGGCAGGCGTTCACGGCCAGGTTCACGAGCGCCTGGTACACCATGCCCCGGTCGGCGCGGACGTGCGGCACGGTGGAGGGACAGTCGACCACGATGGCCACGCCGAGCCGTTCGGCGTCCGCCTCCAGCACCGGCCGCATCTCGGCCAGCAGCGGCGCCAGCGGCACGGCCTCGAGGCGCAGCTCCTCGGGCCGGGTGAACTTCAGGAACCCCTGCACGACCTCGTCGAGGCGCCGGATTTCGCCGGCGATTACGTCGACGTGTTCGCGCGCCTCGGGCGTGTCTGCCTTCGCGCGCAGCAGCTCGAGGTGAATCATCATCGCGTTCAGCGGGTTCTTCACCTGGTGGGCCACGCCGGCCGTGAGACGCCCCAGGGCGGCGAGCTTCCGTGAATAGGCCAGTGTGGACTGCACCTGCGAGAGGTACGAGAGGTTTCGCGCCACGAGCAGCACCCCGACGAGCACGCCATCCCCCCCGGGGATCGCGTGCGTCACCAGCAGGCGCTCGTCGCGGCTGCCCTCGTCCTCGTCCCCCGCCGTGCGCGCGGCGCCGAGGTCGTCGGCTCCCAGCGTCACCGGCTGCGGGCCGAGCGAGCGGCGCGTCTCGAGCGTCTCCTCGACCAGCTGGCGGAACGGGTGCCCGGCGGGAAACAGGCTCGCGATCGGTTGGCCGACCGGATCGGGAGGCAGCACCGCGCGCATCCCCGGGTTCGCGAAGAGCAGCCCCCCGTCGGGCGTGAAGAGCGCCACGGCATCTTCGAGCGAGTCGACGGCCGACTCGAGACTGGCCTTCTGATCCGCCAGGGCGCTGCGGTCCGCCGAGAGCTGCTGCGACACGCTGTTGAACGACGTGCCCAGGTCGCCGAATTCATCTCCCGGCGGCAGGTCGAGCGTGACCCCGAACTCCCCTCGTCCGAGGCGCGTCAACCCGCTCCGGATCACGTGAATCGGCCGCAGGAGCAGCTGCGCCAGCACGCCGGCCAGGAGCACGGACGCGCCCAGCGCGATGGCGGCCGTGACGAACGCCGGCCCGAGCGCCGCGTTCAGCTCCTCGCGCAGCAGCAGCGTGGACACGCCGATGCGAATCGAGCCGAACTCGTCGTCATCGAGGGTCATCGCCTGACGGACGTCGTGCACCGACGACGTCCCGCCGTAGATCACGCGCAGCTGCTGCCAGGCGGACGCGTCGAGCAGGGCGACCATGTCGGGCCGCGGGTC
Organism: Acidimicrobiia bacterium; assembly: GCA_016871255.1. Lineage (GTDB taxonomy): Bacteria > Acidobacteriota > Vicinamibacteria > Vicinamibacterales > UBA2999 > VFZH01. The sequence continues at coordinate 2,915 of VFZH01000196.1, read as the reverse complement.
GAGCCAGAGGCCCACCCGCGACGGGTCGCTGTGCGCGACGATGACGCCGGCCCGGTCGACGATGGCCGCGTCCGTGATGCTCTCGCCGTAGATGCTGGACTGGAGCAATGCCAGCAGGCCGGGGTCGTTCCGGATGGCCGCGTCCGGATCGGGGCTCACGGCCACGAGCTGGCTCACGCGGTGGAAGATGGCGCTGGCGAGCAGCCGGCCGCGCGCCTCGCTCTCGTGCAGGCCCAGGCGGGCGAGACGCGTCGCGTGGAGGACGCTGAGCAGGACGACGACCAGCCCTACCAGCGCCGTGACACCGGCGATCTGCTTGACGCGAATCGACACGCGAATCATGGCAATCGAGGATCAGAGATTGATGATCTGGGATTGTATTGAGGATTGGCGATCGGACGCGTCAGTCGTCAGTGCATTCGCCAATCCTCAATCACCAATCATCAATCCTCAATCGATCCGTCCTCGCTCCCTGAGCCGATTGAGCTTGTTGTGGAGCGTCTTCAGGCTGATGCCGAGAATGTCCGCGGCTTTCGTCTTGTTCTGGCTGGTGTGCTCCAGGGTGAGGAGGATGAGCTCGGTTTCGGCGTCGTCGACCGTCATGCCGGGCCGGAGCGCCGCGGACGAGTCCGGCAGGGCCGCCCCTGAGACGTGGGCCCTGCCGGGCTCGGTAACCTGCGGCGGCAGGTGCGCCGGCTCGATGAACTGCCCGTCGCAGACGATCACCGCCCGCTCGATGGCGTTCCTGAGCTCCCGGACGTTCCCCGGCCAGCGGTAGCGTTCCAGGGCGGCCAGGGCGGCGGCGTCGGGGCCGACGACCGAGCGGCCGTGCCGCTGGTTGAATTCCTCGATGAACGCCTGCATCAGGAGCGGCAGGTCGGCCATCCGCTCCCGAAGCGGCGGCAGGACCAGCGTGAACACGTTCAGCCGGTAGTAGAGATCCTCGCGCAGCCTGCCGCTCGCCACCGCGTCCTCCGGGCTCACGTTGGTGGCGGCGATTACGCGCACGTCCACCGTCATCTCGCTCCGGCCGCCGAGGCGCCGGAACTGGCGCTCCTGGAGCACCCGCAGGAGCTTCGCCTGGAGCGTCGGCTGCATCTCGGCGATCTCGTCGAGGAACAAGGTGCCGCGATCCGCCAGCTCGAAGCAGCCCTGGCGCCGTTCGTGCGCACCGGTGAACGCGCCCTTCTCGTGCCCGAAGATCTCGCTTTCGAGCAGCGTGTCGGGGATGGCGGCGCAGTTGAGCGGCACGAACGGCTGGCTCGCCCGCGGGCTGAGATCGTGGATCGTCTGGGCGACGAGCTCCTTGCCGGTGCCCGACTCGCCCCAGATCAGCACCGACGCCGCCGTGGGCGCGGCCCGCTCGATCAGCCCGTACACCTTGCGCATCGCCGGCGCGTGGCCGATCAGCCGGCCGAACGTGCCGCTGTCGCGCAACTGCCGGCGCAGCGTCCGGACTTCGCGCAGCGTGTCCTGGCGCTCGACGATCTTCTCGAGCACGATACGGAGCCGCTGCGGGTCCACCGGCTTGGTCAGGTAGTCGTACGCACCTTCCTTGATCGCCTCGACCGCCGTGTCCACGCTCGCCTGCGCGGTCAGGATCACCACCGTGGGCGCCGTGCCCTCCTGCTTCAGACGGCGCAGCAGGGTCAGGCCGTCCATGTTCGGCATGACCATGTCGCTCACGACGATCGACGGACGGAACTCCGTGATCCGGGTCAGCGCCTCGGCGCCGTCCCCTGCCGATTCGGCGGCGTAGCCCCAGGTGCGCACCAGCTCGCACAACCCACGCCGCGTGGCCGCGTCGTCTTCGACGATCAGCACGCGCTCTTCGGATGGCTTCGACATGGGCCCAAGGATAGCAGGGGGGATCTGGAGAGGGACGGCTTCGAATCCCGAATCCCAGAACCCGAATCCCAGGCCAAGTCCCGAATCCCGATGACCAAACCGGAGCGCGCCGCCGAGCGTGATCGGTCGGGAAGCCTTGGGATGTGCGCCTTTGGATTGGGAAGTTGGGATTCGGTTTGGGACTTGGGTTGTGGGATTCGGGATTTGCCCCTGTCGTCCCCCCTCGCTCTACCATGTCCCGGTGTCCGCCCCCCTCCCCCCCTCCCCCCGCCGCCGCGTCGTCGCCCTGCTCGAGGTGCTGCTCTGCTCGAGCGTGCCGACGCAGGTGCTGCTGCAGCTGGTGGTCGCCGGCGCCGGGGTCGCGCCGCTGCAGGCCCCGGGTGTGCCGTCGCTGACCTTCATCGCGCTGACGCAACTGGGCGACGTGGTGCTGCTCACCGGGCTGATGGTGCTCTTCCTGCGCCTCGACGGCGGGCGCCTCCGGGACGTGTGGCTCGGCACACGCCCCGTGCTCCGCGAAGCCCGCCTCGGCCTCGCGCTGATCCCGGCCGTGTTCATCACGGTGATCGTGCTGCTGAACGGCCTGATCGCGATTGCGCCGTGGCTGAACAACGTCGAACAGAACCCGCTCGAACAGGTGGCCGACACGCCCGGCGAGGCGGCCGTCTTCGCCGTCGTCGTCATCCTCGCGGGCGGCCTGCGCGAGGAGCTGCAGCGCGCGTTCCTGCTCCACCGCTTCGAGCGCTACCTGGGTGGCGCCTGGCTCGGCGTCGTGGTCCTGAGCATCGGCTTCGGCGCCGGCCACTTCCTGCAGGGCTGGGCCGCCATGATCGTCACCGGGGTGCTGGGCGCCTTCTGGGCCGTCGTCTACCTGCGCCGCCGCAGCAGCGTCGCGCCGGTGGTGAGCCACGCCGGGTTCGACGCGATCGAGGTGGCGCGCATCGCCGCGCGGGCGGCGCTGGGCGAGTAGGGCGAGTGGGGCGAGTAGGGCGAGTAGGGCGAGTGGGGCGAGTGGGGCGAGTGGGGCGAGTAGGGCGAGTAGGGCGAGTAGGGCGAGTGGGGCGAGC
>VFZH01000195.1 GCA_016871255.1 Acidimicrobiia bacterium | reverse complement strand
CACGCGCCTACAGCATCGCTCAATCGAGGGGATCGCGCGATGCCGGGACTGCCTCATGGTGGACCCGGCGTGTTCGGGCGAAGTACGCTCGTCGGATGACCCTGCCCGACCGCGCCCGCTTCGCCACGCTCTGCATTCACGCGGGCCAGTCGCCCGACCCGTCAACCGGCGCGATCACGACGCCGATCTACCAGACGTCCACCTACGTGCAGGACGGGCTGGGGCGGCACAAGGGCTACGAATACGCCCGCACGCGGAACCCGACGCGGGCAGCGCTCGAAGCCAACGTCGCCGCCATCGAGGGCGGCCGCGCCGGGTTCGCGTTCGCGTCCGGTATGGCCGCGATCGGGGCGATCCTCACGCTGGTCGAGGCCGGCGATCACGTCGTCGTCACCGACGACACCTACGGCGGAACGTACCGGCTGTTCGAGCGCGTGCTGCGCAAGGCGGGGCTCGACTTCTCGTGGGTGGACACGGCGAACCCCGAGGCGATCGCCGCCGCCATCCGCCCGTCCACGCGCCTGCTGTTCCTGGAGACGCCCACCAACCCGACACTGAGGTTGACCGACATCCGCGCCGCCGCGGACGTGGCTCACGCGCGCGGCGTGGCGGTGGCGGTGGACAACACGTTCGCGAGCCCGTTCATCCAGCGGCCGCTGGCGCTCGGCGCCGATCTGGTCGTGCACTCCACGACCAAGTTCCTCAACGGACACAGCGACAGCGTCGGCGGCATCGTCGTTGCCACGCGGGACGACCACATCGAGTGGCTCCGCTTCGTGCAGAACGCCGGAGGCGCCATCCTGGGCCCGATGGATGCGTGGCTGGTCCTGCGCGGCACGAAGACGCTGCCCGTGCGGATGGAGCGGCACAACGCGAACGGCCTGGCGCTGGCCACGTGGCTCGAGACGCACCCGAAGGTGCGGCGTGTGCACTACCCCGGCCTGCCGTCACATCCGCAGCACGAGCTGGCGCGCCGCCAGATGCAGGGATTCGGTGGACTGATGTCCCTGGACCTGGGCTCGCTGGAGCACGCGCGGGCGCTGCTCGACCACGTCCGCCTTGTGTCGCTGGCCGAGAGCCTGGGCGGCGTGGAGTCGCTGATCAGCCACCCCGCCACGATGACGCACGGCTCGGTGCCCGCGGAACGGCGCGCCGCTCTCGGCATCACCGACGGGCTCGTGCGGATTTCGGTGGGCATCGAAGACCTCGACGACCTGCGCGACGACTTCACCCGGGCGCTCGATCACGCCTGAGCCCTCCACGTCTGCTCCTCGTAGCGGCCGGCTTCAGACGGCCCTCGGCCAGCTGACCACCTGCGCCAAGGCTACGGCGGTCCCCCGAAGCTTCAGCGAGGGCGGAAGCTGGCCGCCGCGAGAGTCGACGCGGACCATCGCGTCCAACTGACGGTCCGGCTCCGTTGACGCTCCGGCGAGACCTGCTACTCCCGGTTGTCCAGGCTGGACACCAGCCACTCGAGGTATGCGGCGCCGCCCCCGGCGACGGGGAGCACCAGCAGCTCGGGCGTGTCGTACGGGTGCAGGTCGTCGAAGCGGGCCTCGATCGCCTGGACACGACTTGCCGTCGTCTTGATCAGCACCAGGCGCTCGTCGTCGCGCTCGATAGCCCCCTGCCAGCGGTAGTGCGACACCATCGGCGGCAGGACGCTGACGCAGGCTGCCAGCCGCTCTTCGACCAGCTGCGCCGCGAATGCGTCGGCGTCCGCAGCTGCACCGATCGTGGTGAGCACGATGACCACGTCCGGTGTCCCGGTCACGATGACGTGCCCTCCGGCTTGCGGAAGAGCACGACGCGGTTCGTGTTGGTGCCCTTGCGGTTGTTGTCCACACCCCAGCAGGCGGCCGTCTTGGTGAACTGCTGCGCGTTGATCAGGACGAGAACCGGATCGAGCCCGGCTTCGACGCCGCACGGCAGGACGTGCTCCTCGAGGCGGACACGGCCGCCCCGCACTTCCCCGACCTCGAACGCCACGAATCCGCCCGGCACCAGCACCCGGGTCAGTTCGCGGAACACGCGCGTCATCGCCGCGCGCCAGCCGTCGATCCGCCGGACGACCGTCAGCGGCACGTCGGCGGGATCGATGCCGCAGAACCAGCATCGCAGCCAGTTGTCGGCGGCGTAGTTGACGACGTCGAGAAACGGCGGCGAGGTGACCACGAGATGTACCGAGGCGTCCGGAAGCTCCGGCGTGAACGCAGCGTCGGCGGTGAGCACGCAGGCGCGTGCGCGGACCGCAGCGAGCGCGGACTCCGTGGCAGCGTCGTGGTCGGCGAGCAACGACTTCGATTTGGCGAGGATGAGGCCTGGTACGTGGCGCCGCGGCGCCGTCTGGTTCCGGTTCGCGTTGATCTTCGCCTGTGCGCTGACCGACACCGCCTGGTTGGGCGGCAGCGTGTACACGGAGAAGAACCCCGGAGAGTGTCCCGTCAACCGGTTGACCGCCACCATGCGGATCCAGTCGTCGACCGCGTCGGACTGCCCCGCGTCGCGTCGGTGTCGGAGGCAGGCGCGGAGCGCGACGATTTCACGGAGCGTCTCCGGGTGATAAAACGTCAGCAGATCGTCAGGGATCTCTTCACACGCGGTCCAGTCCAGGCTCCGCAACCGCTCGTCCACCGCCGCCAGCGACGGCGGTCGCAGGCGAGGCGCCGCGAGGACGCGGCTCAGTGGGCTGGCGTCGCACCCGGCCGGCACGCGGCGGAGCAGCGCGGCTTCGAGCGTGGTCGTGCCGCGTCCCATGAACGGGTCGTACACCGTGTCGCCCGGATCCGTCAGCCGTTCGATGAAGAACCGCGGGAGCTGGGGCTTGAAACAGGCGCGGTAGGACACCTCGTGCAGCGAGTGCGCGGCGCGCTGCCGGCTGGTCCAGAACTCGTTGATGAAGACCGGCACCGGCCCGCTGGACCGGTCCACGATCGTCGGGCGATCCTTCCAGCGGAACTCGGCGAGGTGCCGCTCGATCGAGCCCGCGTCCGTGCATCTGGGGCCCTCGAGCCCCACGCCGTCCAGCATGCGGGGTCAAGGGTACACCGACGACCCGGGGCCGCCCACGGATCACGGCCCATGAGTCTCGACTTTCAGGGTCGTCGGCCCTTCCACCCGTATAACTGTATTGCCGTATTGCCGTTCATATGTTACCGTGTGGCCACGGGAAACCGCATACAATGCCCCGATGGCAGAGCGCCCTGCGCCCGCGAAGCAGGTGAAGACAACCGTCGAGCTGCCCGCCGACCTCTGGCGGGCTGCCAAGATCCGCGCGATGGACGACCAGACCGACCTTCGCACTGTGGTGATCGAGGCCCTGCGCCGGCACCTCGACGTCGACGACTCGCCGGAGACCACGGCCGCGTAGCCGCATGACCCCTCGTCCCGCCGAGCGCCCCGACCCCGCCGCGCGCCGCCGTTTCGGAGGACGCGCACTCCGCTACCTCCTGCTGCTGCTCGGCAGCGTGCTGCTGCTCGACGCGATCATCGGGGAGCGCGGCCTGCTGGCGGTTCTGAACGCCCGCCGCGAGTACCAGGCGCTCGAACAGGCACTGGAGCGCGCCCGCGCCGAGAACGCCGACCTGCGCGATCAGATCCGCCACCTCCGGAGCGACCCGGCCACGATCGAAGCGATTGCGCGCGGCGAGCTCGGGTTCATCAAGCCGGGCGAGAAGCTGTTCATCATCCGCGACGCCGCCCCCCCGACACCGTAGGCCGGCTCGATCCGGTCGCCCCCCGAGTCGTCGCCACGCCGTCCGAGCGCCCGCTACGAACGAGTCGCTATAATGCGCCGCGGAGGAACCTGCCCATGCCGAGCGCACTGCGTCAGATCTGTCTCGTGGCCGTATCGCTGGCCCTGGCCGCCCCGGCCCTGGCTCAGAAGGCCGACCTGAAGGCCGAGGCCCTGAAGGACTGGGCCAGCCTGAAGAGCACGATGGTCAAGATCGCGGCCGAGATGCCCGAAGACAAGTACGGCTTCAAGCCGACCCCCCCGCAGCGAAACTACGGAGAACAGGTCCTGCACGTGGCAGGCGCCAACATCAACTTCCTCAAGGGGCTCGGCGGCACGGTCCCGGCGCCGGCCGTCGATCTGAAGGCCACGTCGAAGGCCGAGATCATCAAGGTGCTCGAGGCGTCGTTCGACTACGGCACCGCGTTGCTCGAGCAGCAGACGCCCGACTCGATGCTCGAGACGGTGAAGGCGGGCTTCCTCGGTGAAGCCAGCCGCGCCCGCATCATCAGTTTCCTGCTCGGGCACACCTGGGACACCTACGGCCAGATGGCGGTGTACCTGCGCCTGAACGGCCACGTCCCCCCGGCGAGCCAGAGACCGTAGCAAATGGCAATTAGTGATTAGTGATTAGTGATTGGTGATTGATTGGCGATTGACGATTGGCGATTGACGATTGGCGATTGACGATTGACCGGATTCACCGTGAAGCGACACCTCAACAGTCGGAGTAGGAATCATGGTTACCCATCACCCCCTCCACAGATCCGGACGAGCGGATTTTCCGCATCCGGCTCTTGCCTCAGGTGATGACGCCAAGCCGCCGCAGCGGGTAGGGATGACA
>VFZH01000194.1 GCA_016871255.1 Acidimicrobiia bacterium | reverse complement strand
TGATCGAACCGGATGTGGGTGGGACATACATCGCCGCGCTCAAGGCCGGCCTCTGGATGCGGGGATTTGCGGCGGGCCCGGCGCGTCCCCCAGAGCGGAACCTGCACGATCATGAACTGGCCACACTCGATCGGGCGTTGAGCGAGATCGGGCTGCCCAGGTTCGCAGCGGCGGTGCCCGTGTAGCTGCGCGCCGCGCACTGCCTCTGCGAGCGTCCGCCGCCGACATTGCCGCCGCCGTCGTCGACGCCACAGACATTGCCGCCGCCGTCGTCGACGCCGGCGGCCGCGCGATCGGAATCGCGGGACGAGGACGTGCCACGATCGTCGACGAGGATGCGAGCCGTTCCGGGCGCGTGGCGCCGACGCGTCGTCAGGCCGGGGCGGTGGTCGACGGCCGTCGGATGTCGAACGCCCGAACGACGTCCGCGATGGCGTTCTCGATCGCGATGTCGAACACCCGGCCGAGGGTCAGCACGTTCACCCCGAGCTCCCGAAGCTCCCGGGCGCTGCGCGGAGTCACCTGGCCCTCGACCGACGTCGGAACGGTTGCCGCGTCCGTCAGCGCGCGCACCCGCTCACGGACCGCGTCCGGCAGGCTATCCGACGTGCCCTCCCGACCATAGAACTTCGGATCGGCGCTGAACATCAGGCCGATCCGGTCGACGCCGATGGATTCCATCGAAGCAACGGCACGCCGAACGTCATCCGGTGACTCAGCCGCGATTCCCATGTAGCTGAACGGGTCCGATTCGGCCGTGAAGCGGTGCACGTAGGCCTCGACCAGGAGCCCGTTCCGGTGTGCGACATCCACCACTTCGGCCAGTTCATCCAGGCTGGACAGGTGCACGTGGAGCCCATCGGCGCCGGCCTGCGAGAGCGCGAAGGCGCTGTCATCGGTGAACCGAGGTGCTCCCGGCTGGTTGTAGGTGCCAGGAGCGACGACGTTCAGGAAGACGTCCTCCAGCGCCACTCGCAGCTGCCGAATCCGTTCAGCCAGTTCCGTGACCGGGATGGTCTGCGAGTACCGCATCGAGTCATACCGCCCGCCCGAGACGACGCTGACGCGCGGCGGATTACGGGCCAGGTAGAGCGAGTCGTGGGCGATCTCCAGCATTCTGATCCCGGTGCCGAGCACGGCCGGGAGCCACACCGCGGCATGCGGCAACAGGTGGGCGCCGTACAGCGTCATCCCGCCATCGGCCGCCAGGATGGCGCGGATCCGCTCGCGGCCCATTTCGAGCTTCAGGGTCATGGCATCGCGCGGTCGACTCGCAGGGGCGGGAGGCATGGCCGCAGCCCCGGAACTGACTGGATTGCTGGACTGGGGCTGGACTGCGGGATTCATGGCACCTCTCCTGCGCGCTCGGCCCGGTCGCCGGGGCCTGGATCATGACAGCCGTCGGCACAGGGCGATGAACACAGCGTCTGGCCCCAGACGGCACCGACTGGGACGTGGAATAGTGAGGGCGGACCCGGGCGTGCGCGTCGTCCGGCGGCAGGCGGCGAAGCGAGGGAGAAGCATGGAGCCGGGATCGGCCGAACGCTACGAGTTGACCCTGCGCCGGGCGGGCGAATTCCTGCGAGGTCGCCAGCGACCCGACGGATCGGTGGCGGGCGCCGACACGATCTGGGGCTACTACTCGCAGCCGCTCGCATTCCTGGGGACCGGCTCGCCCGCCGACTGGCGCAGCGCCAACCGTTGCCTGGACCACGTCCGTGACGCCTTCCTCGACGCGGATGGCAGCCTGCGGATCGAGCCACTCCCCCTCGTGGGGGACCTGTACCCCTACCCGTACCTGGTCCGCGGCGCCTCGATCTGGGGCCGCTTCGACGTGGCGGTGCCGCTGACGAGAACGCTGCTCCGCTACCAGGACGACTGTGGCGGGTTCCGGTACCGGCGCGCCGACCCACGGCTCATGGACCCGGCCGTGACGCCCCACGGAGGGATCGCCCTGCTTGCGACAGGCCACGTCGCGGAGGCCGAGCGGGCGGGCCGGCTGCTGGTCCGACTGCACGAGGCGCAGCCGGATCCGGCGAACCGGTACCTGACCGTCTGGGACGCAGCGGCCGACGCGCCGCTGGCGGACTACACGGGCGTGGAGGATGTGCCCTGGGGCCGCGGATCGCTGCTCGTTCGCGACAACCCCGCCGGCGAGAACGCCTACTGGGACATCGGCTTCATGATGGCCTTCCTGTGCGCGCTGTCACGGACGACGGGCGACCCGCACTACGTCCACGTGGCGCGTGACCTGTTCGACGTGTTCCGCGGCTACCGCGGCTTCGGCGAGCACGTCTGGAAGACACCCTGGGGGACCGCCGCCCTCTACCAGGCGACCGGCGCCCGGGACGTGCGGGACGCGGCCCTGAGCATGGCCGACGAGATCGTGGCCACCCAGCAGGCGGACGGGGGCTTTTTCCTGGGCGCCCAGTCGTCGTACGTGGACGCGGCGAACGAGGGCTGGTCGTACGGCTTTGCGGACTACGACGAGCTGCGGGCGAACGTCCTGATCCTGCTCGACACGGCGGCCCAGATGGCCCACTACCTGGCCCAGGTCCGCGCGGTGCTCTGACCCCGAGCGCGCAGCCGGCGCCGATCTCACGCGGCGCGCAAGCGCCGATGCGGCCGCGGCGAGCCATCTGCGACGGCCGACGTCGCGGGCCGAACGGCACGAGCGGAGACCGGGCGCGGCCGGCCGGGCGCCCGCAGGGCGCTGACGTCGGCTACGTGACCAGCCTCCCGAGGTCGGGAGGGAACGTCAGCCCGTCGCGGCAGCGGGCGGTACGCTTACCGCTGCTTCAGCGATGCATTCCCGTTGCACGCGCACTGCGTGGACGCCGTCCAGTTGGCTCTCCTGGTGCAGGCTCGTTCGTCCCCTGACCAGCGCCAGGAGTGGGTTGCCCGATGAACGCCATCCATGCCGAAGGTCTGGTCAAGGTCTACCGAACGCGAAAGCGGGAGGTCCACGCTCTCGCCGGCGTCAACCTGTCGGTGGGCCAGGGCACCGTGCTCGGGCTGCTGGGCCCGAACGGCGCGGGCAAGACCACCGCCGTCCGAATTCTCGCCACCCTCCTCAAACCGGATGGAGGGCGGGCCACCATCGGCGGGTTCGACCTGGCGCGTCAGGCAGATCAGATCCGGCAGGTCATCGGCCTGGCGGGTCAGTACGCGGCCGTTGACGAGAACCTCACCGGGCGCGAAAACCTGTGGCTGTTCGGCCGCCTGGACCAGCTGACGTCCGGCGTCGCGCAGGCGCGGACGCTCAAGCTGCTGGAGCAGTTCTACCTGGTCGACGCGGCCGATCGCACGGCGAAGACCTACTCGGGCGGGATGCGCCGCCGCCTGGACCTCGCCTCAGCACTGATCGGGCAACCGCGCATCCTGTTCCTGGACGAGCCCACCACCGGCCTTGACCCGCGTGGCCGGCTGGGCATGTGGGAGGTGATCCGCGCCCTGGTCCGAGACGGCGTCACGATCCTGCTGACCACCCAATACCTCGAGGAGGCTGACGCTCTCGCCGACACGATCGCCGTGCTCGACCACGGCAGGATCATTGCCGCCGGAACGTCCGATGAGCTCAAGGCACGAGTTGGCGGCGAGCGCATCGAGGTGGTCGTCCATGACCCGGCGGACATCCCCCGCGCCCGCGAGCTGCTCGCGCGCGATGCGTCCGCCGACACCACAGTGGACACCCATCTTCGCCGCATCACGGTCGCTGCCGACGGCGGCGCGAAGACGCTGATCCAGGTCGTGCGCGACCTCGATACGGCGGGCGTCGAGATCGACGACATCGCGCTGCGCCGGCCCACGCTGGACGACGTGTTCCTGGCGCTGACGGGTCACGCTGCCCAGGAGATGAACGCCGCGAGCAGCAACGACGCCGGCGCGGCACCGGCCGGGAGGGACGAGTGAGCGCAGCGCAGGCACGCGAACCGGCGACGGGCGCGGGCGAGGGCAGACCGATGGGCGGCCCCGGGCAGGCGGTTCGCGACGGGCTGGTCATCAGCTGGCGCTACCTGAAGCGTGTGCCGCGCATCCCCGAACTGTGGTCGTTCGCCATCTTGCAGTCGATCATGTTCGTGGCATTGTTCGCGTTCGTCTTCGGCGGTGCGATCCCCCTCCCGGACGGGGGCAGCTACCGCGAATTCCTCATGCCCGGGATCTTTGCCCAGACCATCGCCTTCGCCGCGGCCGCGACGGCAATCGGGATGGCCTACGACCTGTCGCAGGGCATCGTCGACCGCTTCCGATCCCTGCCGATGGCTTCGTCAGCCGTGCTGAGCGGGCGAGCCGTCTCGGACGTGATCTACAACGCCGGCATCCTGGTCGTGCTCATGGCGTCCGGCTTCGTCATCGGGTAAACGGTCCGGACGGGCATGGGGGAGTTCCTCGCAGGTGTCGGGCTAATGCTGCTGTTCGTGTTCGCGATGTCGTGGGTCGGCGTCTTCCTCGGCCTCGCGGTCCGGAGCGTGGAGGCGGTCCAGGGCATCGTGTTCACCGCGCTGTTCCCGCTCACGTTCGTGTCAAACGTCTTCGTGCCCACCCAGACGCTGCCGGACTGGCTGCGACCCGTCGCCGAATGGAACCCGGTCA
>VFZH01000193.1 GCA_016871255.1 Acidimicrobiia bacterium | reverse complement strand
CTGTCAACGCTTCGACGCCACCCTCGCGGGTGACTCCGCATGACTCGGGGTCGGTGTGGCTCGCTACACCTTCACCGTATGACTCTTTCATTCACTACACCTCGCCGGTTTAGCCGGCGCACGGAGGCCACGTGATGGAACGGTTGCGCGCGGCGGACTTTCCGCAGGAAGTCCTGGATCTCTTCGACCGCTACGTCCACGGCGGCGTTGACCGTCGCGGCTTCATCGACGGTGCCGCGAAGTACGCCGTCGGCGGACTCACGGCGGCCGGCATGTTCGATCTGCTCCGTCCGAACTACGCCTGGGCGCAGCAGGTCCGGCCCGACGACGGGAGGATCACGGCCGGGTACATCACCTACCCGTCGCCCATGGGCTACGGTCAGGTGAAGGGGTTGCTCGCGAAGCCGGCGAAGGCCGCGGGCAAGCTGGGTGCGGTCCTGGTGGTCCACGAGAACCGCGGCCTCAACCCGTACATCGAGGACGTCGCGCGGCGCGCGGCCGTGGCCGGCTTCCTGGCGCTCGCACCGGATGCGTTGACGTCGCTCGGGGGCTACCCCGGCGATGACGAGAAGGGTCGCGAGATGCAGCGGAGCCTGGACGGCGCAAAGCTCGTCGAGGACTTCGTGGCCGGTGCCTCGTTCCTCAAGACGCATGCCGATTCGAACGGCACGGTGGGCGTGGTCGGCTTCTGCTACGGCGGTGGCATCTCGAACACGCTGGCCGTGCGCGTGCCGGATCTCGCCGCGGCGGTCCCCTTCTACGGGCGGCAGCCCGCCGCGGCGGACGTCCCGAAGATCAAGGCGGCGCTCCTCATCCATTACGCAGGCCTCGACAAGGGGATCAACGACGGCGCCGCTGCGTACGAAGCGGCGCTCAAGGCGAACAACGTGCGCTACACGCAGCACATGTACGACAACGTGAACCACGGGTTCCACAACGACACGACGCCGCGCTTCGACAAGGCGGCGGCGGACCTGGCGTGGCAGCGCACCGTGGCGTTCTTCAAGCAGCACCTCTCGTAGGCCGCACGCTCGGCCCCGCGCGTCCCGGGCTGTCGAGGCCGGCACCGGCTCGAACCGGGCGGTGATGCCATGTGCCGTCGGCGCCGACCGCTAACGGGCGGAGATCGGCGACGGTGGCGCGGTGATCGGTCGGCGGCGCTCCCGGTCCTCGCACGGATGTGGGGGCCGGCTTTCCTGGCCTGAGCGAAGCCGAAGGCTGCCGGCCCGCCGTCGGTCATCGCTCGTCTTCGAGGCGGCGGATCTTCAGCAGGCGGCGGAGGTAGCGGGGCTCGCGGATGGTCGTGCCGAGCCACGTGTCGACGATCTCGAGCGCCTCGGCCGGCTGGAGCAGCGCCGCGCCGAGGGCCAGCACGTTGGCGCCGTTGTGCTCTCGCGCATAGCGCGCCAGCGTGGGCGACGTGCACATTGCCGCCCGGATGCCCCGCACCTTGTTGGCGGCGATCGCCGATCCCAGGCCGGCGCCGTCGATGACGATTCCCGCCTCCGCCTCACCGCGTGCCACCGCGCGGCCGACGCGCGCCGCGATGTCAGGGTAATCCACGGCGTCCGGGCCATCGGTGCCATGGTCGGTGACGGCGCGCCCGCTCTGGCGGAGGTGCGTGACGATGACGCCCTTCAGCGCCACGCCCGTGTGGTCGGCGCCAATCGCGATGCGCGCGGCCGGTGTCGCCGGCGCCAGGTCGTCGGGAAGCGAAGGATCGACATCGCCCGCGGGCACGACGGTGATGCGCCGCGCGCGCAGCGTGTCCCACGCCAGCGGCGTGACGTGCCCGCCCGGCTCGAGTTCGACGGTCGAGCCGGGCTCGAGCACGCGCGCGTCAGCTTCCGCGATGAGCCCGAACCGCCGCACGGCCATCCCCTCCCTCCCCTCCGGTGTTCTCATGTCGCACGAGCCCCGGCCGCCACAGGGTGACATGGTTGTACACGATGTGAGGCCTGCAGACCGGATCCGGCCGGCGCTGGCGCGGCCGATGGATGTGCTAGAGTGGGTTTCGCTGGTCGGGCGCGCGGCGGGCATGACGCCGCCACGACATCCGAGGTAGTCTGCTGACGCGGGGTGGAGCAGTCCGGTAGCTCGTTGGGCTCATAACCCAAAGGTCGGGGGTTCAAATCCCCCCCCCGCAACCAAGTTACTTGCAGGAAAGGGTCGTCGGATTCCGACGGCCTTTTCCTTTGTACGGTCGCTCCGAGCATCGCCGCCAGGTTGCCCCTCAGCTCGATGCCGAGTTCCTTTCCCGTCGCCGTAGGAGTCAGCACGATGGCGTCCACGAGGCCGCGCAGGGCCTCGGTCACTTCGACACGACCTTCGGGCTGCTGGAGCGCCGTGGCGAGCTCCGTGACCTTCGTGCGGTAGATGCGGGCCATCTCCGGATGCAGAAGCGGCGGCGGCTCGTCAGCCGCGGCGGCCTTTGCCTGGAGCGCTTCGCCCACACAGAACGCCGCGCGGATTCAAGATGACGGAGAACGGCAACTTGCAAGCGCTCAGTGACTTGCTTGCTGCGCGATTGACCCCTCGCTCGCCTGGTCGCCGTGTAGTTCTCGGTTCCGATGTTCCTCTTCCGGCGCCAACCACTGCCTTTTGTCGCGGCCCCCCTCGCGGCGTCAGCAGTTCGATCCGTCGAGGTTCAGGCAATGGCTCGATCGCGCTTCCCTGAGCCGTCTTGATGAGAGGTCCTGGCTGTTAAGATCGACTCCATGAAGCGGACGGCCGCCGACATCTTCAAGGACGCTTCGGCGCTTCCCGCCGCGGCTCGCGCGGCACCCCCCGCGCCAATAATCGGTGAGACAACCTTCCCGTGGAGATTACTGTAGGGGCGGGGAGGTGTCAGGATCGTGATCAAGATGCTTCACCCGATGTCAGTCGACCAGTCGCCCGTGGGAGAGCCGGAGCGGAGGGGCGACGAGCGAAGCGAGGCGCCCCGGAGTGGAGGGTCTCCCACGGGCGAGCGCGCGGTCGCGTCCGGCCCGCCCGACCCGGAAGTGCCGGCGAAACCCCAGCGGCGTCGGTACAGCGCGGAGTATCGGCTCCGCATCCTCAAGGAAGCCGACCGCTGTAAGAAGCCGGGGGAGCTCGGCGCGCTCCTGCGGCGCGAAGGCTTGTACAGCTCCCATCTGATCACGTGGCGCCAGCAGCGGGATCGTGGCGCACTGGTCGGAATGCGGGCCACCAAGCGTGGGCCCAAGGCGCGGCCGGTGGATCCCCGCGTGAAGCAGCTCGAGGCCGAGAACCGGCGGCTGCAGCGCAAACTCCAGCGCGCGGAGACGATCATCACACTCCAAAAAAAAGTTGCGGAGATCCTGGGGATCCCCCTGAAACCCCTCGACAACGACGAGAGCGATTGATGACCGCGATCTCCGCCGTGACGACCACGGGCGAGACGTCGGCGCTGTGCGCGAACGTCGGCGTCTCGCGTGCCGCGTTCTATCGGCGCCGACGGCCGGCGGACCCGCGTCGCCAGCCGGCGCGGCGCGCGTCGCCGCGCGCCCTGCGACTGGACGAGCGGCAGGCGGTCCTCGACGTGCTGCACAGCGAGCGCTTAATCGACCAGGCCCCCGCCGAAGTCCACGCCACGCTCCTCGAGGAGCAGACCTATCTGTGCTCGCCGCGGACGATGTATCGGATCCTGGCCGACGCCGGCGAAGTGCGGGAGCGGCGCGATCAGGCGCGGCATCCCGCGTACGTGAAACCCGAGCTCGTGGCCACGCGGCCCAATCAGATCTGGTCGTGGGATATCACGAAGCTGAAAGGGCCGGTGGCCTACCTGTATTTCTCGCTGTACGTGATCCTCGACCTCTTCAGCCGCTACGTGGTCGGCTGGATGGTCGCGGCGCAGGAAGGCGCCCGGCTGGCCGAGCGGCTGATCGCCGCCACCTGTCAGAAGCAAGGCATCGCGCCGCAGCAGCTGACGATCCACGCCGATCGCGGCGCGCCCATGCGGAGCAAGGTCGTCGCGGAGTTGTTCACCGACCTGGGCATTGCCGGCAGCTTCTCCCGGCCGCGGGTCAGCAACGACAATCCGTTTTCCGAAGCCCAGTTCCGGACCTTCAAATACCGGCCGGAATTCCCGGATCGGTTCGGCTCGATCCAAGATGCGCGCGCGATCTGCCACGCCCTGTTTACCTGGTACCACGACGCGCATCATCACAGCGGCCTGCGGTACCTGACGCCGGCGGACGTGCACTACGGCCGCGCCGCCACGGTGCTGGAGGCCCGATACCGGACGCGCCTGGCCGCCTACGCGGCGCATCCGGAGCGGTTCGTCCAAGGGCCGCCACGGCTCGAAACGCTTCCTGAGGCCGTTTGGATCAACGCGCCGGCAAAAACGGCTCGCCAGGATGCCCCAGGAACGACGATCGTCACCCCGGTCGACCCGCAGCATGGGGTGATTCTCGCGTCCGACGTGAAGGTGGAGGATCGATCGATCGTGATCGCTAGCGTGGCGTCGCTTCACTAAATGCCGAACTTGGTTGTCTCAAAGTCGTTGACGCGGCCCGGCACTTGCCAGCCGGTTGCGTGAGAGCGTCGATCCGCGATCAGAAGCAAGCCGCCGACAGTTCGCACGAGCAAGACGTCGCGCCCTGAGACGACTTCGCGACGGCTTGGATCTCGATTGGGCACCTGCGGCCTGCAGAGACGAGTTGCACTGTCGGTAGCAAGAGCAACGTCCCAGCCCGAGTTCGGCACAGCATCCCCTCAA
>VFZH01000192.1 GCA_016871255.1 Acidimicrobiia bacterium | reverse complement strand
CTGGTCGAACCGGGTGTAGGGCCCCTCCGCCCGGTCGGGCTCGGCGTGGACCGTCAGCGTCTGCCCGGACACGTCGATGGCGACCTGCTTCGGGTCGATCCCGGGAATCGGGATGCTCACCTGCCAGCCGTCCTCCAGCGTGCGGACGTGGAACGAAGCCGCCGGAGCCGCTGCCCGCGTGGGAGCGCCGCCCCAGATCTGGTTGAAGAGGCGATCAAACTCCCGCTGGAAGGCCATGTCGTCCACTGGATTCCAACGCGTGAGACCAAACATCTTCAGATCCTCCTTGAAACTGGTAACCCGGGCGACCAACCCGCCCGGACACCCAGGAGATTAGCAAAGTGATTGTATCTATGTCAATAGATATGAGTGTATGTCAATAATATTCAGCTTCATCGCACGGCGACCGCCCATTCCTCCCCTGTCGGTTCCGACTCGACGACCCTGGCGTCCGATCCGGGTGTACAGTCCCCACGACCGTGCCGCTTTCCAGCTTCCACCCCGCCATTCAGCGCTGGTTCACCGGGACCCTCGGCGCACCCAGCAGGCCCCAGCGGGAGGGGTGGCCGCTGATTCGATCCGGACGCCACGTGCTGATTGCGGCGCCGACCGGATCGGGCAAGACGCTCGCGGCGTTCCTGTCGGCCGTGGACACCCTGCTGTGCGCCCCGCCGGAGGAGGCGACGCGCGTCCTCTACGTGTCGCCGCTCCGGGCACTCGCGAACGACGTGCAGAAGAACCTGCTCGGCCCCATCGCCGGGATCCGCGCGATCGATCCGTCGCTGCCCGACATCCGCGTCCTGGTCCGCTCCGGCGACACGCCGCCGGGCGAGCGGGCGCGCATGGGACGCACGCCACCGCACGTGCTCGTGACCACGCCCGAGTCCCTCTACATCCTCCTCACGAGCGACAGCGGCCGCCGGATGCTGGGGACGATCCGCGCAGTCATCGTGGACGAGATCCATGCGCTGCTCCGCGACAAGCGCGGGTCGCACCTGGCGCTCTCGCTGGAGCGTCTCGAGTCGCTCGCCGGGCCGGTGCAGCGCATCGGCCTGAGTGCCACGCAGAAGCCGCTGGCCGACGTCGGACGTTTCCTCGTCGGCCCGGGCCGCGAGTGTGCGCTGGTGGATGCCGGCCACCTGCGTGCGCTCGATCTCGCGATCGAGACACCCGCCTCACCGCTCGAACACGTCTGCTCGCACGAGCAGTGGGAGGTGATCTACACGCGTCTGACGGCGCTGATCGAGGCCCATCGGACCACGCTGCTCTTCGTCAACACGCGCAAGATGGCCGAGCGGCTGTCGGCGCGGCTTGCCGAGCGTCTCGGCACGGACGCGGTCACGTGCCACCACGGCAGCCTGGCCCGGGCCCGGAGGCTCGACGTGGAAACCCGGTTGAAGTCGGGTCAGCTCCGCGCGCTCGTGGCCACGGCCTCGCTCGAGCTCGGCATCGACATCGGCGACGTCGACCTCGCCGTCCAGGTCGGCGCGCCGCGATCGATCGCGACGTTCCTGCAGCGCATGGGCCGCGCGGGCCACGGCCCGACCCGGATCCCGAAGGGACGGATCGTGCCGCTGACCGTCGACGAGCTGGCCGAGGCCGAAGGCCTGCTGCTCGCCGTGTCACGCCGGACCCTCGATCGCACACCGATGCCGCGCGCGCCGCTCGACATCCTGGCGCAGCAGGTGGTCGCCGCCTGCGTCCCCGGGGCCTGGAGCGAGGACGCGCTCTTCGCCGCGTGCGTCCGGGCCTGGCCGTATCGCGACCTGGCCCGTGCAGACTTCGACGCGGTGGTCGCGCTGCACACCGCGGGCCGCCACGCGCTGCTGCACCGCGACGGCGTCCACGGCCGGCTGCGCGCCACGAAGCGCGCGCGGATCCCCGCGCTGACCTCTGGTGGCGCCATCCCCGACACGGGCGACTACCAGGTGCTCCTCGAGCCGGACGGCACACACGTCGGCGCGCTGAACGAGGACTTCGCCATCGAGTCGCAGCGCGGCGACATCGTGCAGCTCGGCGCTCATTCATGGAAGATCCTCCGGATCGAACCAGGCACCGTGCGCGTGGCCGATGCGGAAGGGGCGCCGCCCACGCTCCCCTTCTGGCTCGGCGAGGCCCCGTCGAGAACGCCCGAGCTCTCGGCGCTGGTGTCCGAGGTGCGCGAGCGGGGCGGCGACCACGAGGATCTGCGCGAACACGTCGCAGCCGGGGCCCGCGTCCTCGGCGCCATCCCGACGATCGAGCGCATCGTCATCGAGCGCTTCTTCGACGAGAGCGGCGGCATGCAGCTCGTCGTGCACGCCCCCTTCGGCGGCCGCATCAACCGCGCCTTCGGCCTGGCCCTGCGCAAGCGCTTCTGCGTCGGTTTCGGCTTCGAGCTGCAGGCGGCCGCCAACGAGGACGCCATCGTCCTGTCCCTGGGACCGCAGCACTCGTTTCCGCTCCACGAGGTCTTCGACTACCTGCACTCCGCCACCGCCCGCGACGTCCTCGTGCAGGCGCTGCTGGCCCAGCCGATGTTCGAGACCCGCTGGCGGTGGAACGTCACGCGCGCGCTGCTGGTCGAGCGGACCCGCGGTGGGCGCACTGTGCCGCTCCGCTTCCAGCGCATGCGTGCCCAGGACCTGCTCGCCGCCGCGTTTCCGGACGCCGTGGCGTGCGGCGAGACGCTGCCGCCCGGGCCGATCCCGGTGCCGATGGACCACCCCATCGTGCGCCAGACGATCGAGGACTGCCTGCACGAGGCCATGGACGTGGACGGCTTCCTCGAGGTGCTGCGCGGCCTCGAACGCGGCGCCATCGAGCGGGTCGCAGTCGATACGCCGGAACCATCGGTGTTCGCCGGCGGCATCCTGTCCTCGCAGCCCTACACGTTCCTCGACGATGCGCCGCTCGAGGAGCGCCGGACGCAGGCGGTGCTCCGGCGGCGCGGGGGGCTGGACGCGCGGACCCTCGAAACCGTGGGCGAGCTGGATCCGGACGCGGTGGCGCGCGTGCGCGACGAGGCATGGCCGCATCCGGACAACGCCGAAGAGGTCCACGAGGCGCTCGGCTGGATGGGATACGTCACCGCCGAGGAAGCGGCGCCCTGGCGTCGGTGGCTCGACGAGCTGCGCGCCCAGGGGCGCGTGACGTTCGACAACGGACGCTGGCGGGCGGTCGACGCCACGAGCGACCCGAAGGCCGTGCTGCGCGGGCGCCTGGAGGCGCTGGGCCCGATCGAATCCGACGATCCCCTGCTGCCTGCGCTCGAGAACGACGGCGTCGTGCTCCGGGTGCGCCTCGGCGGCCGGCAGGCCTGGTGCGATCGCCGACTCCTGGCGCGTATCCACCGCTACACCCTCGATCGGCTGCGGCGCGAGATCGAGCCGGTCACCGCCGCCGACTTCCGCGCGTTCCTCGCCTGCTGGCAGCACGCCGACGAGGCGCACAAGGTGGAAGGGCCGGCCGGCGTGGCGGAGGTCCTCGGCCAGCTGGCCGGATTCGAGGCGCCGGCCGCCGCCTGGGAGAGCCGCATCCTGCCCCTGCGCGTGCGTGGCTACCGTCGCGAGTGGCTCGATCAGGCCACGCTCTCGGGCGAGTTCGCGTGGGGACGGCTCTGGGGCTCTGGCGCGTGCGCGGTGCGGGTCACGCCGATCGCGTTCTACCCCCGTGAAACCCTTCCCTGCTGGCTGGGATTCGCCGATGGCGTGGACATGCCCACAGAGGGATACGCCGGCCTGGTCGGCGGCACGCTCAACACGCGCGGGGCGGCGTTTCCGCAGGAGCTGGCGGCGGCGACAGGCCTCATCCCCACGCAGGTCGAAGTGGGCCTGGCGGAGCTGATCGGCCGGGGGCTCGCCACGGCCGACTCGTTCGCGGCGCTGCGCGGGCTGATCGTGCCACCGTCACGGCGGCTGCGCCGCGCGCCGACAGTCGGGCGCTGGTCGCTGCTGCGGCGCGACGCCGTCGACGGCTCGCTCGATGTCGTGGTCCGCCAGCTGCTGCGCCGGACCGGCGTCGTGTTCCGCAGGACCCTCGAACGCGAACGGATTCCGGTCCCGTGGTGGCGGATCGTACGGGAGCTGCGCGTGCGGGAAGCGCGCGGCGACGTCCGCGGCGGCCGGTTCGTGGCCGGCTTCGACGGCGAGCAGTACGCCCTGCCGGAAGCGGTAACGCTGCTGCGCGCCGTCCGCAGGCGCGGCGGCCAGGCCGTCGAGGTGCCACCGGTCGATCCCTTGCACGACCGCGGCATCCTCGTGCCGCCGGCGCGTGTCCGCACGGCGTAGGCTGACACGGCCGCCGCCTCCGCAGCCGCGAACCGCCGGTTGTACCGGTCGGCATACGCCCGCGCAACCGCCGGCATGTTCCCCGCCGGTCCCCGGCCCGCTACCCTCGACCGCAGCGCCTGCTCGAGCCACCGCTCGAACTGCCGGATCATCTCGCTCGTCATGACGTGCCCCACGTCGTCGTATTCAACACCAGACCTCGACCCGCAGGCGCGCGGACGGCATCGGAGGAAGAGCGTAGGGAACGGTCGGCCCTTTGCCGTACAATCCGTTTCGTGGGCTTCGGGCCGATCGGCGGCACACCGGTGCGCTTCCTGAAGCGCCTCGCGCTCCGGCTCGTCCTGGCGGCGCTCGTCGCGGCAGGCGCCGCGGCCACGTTCGTGCCGCTCAACGCCGCGCCCTCTCCGGCGGCTGCGGGCGCACCACGCCCCGACGGCACTCCGGTCCGCCTGGACAGCGACAACGCCCCGGCGGCGGCGCGCGCGGGCCGCGCGTTCGTGGAAGCCCGACTCCAGG
>VFZH01000191.1 GCA_016871255.1 Acidimicrobiia bacterium | reverse complement strand
CCGCCCATGCACTGTGGGAACGCCATGAAATGGACGATGCCGACGGTCATCTGGTCCTGAGGCTTGCCGTTCACTAGCGCGCTCCTACGGGGGTTTTCACGTCTGTCGGTTCGAACTCGCGGATCGCGTCGATCGCCTGCCCCATCGAGGCATCGGCGTCTCGCTCCACGATCACGTCTACGATCGCCGGCTTGCCGCTCGCAATCGCCCGCTCGAACGCCGGGCGGATCTGGTCCGGGTCGGTTACCCGCTCGCCCCAGCCGCCGAACGCCTCCGAGAACTTGGCGAAGTCGAGCACGTTGTTTTCGGTCTGGTCGTTGCCGTGCGGGTAGTCGATGTCGATCTCGTATCGCAGTCCGTTGTAGGCGTACTTCTGGTTCTGCCGGATCAGCGACATGTTGCCGTTGTTCACCACGATCACCACGATCGGGATGTTGTACTGGCACGCCATGCCCCACTCTTCCATGCAGAACTGGAAGCCGTAGTCACCGGTGATGTTGACCACCGTCGCGTCCGGCTTGGCCACCTTGACGCCGATCGCGGCCGGCATGTCCCACCCCAGCGGCCCGGCACCGCCGGCGAGGAGGAAGTGGCCTGGTTTCTCGATTTCCATGAACTGGTTCGCCCAGATCTGGTTGAGGCCGATACAGGTCGTGAAGATCGTGTCGGCGTCGAAGAACCCGTTGATCTCTTTGAACAGCCGCTGCGGCCTGACGGGCACGCCGTCGAAGTCCAGCCGCCGCGCCAGCTCCTTGCGGAGGTTCGGCACGTTCTTGACCCGCGCGTCGGCCGCGCGCTGCTTGGCCAGCTGCTGGGCCACATCCAGCATCGCGGCCATCGTCAGCTTGCCGTCCCCCACGATGCCCAGGTCGACGCCGAACTGGCGGCTGATCTGGAGCGGGTCGACATCGCACTGGATGAACTTACGGCCCTTCAGGTAGACGTCGAGGGCGCCGGTGTGCCGGTCGCCGAAGCGGCAGCCGAGCGTGAAGACGACGTCCGACTCCAGGAACGCCGCATTGCCTGAGCGCGTGGAGGCCTGGATGCCGACCTCGCCGGCGTAGAGCGGGTGGCTGGCCGGGAAGCCGCCCTTGGCCATCGATGTGTTGACGACCGGGATCTGCATGTACTCGGCGAAGGCGCGAAACTCCTCGCCCGCGCCCGAGATGACGCCGCCGCCGCCGATCAGCAGGATCGGCCGCTCTGCCGCGAGCAACATCTCGACAGCGCGGCGGATCTTGCGCAGGTCGGGCCCCGCCTTGTGGATCGGCAGCGGGCTGTCGATCGATGGGTCGTACTCCACCTCGCCGGCCTGCACGTCAATCGGTAGGTCGATCAGGACCGGCCCGGGGCGCCCCTCCTGGCAGACCCGGAAGGCATCTCTGAAAACCCACGGCAGCTGAGCCGACTCGCGCACGTAGTAGGTCTTCTTCGTCACCGGGCGGGCAACCTCGGTGATGTCCATGGCCTGGAACGCCTCCTTGCCCTGCATCGCCCGACGGTGCTGGCCGGTGATTGCGATGAACGGGATGGAGTCCTGGAAGGCGTTGTACAGGCCGGTGATGAAGTTCGTACCGGAGGGGCCGGAGGTCGAAACGCACACGCCGGGGATGCCGGTTACGCGCGCCCAGCCCTCGGCGCAGTGGCTGGCGCCCTCCTCGTGGCGGGCGATGTAGTGCTTGATCTTCTTCGACTTTGAGAGCGCGGCGTAGAACGGGTTGATGTTCGCGCCGGGCATGCCAAAGATCGCGGTTACGCCCTCGTCCTCCATCACGTGGATGGCGGCATCCATGCAGGACATCTTCGGCATCTTCAGACCCTCCTCTGGAGTCGCCGGATTGTATCCCTACGCCGGAAAGATCTTGCCCGGGTTGAGGATGCACTTCGGGTCGAGCGCGGCCTTGATGGCGCGCATCGTCTCCAGGGCGGGGCCGTGCTCGCGGGCCATGAACGGCGCACGGACGGCGCCGACGCCGTGCTCGCCGGTCGTGGTACCGCCAAGGCGCAGCGCGAGCTCGTGCACCTCGTCGGCCACCCGAAGCAAGCGAGCGATCTCGTCGGGGTCCCGGGCGTCGATCAGGTGGCCAGGGTGGAGGTCGCCACCGCCGATGTGGCCGTAGGTCGCGATCGGGATGCCGTACTTTGTCGAGATGTCCTGAAGCGCCCGCAGGCACTCCGGGATACGCGCCACGGGAACGCAGATGTCCTCGCCGCAGTAGGCGCGGTTCGAGCCTGGCCGTAGCAGGCCAACCGCGGCGCCGACGACGGAGCGCCCCTCCCAGAGGGCCGTCATGCGCTTCGGCTCGTCCGACCATTCCACTCGCGTCGAGAGCGGCGTGACTACCTCGACGATCTTCTCGGCGTCCCAGCGGCAGCCGGGCGGGTTGCCGTCTACCTCGAAGAGCAGCATCGCCTCGGCCTCTGGCAGCCCGAGCAGCGGGCGATACAGGTTGATTGCCTGGATGCAGCGCTGGTCCACGATCTCGATTGCGGAGGGGCTGATACCGGCCGCGAACACGGCCTGGACGGCCTGCCCGGCGTTCTCCAGCACGTCGAACAGGGCCATCACGATCGCGCGCGCCGGCGGGATTGGCATCAGCTTGAGCCGAAGCTTTGTGAACACGCCGAGCGTGCCCTCTGACCCGACGAACAGCTTGGTCAGCTCGAGCCCGGCCGAGGACTGCTTAGCCCGGGAGGCAACGGAGCCGGTCTCGATCACATCGCCGTTCGGCAGCACAACCTCCAGCCCCAGCACCCATGCGCCCGTCGGGCCGTACTTGACGGCGCGCATCCCGTGCGCATTGGTGCTGGCCAGCCCGCCGACCGTGGCCATGCGGGTGGAGCCGGGGTCGGGCGGGAACGTCAGCCCGGTCGGCCGGAGCTCCTCCAGCAGGCGCGCGTGCACGACGCCCGGCTCGCAGAACGCCTGCATATTCGCGACGTCCACCTCGAGGATGTGGTCCATGGCGTGGACGCTAAGCACGATGCCGCCCTGGACGGCGACGGAACCGGCCGCCTGCCCCGACGCCGCGCCGCGCGGTGTCACGGGGATACCGCGTTCGTGGGCGTACCGAAGGACGTTTGATACGTCGGCGGTGCTTCGCGCGACCACGGCGGCGTCCGGCACGCGCGGCTCTAGCTGCGTCATGAACGAGGCGTCGTAGGCGAACACGCAGAGCTCGCTCGGCGAGTCCAGCACCTGGCCGTCCTTCACCAACGCCCGCAGGTCGCTCGCGAGGGTCGCGATCACGGCGCGCTCGCCTCGTCCAGTAGCTCGACCACGTGCTTGACCTGGACGTCACTGCCGCGCGCGCGTAGGCCAGCCTGGAGCTGCAGCAGGCAGCCGGGGTTGGCTGTCGCTATGACCCCGGCGCCGGTCGCGAGGGCGTTGTCAAGCTTGCGCTGCTGGAGCTGGTGCGACTCGCGCGGGTTGGTCAGGTTGTACACGCCGGCCGAGCCGCAGCAGAGGGTGCTTTCGCGCATCTCCCTGAGCTGGAGGCCCGGGATGGCACGCAGGAGCTGACGCGGCTGCTGGGTGACGCGCTGGGCGTGGGCCAGATGGCAGGCGTCCTGGTACGTGACCGCGGCGTTCAACGGGCGCTCGATCGGGACGTCGCGCCCGGCCAGGAAGGCGCTGACGTCAACGACTCGCCTGCTGATGGCGCTGGCGCGCTCGACCCAGACGGGATCGTCCCGCAGGTGGTGGCCGTAGTCGCGCAGCATGGCGCCGCAGCCAGCCGAGTTGACGACGATCGGGCCGCCTCCATCACGTTCAAAAGCGGCGATGTTGCACTTGAACAGCTCCTTTGCGGTCGGCAGGTCGCCCCCGTGGGCGTGCAGGGCGCCGCAGCAGCCCTGGCCGGCGGTGAGCTCGACCGCGCAGCCAGCCCGCTCGAGGACCCGGATTGTGGCGCGGTCGATCTCCGCTAGCGCGGTCGACATGACGCAGCCGGCGAACAAGCTGACCGGCGTGCCCTGGCCCGTCTTCTCTCCGCGTGGGATCAGGAAGTGGGTGTCGATTCGCTCCGGCAGGAAATCCACCGCGGCGTCGAGGCCAAGCAGGCGCAGGATGCCGAGTCGGCCCGCCAGCGCGGGCAGGCGCAGCGCCTGCGCGAGCGCCAGCAGTCGCACGGCGAGACGGAGACGGCCCAGGTCGGCGAGGAGGCTGAAGCCGACGCGGCGCGCCAGGCGGACCACCTGCGAGCGCGGCAGCTCAGGCTCGATCGCCGCCCGTAGCGCGACCTGGATCGGGTCCATGTGTACCCCGGCCGGACAGACCGCCGTACAGCCGTCACAGACCAGACAGCTTTGCTCGTGGGCGATCAAGTCTGGCGTCAGCGCGATCGTACCCTCGGCCAGCCCCCGCGCAAGCGCGATCCGCCCCCGCGGCCCCTCAGCCTCGTTCATCGTGAGCAGATAGGTCGGGCAGGAGGTCAAGCACTGTCCGCAGCGAATGCAGGCCAACATGTTGACGTGCTCGGTCCGCAGCAGCTCCAGACGCATCGGCGCGTACTCTAGCCTAGCCACCGGGGCTTGCGACCAGCGCGTGCGCCGCCGTGCACTCCCTCACTACGCTTGACTGGTGCAGATCGTGAGACGGTGGATCGATTGGACCGTCGCCATCCCCGTGCTCGCGGTGGCGCTCCTCGCCGCGACCTGGAGCCCAGGAGCCGGGGTTGTTTGTACTGACCATCGCCGGGCTATTCCTGGCCGGTTCCGTGCTCGCGGCCGTGCACCACGCTGAGGTCGTTGCCCACCGCGTCGGCGAACCGTTCGGAGCTCTGACGCTGGCAGTGGCCGTCACCGTCATCGAGGTGGCGCTGATCGTGACGCTCATGGCGTCCGACGGACCCGACACGGCCACGCTTGCCCGC
>VFZH01000190.1 GCA_016871255.1 Acidimicrobiia bacterium | reverse complement strand
CGGTCCTCGCGCGCGCGCGCCTCGCTGACCGCCAGGTTGCGGCCCATGAATGGCTGGGAGTTGAACTTCTCGATGACCTCGTCTGCCTGCCCCTTGTCCGCGAACTCGACGAAGGCGAAGCCCCGGGGGCGGCCGGTTTCACGATCGACCGGCATGACGATGTGAGAAGGCTCCGCGACGGTCGCGAAGTGCGCACGGAGATCGGCCTCCGAGGCTCCGTAGGGGAGATTTCCGACGAACAGACGGGCTGGCACTGGTTCCTCGTGGCTACGGCTGGTGGTTGAGGTCGGCGGATCGGGCCATCAATGACGGGCTGGGCGCGGTTCCGGGCGATTGCCGAATGGGGCCTGATTCTAACCCAAGAACCGGCGTTCCCGCTTCCAGCCCGCCCAGTGGCCCCGCAGGTAGGCGATTCGCGTGAAACCGCGCGCACGGAGAGCCCGGCCGGCCAGCCACGCGCGGGGGCCGTGCCCGCAGTACAGGACCAGCGGGGTGTTGCGGTCGGCAGGCAGCTCGCCCGCGCGCTGCCCGACCTGGTGGAACGGGATGTGGCGGGCGCCCGGGACGTGCCCGCGCGCGAACTCCGCCGCCGTGCGCACGTCGAGCACCACCGGCGCGCGGCCCTGATCAATCAGCGCCTGGAGCTCACGGGGAGACATCGCGATTGAGGATTGAGGATTGGGGATTGATGATTGTATTGATGATTGAGGATTGGCTGATTGATCGATTGATTGACGAATGCCCCGCCGAGCGGTACAGCCGCGTCAATCGCCAATCCGTCAATCGATCAATGCAATCCTCAATCCTCAATCCCTAATCATCAATCGATTAGAAGCCGGGAATGAAGTTGAACTGCCAGAACCACCCTTTGCCGGGCCGGTCCAGCGGGCGGACGAAGTCCAGTTCCACGATGGCGAAGCCGAGGGCGTTGGCGCGCAGCGCCACGCCGACGCTCCTGACGAAGTCGCGGCTGCCGCCGAGGAACGAGGCACGGCTGTCCGCCGTCCACGCCACGCCCGCGTCGCCGAAGAGCGCCATCTCCACCGGGAACGCGCCGTAGTAGTTACGGCCGCCGCTGAAGAGGCCCAGCAGCGGGAAGCGCAGCTCGACGTTGCCGATCGCCAGGCGGCTGCCCATCAGGCGGTCGAAGGCGGGACAGGACGACTCGGCGTTCGCCACGCACTCGTTCGCCCCGAACGAATACACGTCGTAGCCGCGGACCAGCCCCGGATAGCCGAGGTAGAGGGGCGACAGCCGCGGGTCCTCGCCGCCGCTGCCGTAGCGGCCGTAGTGCATGCCGCGGAACGCCAGCGTGAAGGGGCGGCCCAGATCGAGGTAGCGGCGGTAGTCGCCCAGTACGCCGCCGTAGGTCAGCGACCCGGCCACCTGCGAGTACTCGAAGCGGTAGCGCTGGCCGGCCACCGGACCGGTGGCGCCGAACACCGAGCTGTCGTACACCAGCGCCGTGCTCGCCTCACTCAGGTTGAGCGCGCCGGGCGACGGCAGCCTCTCCTCGGTCCGGCCGATGCGCGTGCCGGTGGCGAGGGAGAACACTTCGGTCTCGACCTTCTGGCTGAAGCCGATGCGGCGGACGCCCGCCGCGAACTCGACGCGCTGGGACCGGTTGAACGGGTACTGGAGCAGCCCCGTGGCACCCTGGTTCGTCTGGATCAGGCGATGGGTCTGCTGGATGAACCCGAACTGCCCGTCCACCGAACCCACACCCTGGGCCAAGCTGCCGGTGACGTACGGCGTCTGCTCGCCGACCACGCCCCAGTACCAGCGATGTTTCCGGTTGAGGTACTGGACCGCACCGCCGATCTCGTCGAAGCGGCTGGTGATCTGCACGGCGGTGCCGAGCAGGTGGTCACCGAGCAGGTCGCTCCACAACATGGAGATGCCGCCGGCGGCGTAGGCGCCGAAGCGGTCGGCCCCCACGCCGATCACCGGCTGCCCCACGGAGACGAGCGACAGCGACGCATCGTACGGCTCGGTCGGGTAGCTCTCCAGCGGCGGCAGCCCCTCGTCCGGCGCGGCCAGCAGCCTGGCCACCTCGCTCGGCTGGCGATCGCCCGGGGGCAGCACGGCGGCATCGCGATCGAGGGGTGTGGTGGCCGGGCGCTCGTCCCCGAGCGCCTCGTACAGCGCGTAGGAATCGGCCTCGTACGCCGTGAAGATCACACGGGGTGCCGCGGCGGCCACCGACAGTGACGGGGTCAGCGGCGTGATGCCGCTGACGCCCGACCGGATGTTCGTGAGCCGCACGGTTTCGCCGCCCGCCAGGTCCGCCCGGTACACGTTGGCGATGCCGTCCGGGGCGCCGACGAAGTACAGGCTCGCGCCATCGGCGGCAAACTCCGGGTTGGTGTTCCGGCCCGTGGGGAAGCCGGCCAGCGGCGTGATGGCACGCGAGCCGACGTCGATGGCGCCGATCCGGTAGTTCCCGAAGGTGAGGAGCGACAGGTCGGACGAGAAGCGATCGGTGACGAACGCGAGTCGGCGGCCGTCGGGCGACCACTCCGGATCGAGATCGGCGTACGGGTCGTCGGTCAGCTGCGTCAGCTCGCCGCTCTCGAGATCCCAGAGGTAGAGGTCGAGCAGCCCGCCCGAGAGGCCGGAGAACGCCACGACGCGGCCGTCCGGGCTCCAGGCCGGGTTGAGGATCTCGCCGAGCTCCTCGAACGGCTGCTCGCGCTCGCGGTCCCCGGTGTTGACGTCCACGATGCTCAGCGTGGGCTGTCCTTCGCTGACCGCCGCGAAGACGAAGCGCCGGCCGTCGGGCGCCCAGTCGCCCGCCGAGCCGATGAACTGCAGGCTGTCGAAGTGCGGGTCCCCGGCGGTCTTCACCAGCCGTCGCACGACCTCACCCGTGTCCACGTCGGCGACGTACATGTCGATCGAGAAGAGATCCTTCTCCGACAGGAACACGAGACGACGGCCGTCGGGACTGAGCGCCGGCGCCACGTTGAGGGTGCCGCCGCTCTGGGTGCTGGAGATGACCGCGCGGCCGAAGGTGTCGGCCGGGAACGTGGACTCGATGATCGAGGCGTATTCCCGCCGCGTGGCCTCGTGCCAGGCCGCGGTGAAGTCGTCCTCGTTCAACCCGGTGACCGACTCGATGGCCCGGCGCAGGTCGCCCTGCGGGCCCGCAGCGCGGAGCATGTCGCCGATCGCCGTTTCACCCCAGCGGCCGGAAACGAAGGCCCAGAAGGCGTGCCCGTAGCGGTACGGGAAGAAGTCCGGATCGTTCAGCCGATCGACCGTCGGCAACGCCTCGCGCGCCGTGGCGTCACGGATCCACATGGCCGTGTGGGCGTCCACCGGACCGATCGACAGGTACTCCGCCATGCCTTCCACGAACCAGAGCGGCAGGTTGATGCCAGCCGGTCCCGTGGGGTTCCCCTCCGCGTCGCGGTTGGCGGAGATGTCGTACTGGAAGGCGTGGACGATCTCGTGTCCGAGCACATGGTCGGTCTCGGCGAGCGGGCCGGCGAACGGCATCGCGATCCGGCGCTTCAGCCCTTCGGTGACGCCACCGGTGCCTTCGCCCACCTCACCTTCGATGACGTTGGTCTGCTGGAAGTGCGGGTGCGCGGCGTACAGGACGAGCGGCTGCCGCCCGTACAGGTCGTGGCCGAGCACCCGGGAGAGCCGGGCGTACCAGCGCTCCGCCATGCGGGCGGCCATGCGCGCCGCCTCGGCCTCTTCGGGGTAGTAGTGGATGTCGAAGTGCTCGGTGGTCAGGACCTGGAAGTCGAACTGCTCGTACGCCACCTTGTTGCGCCCGAAGTACTGCGCCTCGGCCGGGATCGGTCCCGCGATCGTTCCCAGGCAGAGCAGAAGCAGAATCCGGCGGATCATCGGCATGCCTCCTGACTTGAAGATAGCAAGTGCACATGCCGTGCCGTCGTGGACCGGGCGAGAGTCCCCCGAAAATCAGCGCGGCGATGTCCGGCTGTCCCCTGGCGTGGGCACGTGGACGAGCCTCGGTGCGTGAGACGCGTCGATCGGCGCCGCGGTGCCGCACAGCCCGACCGCGTGGCAGGCCAGGCCGATGACCTCGGCAGGGGACCGTCCGGCGGCGCGCAGCTCCCGGACGCCCGTGTCGCCCTGCGTCTTGCTGAGCTTGTCGCCCCGGGTCGTGCGGATCAGCGGGTGGTGGAGGAACAGGGGTGGCTCCGTGCGGCCGAGCAGGCGTGCCAGTCGAAGCTGGCGTCCGGTGGAGGGCAGGAGGTCCGCGCCCCGGATGACGAGGTCGATCTCCTGCCGGAGGTCGTCCACCGTGACGGCGAACTGGTAGGTCCAGAGTCCGTCACGGTTGCGGAGCGCCAGGTCGCCGCACTGGGCGGCGGGTGCCTGCCGCCGGGGACCAGCCAGCAGGTCGATGAAGGATTCCTCGCCCGGCTCGACGATCACGCGGAGCGTGCGTCCGGGGTGCGGCGCCAGACCGCGCGTCCGGCAGCGGCCGGCGTAGCGGGCTTCCTCGCCCGGCGTGCTGTCCCGGGCAAGGGTTGTCCGTGAGCAGTCGCAGGCGTACACGAGCCCCGCGCGCGTCAGCCGCTCGAGCGCGTCGGCGTACGGTGTGTCGTCGTCCTGCGTCACCGGGCCGTCGTCCGGCGTGAAGCCGAGCCACGCGAGGTCCTCGAGCCAGGCTGCGGCGTACTCGGGGCGGCAGCGGATGCGGTCGTGCGTTTCCAGCCGCAGCAGCACCCGCGCGCCAAGCGTCCGCGCCACCCCCCACACGTACACCGCGTGCGCCACATGGCCGAGGTGCAGATACCCTGTTGGAGAGGGGGCGAAACGCGTCCACCGGGGCGGGCCGGGCGAGTCGGGCGAGTCGGGCGAGTCGGGCGAGTTGGGCGAGTTGGGCGAGTC
>VFZH01000189.1 GCA_016871255.1 Acidimicrobiia bacterium | reverse complement strand
GGAGGGCGCTTCGTCGCCCAGGTCGCCGGCCAGCTTCAGCGCCAGGTTCCCGCCCAGCGAGTAGCCCGCCACGGCAAGCGCGCGGATTCCGTCCACCTCCAGCAGCTCGCGGAGGACCGCCAGCGGATCGCCCGTGAGGCCGGAGTGGTACAGCCCGCGCGACAGGTGTTCGGTCCCCCCGCAGTTGCGCTGGTTCAGCCGAACGACGTTCCAGCCGGCCGCCCACGCCTTGTCGGCGAGCCCCCGCATGTAGTGGGCGGAACTCGAGCCCTCCAGTCCGTGGAGCAGCAGGATCGCAGGATGCGCCTCGCGCCCGGGATGCCAGTGGCAGTGCGCCAGGACCTGCGCATCGGGGGCCACACGGAACAGGCGGGGCACGGCCTCAGGGAGGCGCAGGAACTGTCGAGGCCTGCCCCAGGCGAACAACGTCAGGGCATGGCCGTTGGCGACGAGCGGCGTGAAGGGAACCGGCGTGAAGGACACGGGAAACAGGATAGCCGGGCTGCGGCTCAGGGCTCTCGGCTCAGCACCCACGGCTCGGGCCGTGGCGGGTGCGAGATGCCACTGTGGTACATTGCCGGACGGCTGTGACAGGTATTCATTCTTCCACGCCATCCGGACACCGTGCCGGCCGCCTGCTCGTCGTGGACGACAGCCCCCTGGCGCTGCGGGTGGTCCAGAGCATCCTTCAGCGCGAGCAGTACGACGTCGTCACGGCCAGGGACGGGAACGAAGGCCTGGAGAAGGCGGCGTCGCACGCCCCGGACGTGATCGTGACCGACAGCATCATGCCGGGGCTGGATGGGTACGGCCTGCTTCGCCGCCTGCGAGCGGATCCCGCCACCAGCCTGATTCCCGTGATCATGCTGACGTCGAGCGACCCGGAGGAATCCGGGAGGCACGTGGGCGACGGGCCGCGCCCTGATGTCGTCCTCACGAAGTCCGCCGACCCGGCGCCCCTCCTCGCCGAGGTGCGGGAGGCGCTCCGGCGCCGCCGGGCGCCGGCGGACCCGGCCACGTAGCGCCGGCCACGCGGCCGGGCCGGCCGTCTCGATCGATGGGCCCGCCGACTAGTTGATCTCGGCCAGCAGCAGGCCGCTCGATCAGGCGTGCGGATTCGCACGCTTGTGTGCGCACCTGTGCGGTTCTGGTACGGCCCGGCAGCCGACAAAGATCGTCAAACGGCTGACCTTCAGCGGACTGCGCCTGGGAAGAATCGTGGACATGACGAGCTTAAGACTCCTGTGGTCAAGCACTTGACGGACGCCAGCGGACACCGGCCTGGAGCGGACCCGAACTTGCTGTGGCTGAGCCTGGTTCGGGGCCGCTGTCGCGGCCTGTGTCTGCCAACCAGACAGTTCCGCGCCGACGCATCGTCCGGCTGGCGGTGGTCGTGGCGGTCAACGGGAAAGGACCTGAGAGATGGGCGCAGGAAAGGCGTTTCTGTTCACGGGGGTGATGACCGTCGTTGCCTTCGGGTGGATTGTCACATCTTCCCCCACGCTCCCGGGGGAGGCGGTCGTCCAGGCCGCTGCAAAAGGCGATCGGGGGCAGGGTCTCGGCCGCGGCGAAAAGGGCCACGCCGGCGCGTCACTGGACCAGGAACTGGCTGATGTCCTCGCCGACAACGAGTTCACTGGAACGATGCAGTCCCAGATCGAGCCCCGCCTCGGCCGGCCGATCAACCAGGCGATGGCCGAACTGGGCCGCCTGCTCTGGTTCGACAACGCCCACTCGCTGCACCAGGACAACACGTGCGGTGGCTGTCATGGGCCGGGGAACGCGATGGGCGACTCGCAGCCGATCGCGATCGGCGTGGACAGCAACCGGAAGGTGGGGCCGCACCGCACGGGCCCGCGGAACCAGCGGCGTGCGCCGTCCGTCATCAACAACGCCTTCTACCCGAAGCTGATGTGGAACGGCCGGTTCAGCGCGAACCACGCGATCAGCGAATCGCTCGGCGACCCGTTCGACAACGTTTTCGGGTTCAAGTTCCCCGATCCCGAAGGGGATGCCGTGATGTTCCCGCCGAGCGATCCGGTGATCCTTCACCTGCTGCAGGCACAGGCGTTCATTCCCCCGACGGAGCTCGTGGAAGTGGCCGGCTTCACCGGTACGTGCCCCAGCCTCGGGCCGGACTTCTGCCAGTTCGACAACGGCGTCGGGCTGACGGTGCCCCCGCCGGACGGCTCCGGCTTCCGCAACGAGCCGATCAGGCAGAAGGGGCTCGACATCCTCAACGGCATCCCGGCGTACCGGCAGCTGTTCGCAGCCGTGTTTCCGGAGATGGGCGGGCCGGGCGGCCTGATCGACTTCAGCATGTTCGGCCGCGCGATCGCCGAGTTCGAGTTCGCGCTGATCTTCGCGAACGCGCCGCTGGACCGCTTTGCCCGTGGTGATCGCAACGCGATGACGACCGCCGAGAAGCGTGGAGCCCTGGTCTTCTTCGACGAGAGCAAGGGCAACTGTGTGGCCTGCCATGCCGTGAAGGGGCGCTCGAACGAGATGTTCAGCGACTTCGCGAACCACGTCGCCGGTATCCCGCAGATCGCGCCGTTCTTCGGCGTCGGGAAGAGCAACATGATCTACGACGGTCCGAACGCCGACGAGGACTTCGGGCAGGCCCAGGTCTCGGGCGACCCGAGCGAGCGCTACCAGTTCCGGACCGCGCCGCTGCGCAACCTCGCGCTGGCGCCCGCGTTCTTCCACAACGGGGCGTTCGCGGATCTGGGCGATGCCATCCGGTTCCACCTCGACGCGGTCGGGAACACGCCGAAGTACAACGCGAAGAAGGCCGGCGTGCCGAAGGACCTCCAGAAGCGGCAGGGTCCCAGCGCACCGGTGCTCGCAGTCATCGACCCGCTGCTGGCAAGCCCCGTGCAACTGACCAAGCAGGAGACGAAGGACCTGATCGACTTCGTCCGGACCGGCCTGCTGGATCCCGGTGCCATGCCGAAGAACCTCTGCTCGCTCATTCCGAAGAGCGTGCCGAGCGGGTTGGCGATCCTCGACTTCGAGGCGTGCCACAACCTGAAGGGGAAGAAGTAGCCACAGCGCCCGCTCGCGGGTCGTTTGGGGCGAGGCAGGCCAGTCCGGGTGATTCGGGCTGGCCTTTCTCTTTGTACGACAGGTACTTGCAGGGACGGTGCTGTTGGGCGGCGATGGGGCCGATAACTCCGGACGGCAGCTCCGATGCGGGCTGGACGTGCGGACAGCGAAAAGGAGCAGACGATGAAGCGCGTGTACGGACTGGCGGTCGCGTTCCTGCTCGCCACGGGCAGCGGGGCCTGGGCACAGGACGACCTGGAGCGGCTGAAGGAGCAGCTCGCCAAGCAGGAGGCGGCGATCGCCGACCTGCAGGAGCGCATCGAGGAACTGAGCGAGCAGGCCGAGGAGGCGGTGACCCAGGAAGACCTGGAAGACGAGGCTGCGGGCCTGCAGGACGAGGTCCTCTCGCTCCGCGAGCAGATCGCGTCGAAAGTGAACCTCAACGGGTTCGTGAACACCCGCTTCTTCGCCGACGAGACGGCGGAGCCGCACGGCTTCCAGTTGAATCCGCTCGGCATCATCACGTCAAAGCAGCTCGGCAAGTTCAACCTCTTCGCCGAGATCTACATGGCCTTCATCCCGCACCATGCCGAGCTCGCGGAGGGGCACGGCGAGGAGGGCGAGCACGAGGAGGAAGGCGAACACGAGGGAGAGGGCAAGGCGCACGCGGAGGGACAGGCCGGGGGGGAGGGGCACACCGAGGAAGCGGGCGGTGACGTCAGCGGCGAGACGGGCATCGCCCAGGTACGCAACGCCTGGATCGAATACAGCCACAACCGCGCGCTGAACATCCGGGCGGGCAAGTTCCTGGCGCCGCAGTACTGGTGGCAGAACCATTACCCGAACGTGCAGTACTCCACCGACATCCCGATCCATCTGCGCGAGATGTTCCCGCCGGAGCTGATCGGCGCGATGGTGCGCGGGTCGTTCGGCCGCCCGACGGGCGAGTCGGAGATCAGCGTGGGCTACACGCTCTACGTCTCGAACAACGAGGGCGAGCGCAACTTCCTGGGTGATGTGGACGACAAGAAGTCCTACGGCGCGCGCGTCGAGGTGCGCCTGCCGACCTCCGGCAGCCTCCGGACGCTGAACTTCGCGGCCGACTACTTCAACGGCTACACCACCATCGAGGGCGGCTCGGAGATCTTCTCCAACGAGGTCTGGGGCGCCGAGCAGCAGCTCGTGTTCGGGCAGTTCGGCCTCAACTCGGAGTACGCGCGCGGCAAGTGGCGCGATGGCGAGACCCGCTTCGGCTACTACACGCAGCCGTCGGTGCGCATGACCGACGAATGGATCGGCTTCTACCGGCTGGAAGGGCTGGAGAGCGCCCGCGTGCAGGAGGCGGAGCGGCGGCACCTGGCGGGGGTCAACTACAAGCCGCTGCCCGAAATCTCGCTGAAGTTCGAGTACTACTACGCGACGCCGCTGAAGCGGGACTTCATTCCGGAGTCGGCGGAGATGTCGCCCTACAGCGGCGTGGCCGCGGCGGCGGCCCTCTTCTTCTGAG
This sequence comes from Acidimicrobiia bacterium, assembly GCA_016871255.1. Lineage (GTDB taxonomy): Bacteria > Acidobacteriota > Vicinamibacteria > Vicinamibacterales > UBA2999 > VFZH01. Next base: position 398 of record VFZH01000189.1, on the reverse strand, counting down.
CGGGGGGACCGCAGTACGCTGATAGCGTGATGAAGCCGTGTGCCGCCCGGGCCGTCGCCATGAGGCTGTTCCTGGCGGTACTCGGCTTGCTCGGCGCCATCGGGTGGCAGGCGCCGAGGGCGCAGGAGGCGTTCGCGATCGTCGTGAACAAGGCGAACCCGGTGACGGCGGTGTCAACCGCCGAGCTGCGCCGGATCTACCTGAAGGAGACCCGGACGTGGCCGAACGCGGAGCCGGCCGTGCCGGTCGACTGGGTCGCCACCAGCCCGATCCGCGAGGCGTTTTCGGAACGGGTCCTGAACCGGTCGGTGCGGGAGATGGCGGACTACTGGGTGCAGCAGACCGTCACCAAGGGCCTGAGCCCTCCGTCCACGCAGCGCTCGGCGCGCGCCATCCTG
>VFZH01000188.1 GCA_016871255.1 Acidimicrobiia bacterium | reverse complement strand
CCGCCACGACCGTGGCTCCCTGGGCCGCCAGCGCCGTCGCCACACCGCGGCCGATGCCGCGCGACGCGCCGGTCACGATCGCGACCTTCCCGGACAGCTCGAACATGAAGAGGAACGCTCCCGCCCTACGGCCGCGTCGCCGCCTCGACCGCGCTCAGGTCGCCCGGCTCGGAGAAGTTGACGACGGTGGCGCCGGGGTGAATCTTTCTGGAGAGGCCGCTGAGAACCGTTCCCGGTCCCACCTCAACATACGTGCTTACGCCTTCACGGGCAAGGCGACGAATGACCGCCTCCCACAACACGGGCGCAGCCACCTGCCGGATCAGTGCGTCGATGGCGCCGGCCGCGTCACGCCTCGGCTCGGCATCGACGTTCGCCACGACCGGCACGGCCGGGTCGTGCACATCGAGGGCCCGCAGGTCCGGTGCCAGCCGATCGGCGGCCGGGGCCATCAGCGCGCAGTGGAACGGCGCGCTCACGGGCAGGGGCAGGGCGCGCCGCGCACCCAGCGCCTTCGCGCGCTCGAGCGCCCGGGCGACCGCCGCCGTCGTGCCGGCGATCACGACCTGGCCACCGCCGTTCAGATTCGCCGGGCTCACGACCTCGCCGTCCGCCGCTTCGGCGCAGGCGGCAGCCACCGCGTCGGTGTCGAGCCCGAGAATCGCCGCCATCGCGCCGGTCCCCACGGGCACCGCCTCCTGCATGTACCGACCGCGGCTGCGGACGACACGCACCGCATCGGCGAACGTGAAGGTGCCGGCCGCGACGTGCGCGGAGTACTCCCCGAGGCTGTGGCCCGCCACGAACGCGGGACGGCATCCCCGTTTCGCGAGCACGCGGAAAGCCGCGGTGCTGACGGTCACGAGCGCCGGCTGCGCGTGTTCGGTCAGCGTGAGCTGCTCCGGCGGCCCCTCGAGGATGAGCTGCGACAGCGGGCTGCCCAGCGCCGCGTCCGCCTCATCGAAGACCGCACGGGCCTCCGGGAACGCCTGCGCGAGCGCGGCGCCCATCCCGACCTTCTGGGAACCCTGACCTGGAAAGAGGAACGCAATCATCGCGCGAACCGGCCCGGGCGCCGGTGCTGCCGGCACCGCGGCCCGGCCGGTCCGGGACTACTCCTCGTCGACAGGACGAACCTGCCGCTGCCGGTAGAAGCCGCAGTGCGGGCACACGCGGTGCGGCGCCTTCGGCTCGTGGCACTGGGGACAGAGATTGGTGGCCGCCGGCTGCAGCGCGTCGTGCGTGCGGCGCTTGGCGGTGCGGGTCTTGGAGTGTCGGCGTTTCGGGTTCGGCATAAGGACGCTCAGTGTGACTGCAGATCTCTCAGCGGCGCCATTCGCGGGTCCACCCAGCCGGTCCGGCAGGCGCACGTCGTGGTGTTCAGGTTCGTGCCGCACTGCGGACACAAGCCCCGGCACTCCTCGCTGCACAGCGGCTTCATCGGCAGGGACAGGTAGAACTGCTCCCGCACCAGCTCGCCCAGGTCGATGCGATCGTCCCGGTAGTAGCTCGTGTCGAGATCGTCGTCGGCGACCTCGACCTCCGAGTCGGCCTCCGCCTCGTCCGCGGGCAGATACCGGTGGTCGAACGCCATCACCACGGGCCACGGAAACGGCTCGAGGCAGCGGCTGCACGTCAACTCGAGTCCACCCTGGACCCGCCCGGTGAGACGGAAGCGATGCCCATCGCGGCGCACGTCGCACGCCAACTGCACGGGCGTCACCACGCGGTACGCGTCGCCTTCCGACACCAGCACGGCCGGATCGAGCGTGCGCTCGACGCGCTCTTCTGCCCGGCGGATCCGGGTGAGGTCGAGTTCCATGGACCAGGGGCCCAGACCGCGTCTCCGGCAGCAGGGCGACCGTTCATTATACGTGTACGCGCCGGGCCGTCTGACGGCCGGCCCCGCAGGCGGCCAGACGGGCCACCCGCCACTACCGGTCCATGCCGAGCGGCCCTACCCAGGGCCGGGGGATGAACAGCCGCTCGTACAACCCCACGGCGAAGCGATCCGTCATGCCGGCCAGGAAGTCGGTCGCGGCCCGCTCCACCCCGTAGGCCTCGATGGCCCGCTGCTCCAGGAACTCGTTCGGACGTTGATGGACCTGTTCCCAGAGCCCCCCGAGAATGCCGGCGGCCTTCCGGAACTCCGCCGTGGACCGCCCGTTCTCGTACACCGCTTCGAACAGGAAGCCGCGCAGCTCCAGCGTGGCCTCGAGCACGGCAGCGCTCATCCGCACGTCCTCCAGCCCTCCAGCGGTGGTCTCCCGCACGACGTCACGAACCATCGAGCCGATCCGCTGCGATGCGGTGGCACCCAGCACGCCAACAGCCCCGGCCGGCAAGTCCTCCGGCCGCAGCAGCCCCGCCCGCACGGCATCGTCGATATCGTGGTTGACGTACGCGATCAGGTCGGCCACGCGCATCACCTGCCCCTCGAGCGTCGCCGGACGGCGCTCGGGCGGCAGCCCGACGGGAGCCCCCCGCTTGCCCTTCGAGTGATGGGCGATGCCGTTCAGGACTTCCCACGTGAGGTTGAGACCACGGCCATCGTGCTCCAGCGTCTCGACGATCCGCAGGCTCTGCTCGTAGTGATTGAAGCCACCCGTCACCAGCCCCCCCAGCACGCGCTCACCCGTGTGCCCGAACGGCGTGTGACCCAGGTCGTGCCCGAGTGCGATCGCCTCGGTCAGCTCTTCGTGCAGACGGAGCACTTTCGCGATCGTCCGGGCTATCTGCGACACCTCGAGCGTATGCGTCAGCCGGGTGCGGTAGTGGTCGCCCGCCGGCGCGAAGAAGACCTGCGTCTTGTGCTTGAGGCGTCGGAACGCCTTGCAGTGGATGATGCGGTCCCGATCGTGCTGGAACGCCGGCCGCACGTCGTCTTCCGGCTCGGGCCTGGCCCGGCCGCGACTGTCGGCGCTCCTGGCCGCCTGCGGGGCCAGCGTCTCCCGCTCGCGGGCTTCGAGCGTCTCACGAATGCTCTGCACCCAACTGCTCCAGAAAGCTCACGCCGTGCCGCATCGGGCCGACGTGCAGCGCTTCGGCCAGCGTCTGCCCGAGATCGGCGAACGTAGCCCGCGTCCCCAGATCGATCCCGCGGCCAACGCCATCGCCGGTCACCAGCACCGGGACGTACTCCCTCGTGTGGTCCGTCCCCGGCGTGGTCGGGTCGTTGCCGTGATCGGCCGTCACAACCAGCAGATCGCCGGGCACCAGCCGATCCAGCACACCGGGCAGCTCCCGATCGAACCGCTCGAGGTTGGCGGCATAGCCGGCTGCGTCGTTGCGGTGTCCGTACAGCGTGTCGAAATCCACAAGGTTGGCCAGGACCAGGCCGGCCGGCGTGTCCTCCATGGCGGCCTTCACGTGCGCCATCCCCTCCGCATCACTCGCGGACGGCAGCGACCGCGTAATGCCGCGCCCCGCGAACAGGTCGCGGACCTTGCCGATGCCGACAACCGGCCGTCCGGCCGCCGCTACCAGGTCCAACAGCGTGTCGCCGGCTGGCTCCACCGCGAAGTCGTGGCGGCGCGCGGTCCGTGTGAACGCACCAGGCTCGCCCGTGAACGGCCTGGCAATGACACGTCCGACGCCGAGGCCCCGGCAGGCCAGATCGAAGGCGACCTCGCAGATCCGGTACAACTCCGATACCGCGATGACGTTCTCGTGCGCCGCGATCTGCAACACGCTGTCGGCCGAGGTGTAGACGATCGGCCTCCCGGTCCGGACGTGTTCGTCGCCGAGCGACTCGATGATGGCCGTCCCGGAGGCCACGACGTTGCCCAGCGTGCGGCGGCCGATGCGCGCTTCCAGGCCCGCGATCAGCTCCGCCGGGAACCCCTGCGGGAACACGGGAAACGGGCGATCGAGGACAACCCCCATCAGCTCCCAGTGTCCGGTGACGGAATCCTTGCCGGCAGAGGCCTCCGCCATCCGGCCGAACGCCCCCGCCACCCCCGGGTCACCGCTGTCGTGCGCACCGACCAGCCGCGCCAGCCCCAGCGATCGGAGCGTGGGAATCGCCGGACGGCAGGTCTCGATGACGTGCCCCAGCGTATGGGTCCCCTCGTCCCCGTACAGGGCCGCATCCGGCAGCGCCCCGATGCCGGCGCCGTCGAGGACGATGACGATCGCGCGGGTGAACGCGGGCTGGGACAATCAGGGGTGGTGCGACGACAGGTAGTTCGCCACCGTCCGCTGGGTCCCGATGGTGGCGATGGCGTGCTTGAAGATCAGGTGGTCGCCGCCGTCGACTTCCACGACCAAGGCGAAGCGGTCGAAGTTCTTGATCCGGACGTCGAACGAGCGCCCGTCCAGCAGGTGAATGGTCACGGGCAGACGTTCACGCCTCGCGTAGTTGAGGAAGACGTCCTGGATGTTGGGCTGCGAGGCCGGGGAGCGCGTATCGGCTGGAGACATGGTAGTCAGGCGTCGGACGGTCAGTCCTGGCAGCGCGGCCGGCCTCTCCGGACGCGCACCCGGGTGCGCTACGTCCGCCGCCGAAGTCCGCGCGCGTCGAGCACCTCGAGTGCGCACCGCAGCGTCTCGTTCCGCTCGCCAGGACCGTCGAGCCAGTCCAGATTAGGCTCTTTGCGAAACCAGATCAACTGCCGTCGTGCGTACCGCCGGTTCTCCTGCACGATCAGCGCGCGCGTGGCCGCTTCGTCGCGGACACCCGCCAGCTGTTCCAGCACCTGCCGGTACACCAGCCCTCCGAACGGGCGGGCCCCGGCGGGGACGCCGCGAGCCAGCAGGCCCCGCACCTCGTCCACGATGCCCCGCGCGAACTGTTCGTCCACCCGGCGCGCCACGCGCTCGGCCGTCAGGGCGGGATCCAGCCGCAAGGCCAGGCTGACGACGCGGCAGTCTGCAATCAGCGAGGTCGTGCGGTCGAAGTGCGCCGTCAGCGGCGTCCCGGTCGCGAGGTACACCTCCAGCGCCCGCACGAGGCGCTT
>VFZH01000187.1 GCA_016871255.1 Acidimicrobiia bacterium | reverse complement strand
GCGGCGGCCATCACGACCACGTCGGCCCCCGCCGCGGCGGCCATCACGGCCCCGTGCATCTCCCGTGCGCTCCGCACGCGCACGAGCGCGTCCACGGCGGGCGGGGCGAGCGAGGTCGGCCCGGCCACGAGGGTCACGCGCGCGCCCCTGCGCGCGGCCTCTGCCGCAATCGCGAACCCCATCCGTCCGCTCGACCGGTTGCCGAGGTAGCGCACCGGATCCAGATCTTCGTACGTGGGACCGGCACTCACCACGAGGTGCCGGCCCGACAGCGCGGAACCGGCCGGCGTCAGGAGTCGCACCGCCGCCTCGACGATGACGTCCGGCTCGGCGAGCCGCCCACGTCCGATCCAGCCGCACGCGAGGTATCCCTCGCCCGGCTCCACGACGTGCACGCCACGCGCGGACAGCGCGGCGAGGTTCTGCTGCACGGCCGGGTGGGCCAGCATGTTGGTGTTCATCGCCGGGGCGATCAGCACGGGCGCCTCGGTCGCCAGGTACAGCGAGGTCAGGAAGTCGTCGGCGATGCCGTGCGCGAACTTGCCGACGACATTGGCCGTGCACGGGGCGACGAGGAGCAGGGCGATGTCGCTGGCGATGGCGATGTGCTCGATGTCGGCGTTGGCCCCCCGGCGCCACTGGGACGTGATCACCTCGCGGCGCGTGATCGCCTCGAAGGTGACCGGGCCGACGAACCGCGTTGCGGACCGCGTCATCACGGTCACGACGTCCTGCCCGCGCTTCTGGAGGCCGCGGCAGACCTCGACCGACTTGTAGGCTCCGATCCCGCCGGTGACGCCGAGTGCAATCAGGGACATGGCTCAGACCGGACGAACGGCACGACGATCAGGCGTCACTGCGGAACGTGCACGTGACCCGGTCGATCTCGTCACGCATCCGCGCGATCCGGGCTCGCTCCGCCGCGACGATCCCGCGCAGCCGTTCCACGCACGGGTCGACCTCGTCGTTGATGACGACGTAGTCGTAGCTCGACGCGTCCGCGACCTCGTCCCTGGCGACGTCCAGGCGGCGCCGGATCTGCTCCTCGCTGTCCCTGCTGCGGCCACGCAATCGCTGCTCCAGAATGGCGGCCGACGGCGGCAGCACGAACACGGCCGTGTGCACGAGCCCGAGCGCGCGCACCTGCCTGGCGCCCTGCACGTCGATCACCAGCACGAGATCCTCGCCGCCCGCCAGCACCCGCTCCGTGTCGTCGCGCGACGTGCCGTAGTAGTTGCCGAACACGTCGGCCCACTCGAGAAACGCCCCGCGGGCGATCCGCTCTTCGAACGCGGCCCGGCTGATGAACTGGTAGTCTACCCCGTCCTGCTCGCCCTCGCGCACGGGGCGGGACGTGTACGAGCGCGACATCCGCAGGCCCGGTACCGTCCGCACGAGCCGCTCGATGAGCGTGGTCTTGCCCGTTCCCGACGGTGCCGACACGATGAACAACTGGCCGCGTCCCGGCTTCGCGGTCCCGCCGGTCTCCGCGGTCCTACTCAACGTTCTGCACCTGTTCGCGCAACCGTTCCAGCTCGGCCTTCGCGGCGATGACCAGCTCGGGGATCCCGAGGCCGTCCGCCTTGGCGCCGAGCGTGTTGATCTCCCGGTTCATCTCCTGCAGCAGGAAATCGAGCTTGCGGCCGCACGGCTCCTCGCTGTTCGCCAGGGCATCCCAGTGTTCGAGGTGTCCGCGAAACCGGGCGACCTCCTCGCTCACGTCCGACCGTTGTGCCACGCGCACGATCTCCTGGGCCACGAGCGCCTCGTCGGCTGCCGGCTGCTGGCGCAGCTCGGCGACCCTGGCCCGCAGGCGCGCTTCGAGCCCCGCGCGCCCGGCGTCCGCACCCTCCTGCAGCCGGGTGATGAGCTCGGCCAGCAGTCCCCGGCGGACGTCGAGATCCCGGCGCAGGTGCGCACCTTCGGCGGACCGCATGGCATCGAGCGCACCGAGCGCGTCGGATACCGCCGCATCGAGGGCGGCGCCGATCCGCTCCACGGACGCCGGGTCCGGCACCACCTGCTGGTCGCGCACGGCGATCGCCTGCGGCAGGCGCAGCAGGTCACCCGGCGCCAGCGCCCCGGCGATGATCCCGCGCTCCCGGGCGCGATCGAGCGCCGCGTGCAGCGCGGCGACGAACGCCTCGTTCAACTCCACGGTGAGCGCGGTCGGGGCCTTGGGCTGAATCGTCACGGCCACCTCGACGCGGCCGCGCGTCAGCCGGCGCTGGACGAGCGCCCGGACGGCCGGCTCCAGCTCACCCCACGCCGGCGGCACCCGGAGCTGCAGGTCCAGGAAGCGGTGATTGACCGCCCGGACGGTGACCCCGACGGTGGCCTCCTCGCTGTCGTGCGTCAGCGAGGCGAACCCGGTCATCGACTTGATCATGCTCCGCAGCCCCAGGCGCAGGTCATCCCGCCTCCACCTCCGTGGTCTCCTCCAGCAACTGCAGCTCGTGCAGCTTCGCGTACGTGCCCTGCCGCGCCAGCAGCGCGTCGTGGGTGCCGGTCTCGACGATGCGGCCGTGTTCCAGGACCACGATGAGATCGGCCCTGCGGATCGTCGACAGCCGGTGCGCGATCACGAACGACGTCCGGTTCACCATCAGGTTCGCCAGGGCCTCCTGCACGAGGCGCTCCGCCTCGGTGTCGAGCGACGAGGTGGCCTCGTCGAGGATCAGGATCGGCGAATCGCGCAGCAGGGCCCGGGCGATCGCGAGACGCTGGCGCTGGCCGCCCGACAGGCGCTGGCCGCGCTCCCCGATGCGCGTGTCATAGCCCTCCGGCAGCGGGGCGATGAACTCGTGCGCGTGGGCCGCCCGGGCAGCGGCCTCGATCGCCTCACGCGAGGCGTCCGGCCTGGCGTAGGCGATGTTGGCGGCGATCGTGTCGTCGAACAGCACGGTCTCCTGCGTCACGATGCCGATCTGCGCGCGCAGGGAGGCGAGCGACACGTCGCGAATGTCGCGATCGTCGATCAGGATCGACCCGGCCGTCACGTCGTAGAACCGCGGCAGGAGGTTCACGAGCGTGGTCTTCCCCGCGCCGCTGCGGCCCACGATCGCCAGCACCTGGCCCGCACGCACGCTGAAGGTCACGTCCCGCAGCGTGGCGTCGCTCTCCTCGTAGGAGAACGCCACGTCCCGGAACGCGATCGTGCCGGCGAAGGGCGGGAGCGGCGGCGCGCCGGGACGCTCGGCGACTTCGGTGCGGACATCGAGCATCTCGAAGATCCGCTCGGACGCGGCCACGGCCTGCTGCAGGTTCGCGTTGACCCGGCTGAGCTTCTTCGCGGGGCCGTACATCATGAACAGCGCCACGATGAACGCCGTGAACTCGCCCGCGGTCAGACGCCCGGCCGCGATCTCCTGGCTGCCGTACCAGAGCGCGCCGGCGAACGCCAGGCCGCCGATCAGCTCCATCGTGGGCGGCAGGATCGCCAGCACGCTCATCACGCGCATGTTGGTCCGGTACAGGAAATCGGACGCCGCCGCGAACTTGCGCCCCTCGCGCGCCTCGGCGCCGAACGCCTTGACGATCCGGTGTCCGCCGAACGCCTCCGCCCCGACGTGCGTGATCTGCTCGATCGCCTCCTGGCTGCGCCGGGTCGTCCGCCGCACCCGCTGCCCGAGCCGCACCAGCGGGTAGACGACGAGCGGCGCCCCGGTCAGGCACACCACCGCCAGCCGGGCGTCGTAGTAGAACATCAGCGTCACGTAGCCCAGCAGCGCGAGCGACTCCCGCGCCAGATCCCCGAGCGTCTCGGACACCGCCTGCTGCACCTGGCTGATGTCGTTGACCAGACGGGAGATCAACCGCCCGATCGGGTGCCTGGCGAAGAACGCCGCCGACTGATCGAGCAGGTGGCGGAACATCGTGGTGCGAAGGTCCCGCACCACACGCTGCCCCACGTCGGCCATGAGGTAGGAGGAGAGGTAGGCTCCTGCGCCCTTCAGCAGATACAGCAACAGGATGCCGGCGATCACCGTGCCCAGCCCCGACCGGGTCACCAGGACGTTGTCGAAAATCGGCTGGATGAGGGCCGCCAGCCCGGCGGACGCCGCGCCGTAGACCAGCATCGACGCAAACGCGCCCGCGAGCCGCGCGCGGTGCGGCCGGGCGTGCCCGAGCAATCGAAGAAACGCGTTCACTCGTTGAAGCGATAGCGGACCAGCGTCCACAGCGCGATGACGCCGTCAACCCACCCGATCTTCTTGCCCTCGTCGTAGCCACGGCCATCGTACGTGATCGGGACCTCGAACACGCGATACCCGCGCTTGAAGATCTTGGCCGTGAGCTCCGGTTCGATGTCGAAGCCGTTCGAGCGCAGCGTCATCGACCGCAGCACCTCCACCCGCATCGCCTTGTAGCACGTCTCCATGTCGGTGAGCATCGTGTCGTAGAGCACGTTCGTCACCAGTGTCAGGATCCGGTTGCCCACGAAGTGGGTGAAGAGAAACGCCCGGTGGCGCCCGAGGAACCGCGACCCGTACACGACGTCCGCGCGCCCCTGACAGATCAGCTCGATGAGCTGCGGGTACTCCTCCGGCGAGTACTCCAGATCGGCGTCCTGGATCACGACCAGGTCGCCGGCCACCGCCTCGAACCCACGCCGGAGCGCCGCGCCCTTGCCCCGGTTCTCCGGCTGGCGGATGAAGGTGAACCCCAGCTCCCGCTGCAGCCCCTCCAGCACACCGGGGGTGCCGTCGGTGGACCCGTCATCCACCACGATCAGATCGATCCGCAGCGGCACCGCCAGCACCCGCCGGACCACGGTCTCCACGGTGGCGCACTCGTTGAACACGGGCATCACCACCGACAGCAGCGGATCGACGAGCGGGGGCGTCCGCATCAGTCGGCGGCCGCACCACGGAACCCGCCCGGGTGCGCCGAGTGCCAGCGCCACGCGTCGGCCACGATCGTGGCGAGATCGCTGCGCTGCGGCGACCAGCCCAGCGTCTCGCGCGCCAGCCGGGCCGAGGCCCAGAGTG
>VFZH01000186.1 GCA_016871255.1 Acidimicrobiia bacterium | reverse complement strand
CCGCCCTACTCGCCCCCACTCGCCCCATCCGCCCCCGCACGAGTGACTCCAGCCAGCCAGCCGGCCCCTACGAGGGTCGCGGCGGCGGTCGGTCCGCGTTGGGATTGGATTCGATCCCGGTCTAACAATCCGGAAGGCTGCAGGTGACCGTCGCCCTGCGGCGCAGGTCGCGCACCCACTCCTCGATCGACTGTCCGGGGGTGACGGCGCCGAAGCGTTCTCCGAGATAGGCCTGGATGCGCAGGCTGTCGCGCGCGAGATCCCGGAGCGCCGAGTCGGTCAGACCCGTCTCGCGTCCGAGCGCGACACGCGCGGACTCGGACCCGGCACGGGCGGCGAGCGCAGCCACCTCCTGCTCGAGCAGCTCGGCCTCGGGCTCCGGCGGCGCGAACCGCTCCACTTCGCGCAGGATCAGCCGACGCTCGATCAGCCCGCGGGTCGCCGCCACGATCGGATCTTCGCCCCGAGGCACCTCGACCAGCCGCAGCGCCGCGGCCACGCGCGCGTCGGACAGCGTGATCGCCGAGTCGTTCACGCGGGCCACGACGCGGTCCAGCAGCACCTGGGATGACACGGGGAAGACAAATCCCAAAGCCCAAATCCCGAATCCCAAGCCAAGACCCAACGCCCAGGACGTCAACGTGCACGGCGCGAAAGAGTTGGGATTTGGCATTTGGGATTTGGCTTGGGCTTTGGGTTTTGGGCCTTGGGATTTTCAGAACGCTTGTCCCAGCGAGATGTGCAGCACGTTGCTGCGTTCCAGCCGGCCGGGCGTCAGCTCGCGGCGATCGAGGTTGAAGCCCCAGTCCACGCGGATCGGACCCACGGGTGACACATAGCGCAGGCCCACACCGGCGGCGGGACGCAGGTCCGCCAGGCTCAGGTCGCCGGCGGCCGGGAACACGTTGCCGGCATCCAGGAAGACGACCGCCTGCAGCGTGTCGCTGGCTGCCGAGCGCAGCTCCGCGTTCAGGACCACGAGCCCGTTGCCGCCGGTCGGAAACCCAGTCGGCGAGATGGTGCCGGCATCGCCCAGCCGATCCAGCGCGAAGCCGCGCACGGTGGTGTCGCCACCGGCGAAGAAGCGCTCGCTCGCGGGCAACTGGTTCACGACCCGTTCCCCGCCGACGACGCGCGGGAAGCCGTGCGCCAGACCCAGCCGCGCGGCGACGGCCACGACGATGCGCCGGGTCGAGGGCAGGCGGGCGAACCCGAGGGCCTGGGCGTACGTCTTCACGAACCCGACCTCGGATCCGTACGCCCGGGCCGCGAACGTCTGCTCGAGCGCCAGGAACAGCCCCGTGTCCGGGTCGAGCAGGTCGTTGCGCGTGTCGCGCACGATCGTCGCCGCCAGCATCGACAGGTTCACCTGCGGGAACAACCGGTCGATCACCGGCTTTTCCTCCTCGGTGAACCGCTCGTCGAACAGCTCAACGGCCCGGTAGGCGTAGGTGCCGGTCGCCGTGTACCGGGGCGACAGCGCCGTCGCGGTGCGGGCGTTCACCTCGCGGGTCTTGAAATTGAAGCTCGAACGGATCGACTGGTCCAGCGTCCCGACGACGATCACGTCCGCGCGCGTGCCGAGCGCGCGCGGCTCGCGGTACGTGCCCACCACGCGGTACTCGTTGAACCCGTAGGTCCCGGCGGCGGGGTCGCCCGGCGACACGGCGATGTCGCGGCTGCGCAGGCTGGCGCGCGTGAACAGCGTCACCGAGCGGTTCTTGCCCCACAGGTTCCGGCGGGTGATCTCGAAGAACGCGCGGGGCGCCAGCTCGAAGCGTTCCTCCGCCTCCCCGCGCTCGGCGGTCGGCCTCAGCCGTCGGCCCGCTTCCACGCCACCGCCGTACCCGATTGTGATCGGCGGCGCTTCCTCCACCTCCACGATCACGTCGCGCCGCGGGTCGGCCCCGTGCTGCCGCTGCCGGATGGTCGCGCGGCGGAAGAGCCCCAGGGCGCTCAGCCGCTGCTGGCTCTCGATCAGGTCGTCGAACCCGAGCGGCTGACCGGGCTCGAGCGACACTTCGCGCCGGATGGTCTCGGTGCTGATCCGCCGGTTGCCCAGCACGATGACGTGGTCCACGACGATCAGCGGCCCTTCCTGGATGGCGAAGCGGACGACGGCGCCTTCGCGATCCTCGGTGCGGGTGGACGAAGGGCGCACGACCACGGTCTGGTAGCCGCGGTTCAGGTACAGCGTCTCGATCCGATCGCGGTCGTCCCGCACGGCCGCGTCGGAATACGGCGCGCCGGGGACCGTCTCCAGCAGCGGCCGGATCTCGCCCTCCGGTACCGACGCGTGGCCCGTCAGCTCCACGCGCGACACCACGGTCCGTGGGCCCTCGGTCACGTCGAACGCCACCAGCACGCGACGGTCGGCACCCGCCGATCCGTCCTCCAGCACCTCGACGCGCGGGAGCACGTTCACGTCGGTGAAGCCGCGCTCCCGGTACACCTGGCGGATGAAATCCGCCGACGACTCGAGTTCCATCTGCACGAACGGCGCACCCTCCACCACGTCGAGACCCGCGCGCAGCGCTTCGGTCGCGAGCGCCGCGTGACCGCTGATCCGCGCCTCGGCGACAAGGTGGCGCGACCCGCGCGCGATGGTGAAGGTGACCACGAGCAACCCGGCGGCGCGCTCTTCGCGACGATGACGCACCGTCGCGTCGCGGTAGCCCCGGGCCTTCCAGTAGTCCTCGATGGCGAGCGCGGCGTTCTCGAGCAGGTCCTCGTCCACCGACCTCTCGCGCTCGATCGGCACCAGGCTCTCCCGCAGGTTCCCGTCGATCGGGTCGCCTTCGAACGCCACCTCGACGCGTGGCCCGCGCTCGACCGCCACGGTCACCCGGGCATCGCCATCCGGCCCGTATTCCGCCGACGCATCGGCGCGCGCTTCGTAGAAGCCGCCCGCGCGGAGATCGGCTTCGTACCCGTCGAGCGCCTCCCTCAGCTCGCGGTTGTCGAACGGCCGTCCCGGCCGCAGCGACAACCTGCCGAGCAGCGCGTCCTGCTCGGCCGCAGGCACCCCCTCGACCCGGACATCGGCCACCATCGCGTGCCGGCCGGCGTCGATCGTGAACGTCAGCGTCGCGGCATCCGGGTCGTGACGCTCCTCCACGTGGAAGCGCAGCGACGGATCCAGGTAGCCGTGGTCGCGGTAGAAGGCGGCCAGCGTGTCGAGCACCTCCGGCGCCCGGCTCGCGGGCGGGGTGGCGCCGTGCCGCTCGAGCACCGCGTCACGCACCTCGGCCTCGGGAAGCCCCAGGTTGCCTTCGAACACCACGGATTCGACCGGGTGCGCGGGCACGAGCCGATAGCGCAGGCGGACGCCTGCGCCCGCCTCCTCCGCAACGGCCTGCACGTCGTCGAACAGGCCCAGGCCGTCGAAGTGCTCGATCGTCTCCCGCACGTCGGCCATCGACAGCGGCCGGCCGGCCTCCGTCTCGAGCAGGTCGAGGTACGCCGCGTCCGTGATCGTGCGCCCTTCCTGCTCGATGACGACGGCGGTCACCGTCCGCCCGATGAGCGTGGACGCCTCCTGCGCCGGAAGCGGCGCCGGGTACGCGGTGAGCAGCAGGGCGAACGACAGCGAGAGCGATCGGGAAGGCGGCGTGGCGCCAGCAGTTCGTCCCGCGTGCCTGGCGGGCGACCCGGCCATCAGAAGACGTGCCGCACCCGCACCTCGAGGGCATAGGTGTCGTCCTCGTTCTGAGAGAGCACCCACGAAAGACGCTCGCTCTGGTCGTACTCCAGCAGGATGATCTGGTCGCGGGCGGCCGCCGCCAGGCTGCGCGAGAAGGTGAGGTACACGCGGTCCGACAGCCGCTTGCCGATGGTCAGCCGGGCGCCCGGCGTGAGGCGGGACGACTGCTGGTAGAGGTCGTTGACCGAGAGGTTGAGCTGAAACGTGTCCACGCCGAACGTCTGTTCGGCCACGCGCCCGACCTCGGCCGACAGCGCGCCCGTCAGGGCGCGGGCCGCCCGCTCCCGCAACAGTTGCTCCTGCGGCGTGATCACCGTGCTGTAGCGGTTCAGCTCCACGTCCTGCCCCGGCGAGACGTCTCCGAGCAGCAGGGCGATCGTCTCGATCTCCGGGAGCGGTGGATCGGCGCTGAACGTGGGCGTGAGCCGATCGAAGGTCCCGGCCGCGGCGACGGTGATCTGATAGGTCTGGCCGGGTACGCGCACGCGCGTGTCCGCCTCGACGTCGAAGAACGGCTGAATGCGGGTGGGGTTGTTGAAGTCCACCGAGCCGCGGGTCACGGTGTACCGCCGGCCCTCGAAGGTGACCTCGCCGCGATCCACGTCGACCCGGCCGAAGAGGAGCGGCCGCTCGTAGGTCCCTTCGAGCCGCAGGTCGGCCGACGCGCTGATGCGCGCCGAGTTGTTCTCCACGCGCAGGGTGCCGGGCGCGGTGATCGCCACGTCGTACCGGATGGGCAGCGTCGGCTCGAGCGACGTGGCGGTGGACGCCAGCACCTCGGCGCCGCCGGTGAAGTCGATCACGCCGCCGCCCGTGTCGAAGCGCTGGGAGTAGAGCGCGCTCCGCACCAGCACGTCGCCCCCGAGGACCAGCGAATCGGGCGTACCCGCCAGCGCCAGCTCGGCATCCACCAGCGACCGCATGCCCTCGGGGAAGCGCAGCCGCATGTTGCGGCCCGTCACCGTGACATCCACACGCTCGGGCAGGAAGCCCGCGACGTCGATCCGGCCGCCGAAGACGACATCGCCGCCCCCCAGCCGCGCCCGCACGCCGTCGAGCACAGCCCCCCGGGAATCGAACCGGACCACGCCGTCGATGTTCTCGAGCGCGTGCGGGAGCGCGAAGTGCCGGATCCGGCCCTGGTCGATCGTCATCGTCCCGGTGACGGTCGGGCTCTCCAGCGCGCCGGTGATCTCGGCGGAGACCGACGCCCGGCCGCTGCTGCGCACGTCGCGGACGAACCCCTGGATGATGCCCAGGTTGGCGACGCCGCTCGCGCGGGCCGACAGCAGCCGATCCTCCAGGTCCACGACCCCGGTCAGGTCGAGCTCCGTATCTTCCCCGGCCAGGTGCAGCGTCTCGACGCGCAGCTCGGCCCCGTCCACGGTGAAACGGACCGGCGACGCGTTCCTGAGCCGGTAATCGAAGAGGCTGAGCTGAAGCCCA
>VFZH01000185.1 GCA_016871255.1 Acidimicrobiia bacterium | reverse complement strand
GCGCGCCGCTGCCGGATCGCCTGGAACGCTGGCCCGCGCTGCCGGCCCGTCGGCGGCCCTCCTCGTGGCGTTCGTGGCGCTCGTGCACGTGGGGTGGGAGATCCGCGATGGCGAGGGCCACGCGTTCCGCTCCGTATTCCCCGCCGGAGTGCTGGAGGCGACCAGCGCCGACCGCGCGCGGCGCTGGCAGACGGATCCGCCGGTCGTGCAGCGGCGGCTCGGCAGGGAAGATCGCTACGCCAGCGAGGCGCTCTGGCACGTGCAGGCGCGCAACCGCGCCGTGGCCGAGGGGCGCCTGCGGGCGGCCTGGGGTGAGAACCGGATCCTCGAGCAGTATTACGCCCCCATCCTCGATGCGCCCACCTGGCGGAGCGCAGACGGCCATCGCTGGCCCATGGCCCAGCGCGCCGACATCGAGGCCCGCGTCGATCGGACGACCGGCTACGAGAGCGACGCGCATCCGTACCCGATCCACCTGTGGCCCGGGTGGGCGGTCTGGGCCGCAGCGGGCGCCATGGCGATCGGCCCCCTGCTCCTGGCGCGCGAGCGTCGCGAGCCGCTGGTGAACTCACGCTGAGAGCGTGCTACCATCCGCTGACACGTTTCCCTCTCACCGAAGGAGATTCGATGGCCAAGAAGAAGGCTGCGAAGAAGAAGGCTGCAAAGAAAACGGTCGCAAAGAAGGCCGCGAAGAAGGTCGTGAAGAGGAAGGCCTCCGCGAAGAACAAGGCGGCTCCGCGCAAGAAGCGCACACCGAACGCGGCTTTCATGCGGCCGGTCACACCGAGCGTCACGCTCGCGGCCGTCATCGGTGCCAAGCCGGTACCCCGCACCGAGGTGACCAAGCGCCTGTGGGCCTACATCAAGAAGAACGGCCTGCAGGACACGAACAACAAGCGGATGATCAACGCCGACGACACGCTCAGGGCGGTGTTCGGCGGCCGCTCGTCCGTCAACATGTTCGAGATGACGAAGCTGGTCGGGAAGCATCTGTCCTGACGGACGGGTGGTTCGCGTGACGCCGGTTCCGGGCCGTCCCGACGGGGCGGCCCGTCTGGCACCACCAGTACTCGAACTCGCCGGGGCGACCCTCGTCCGGGGTCGCACTCGTGTGCTCGACCGCCTGACGCTGACCGTCCGGGCCGGCGAGCACACGGCCATCCTGGGTCCCAACGGAGCCGGAAAGTCGTCGCTCCTCCGGATGCTCACCCTGGAGGAGTACCCGCTGCGCGGCCCGGACATACCCGAGCCGCTCCGGTGGTTCGGGCGGGCGCGCTGGGACGTCGCCACGCTCCGGACGCGGCTGGGCGTCGTGTCGGGCGACCTCGACACCTCCTTCGCACGCACGACCCGCCGTGGCCGCGTGGGTGGCCTGGAGGCGGTCGTGTCCGGCTTCCTCGCCAGCCAGGGTCTCTTCTCCCACCAGCGTGTCTCCCCGGAGATGTGGCAGGCCGCAGGGTCGGCGCTGGCACGCGTGGGCGTCAGCCACCTGGCCGAGACACCGCTGACGGAGATGTCAGCGGGCGAGCGGCGCCGAATCCTGATCGCGCGCGCGCTGGTGACCGCTCCCGAGGTGCTCCTGCTGGACGAGCCGACCACCGGGCTGGATCTCGTGTCCAGGCACGCGTTCCTGCAGGTGCTCCGGAGGCTGTGCGCCGAGGGGGTCACGCTGCTGCTGGCCACTCATCACGTGGACGAGATCCTCCCCGAGGTGACGCGCGTGGTGCTCCTGCACGGCGGCCGGATCCTGCACGACGGCACGCCCGAGACCGTCCTGACGAGCGAGCGGCTCAGCGCGGTCTACGGCGCTCCGGTGGCGGTGGACCGCGCCGGGGACGTCTGGCGCGTCCGCGTGAACTGAAGAGTCCGTCAGGGCCAGCGGGGCGGCTGCCGTCGGTCACGCCCCTGTAGTACGCTGGTCGGCTGGTCCCGTGCCGTGACGGCGCGCCGGACGCACGCGATGTCCGCACAGACGTTTTCCCTCGTGTACCTGTCCGCGGCCGCGGTCGGTCTCGCCACGGTGGCGGTCGTCTTCGGCCGCCGCCGGGCGCCCGGCGGCACACCGCTGGTGCTGATGCTGGCGGCGGTGTCGTTCTGGGCCGTCTGCGACGCCGTCGAACTGCAGGTCGCGACCCTCGACGGCAAGCGTCTCGTCTCGCAGATCCAGTACCTCGGCATCGTGTCCTCGTCGCCGCTCTTCTATCACGTGGCGCGGGCGCTGTCGGGCGTGCGGAAGAAGATGACCCGCGGACACCGCCTGCTGGTGTGGGGCGTGCCGGTCGTGTCCCTGCTGATGGCGTGGTCCAACCCGTGGCACGGCTGGCTCTGGAGCCGCATCGAGCCGCCCACCGGCGCCTCGCCGTTCGCCATCTATTACTACGGCTGGTGGTTCTGGGTGCTGACGGCCCAGCACTACGTCCTGATGACCCTGGCCACCGTCCTCCTGCTCCGCGGCATGCGTCGTGTGGCCCACGACTTCCGGTTCGGCATGGCCGTCGTGCTGGCAGCCGTTGCGCTGCCGTGGGCGGGGAACGTGGCCTACAACATGAAGGTCGGGCCGTGGCCGGGGCTCAACTGGCTCACGCTCTCTCTGGGCGTGAGTGGTGCGCTGCTGTCGTGGGTCGTGCTGAGGCAGGGGCTGCTGGACCTGCTGCCGCAGGCGCGAGCCGCGCTGATGGATGCGCTGAAGGACGCCGTGATCGTGCTCGACCCGAAGGGTGGCGTGGTGTTCGAGAACGAAGCTGCCCAGCGTGCGCCGTTCAACGATCGGGCCGCGCTGGCGCGGCTGCTCGGCGCGCGGACGCTCGTGAAGGCACCGGACACGTTCCGCTCGGACGTCCCGCTGGGCGACCGCCGCGTCGATCTGCGCATCGTGTCCGTGTCGGATCGATGGGGTTCGAGAGCCGGGCGCCTGATCGTCCTCCGCGACGTCACCGACACGGCCGGTCCCGCGGCGCCGCTCGTAGCCCGGGGACACGACGCTGCGGACGCGGATTTCCTCACGGTGTGCGCGAGCTGCCAGCGCGTGCGCGACGATCAGGGACGCTGGCTCAACATCGAGGACTACCAGCTGCGCCACCAGGCCGCGCAGTTCACGCACGGGATCTGTCCCGCCTGCCTCGCCCGCCTCTACCCGGAGGTGGCCGGCCCGGCCCAGGCGGCGTCGTTGGCTGAACTGCGATAGGGCCTCGACAGATCCCAAGTCCCGAAACCCGAATCCCAAGCCACACCCCAACTCCCAAGCCCCAAAGCCAATCCCGCCACCCGCGTCAGTGCGTCATCGCGTACACCAGCACGTCGGTGCCGAGCGCGTAGCCTTGCGTCGAGTACCGGCTGAAGTACTCCGGGTCTTCCGCCTCGCGCTCCCACGAGTCGCCGATGTCGGTGTTGTGCGTCATGAACACCATGATGCGCCCGTGCGCGTCGGTGATGGCGCGGCCGTGCGGGTCGCGGCTGTCGGCGTCGCGCTCGGAGGTGTGCCCCGTGCCCAGCCAGTGGTTGATGGATGAAATCTGCGGGACGCCGTTCGCCAGCACGAAGTGCGTGCGGTAGATCGGGTGGTCGAGCGGGAGATCGACGATCGGGTAGTCTTCCCCCGGCAGCACCTTCCTGATCTCCTGCTGCCAGACGTCCCACGCGTAGGACCCCCAGAAGTCGTCGGCCCACAGGAACCCGCCCTTCAGCAGGTACTCGCGCAGGCGCGCGGCCTCCGAGCCGTCCAGGAACGCGGCGCCGACCTCCGTCATCATGATGAACGGACACTGGAACAGCACGTCGTCGGTGAGCCGGACAATCAGGTGTCGTGGCTCGCCGGCCTGGAGCCTGACGGCGGCCTTCGTCAGCTCCGACACGCGGACCGAGAGGTTGCGGTCGGCCTGCGGGAAGTCCACGCCCCAGCCACCGCCGTCGCCGTACGGGTTGCCGCGAAAGGCCACGCGGCAGAACTGGAAGCCGCCGTCGTAGTCCGCGTCCGTCGCCACCCGCGTCGGGTAGTACCGCCCGAACTGCGCGGTCACCGACACGGCACCGGCCACGAGCACCGCCGCCACCGTTCCGCCAGCCAGCCTCCGCATCGTCCTGCGCACGAGGGCAGTGTACTCCGTGGGAGATCGGCCAGCTGAAGCTGGCCGCCACGACTGGTGCCGCGGTACGCGTCGTACCTTGGGACTTGGGCGTTGGGCGTTGGCTTGGGATTTGGCCTTTGGGTTTTGGGATTTGACGCTGTTACCATGCCCCCCATGCCCCGCGTCCTCCTCGTCGTGGCGCTGCTGGTCCTGGTGGCCGCCGGCGGCTTCTTCCTGCTTCGCGGTGGCGGCGACGCCGAGCCGGAGCCGGCACCAGAGACCGGAAGCGGCCTCGCCCGTCTGCCCGAGTCGCGCCTGAGACTGCCCGATCCTGAACCCGAGCCGGAACCCGAGCCGGCCCCTCGCGAGGCGGCGCCGGAGCCGGAGCCTGAACCCGAACCGGAGCCTGAGCCCGTGGCTGCGGCGCCGACCGCGGGCACGCTGCGCATCGACGCGGACGTGCCGGGCGCCCAGGTGTTCATCGACCGCCAGTTCGTGGGCGCGACGCCGGTGACGGCCGAGAACATCGCCCCTGGCACGCACCAGCTCAACGTGTCGGCGGAAGGGTACGACGGCATTGCGCAGACGATCGACGTGTCTCCCGGCACCCGTGAGATCACGCTGCGCTTCCGTGAGGTGCGGTTGAACGCCTCCGTCGACGTGGTTCACAGGCACCGCATGGGGTCGTGTACCGGCCGCCTCGTGGCCACCGCGAACGGAATCCGCTACGAGACCACGAACAAGGACGACGGGTTCTCGGCCGGGCTCCTGGATCTCGAGACCTTCGAGATCGACTACCTGGAGAAGAACTTGAAGCTGAAAGTGCGGAAGGGCCGGGACTACAACTTCACCGACCCCGACGGGAACGCCGACCGGCTGTTCGTCTTCCATCGCGACGTGGAGAAGGCGCGCGAGCGCCTGCGTCGCGGCGACAGGCCCGCGAGCTGACGGGCCGGACGGATAGGGCAGATAGGGCGAGTGGGGCGAGTGGGGCGAGTGGGGCGAGTGGGGTGAGTGGGGCGAGTGGGGCGAGTGGGGCGAGTGGGGCGAGTGGGGCGAGTGGGGCGAGGGGGGCGAGGGGGGCGAGCGGGGCGAG
>VFZH01000184.1 GCA_016871255.1 Acidimicrobiia bacterium | reverse complement strand
CGTGTCGTCGTCGGCCGCACCCAGTGGAAGCCCCCGTGCCTCCCCCGTGGGCGTCCCGACCCGGGACCTGCCACCCGGCGCACTGCCGCCCTGCACCCGAGCCGCCGGGACCTCGGCTGGTACCGGCTCGTCGGACGCCGGCAGGCTCGCGTCGAGCGCTCTCAGGTACAGAGCCGTGCCGGGCGTCGGAGTTCCTCTCTCACCCGGATGCAGGGGCAGGTCGAGCGGGTCGATTTCCGCCTGAACCGGGGCGGACGGCTGGACGTCCGGCTCGAACAGCGAGAAGTCGTACTGGCAGTGCCGGCACCGGTCGCCCGTTTCGAACCCGAGGTACCCGCACCTGGGACACTTCATCGTGCGGAGGACGGACCGGAGGTCGCCTGAAGCGCCCGGTCCAGCAGTTGACGCTGGATGTCCGCCCTGAGCGCATCCGCGCTGTCGCGGGCGGGATCCGCCAGGCCGATCGTCTCGAGCTGCTGCATCGCCTCGTGCAGCTGCCCACGCAGGTACAGGTTCCGCGCTTCGCTGAGGGCCAGATCAGCTGCCGTCAGCACCGGGAGCGGCTCGTCGCGCATGCTGATGGCCGTCTGCCACGAGGAGCCGTCCGCGAACCACGTGTCCAGCGACACCCCGTTCAGGACCAGCGCCACAACGGCCGCCAGCACGACGACGGCGGCCACGACCCAGGGTTGTCGCCGCACGGGCGCGTCGGACGCCATCGGGCCGGGTGCGCGCGGTGGCAGCACCACAGGGCCCGCGTGTCCTGCCGTGGAGTCGGCCGGAGGCGCGTCGAGCCGGTTCAGGCGGTCGAGAAACACCATCGCGAGGTCGTTCGGCCCCGTGCGGTCGATCGCACCCGTGATCAGCTGCCGCGCGCGGCCCGTGTCGCCCTGGTTGAACGCATCGACGCCCTGGTGCAGGAGCTCCTCGGCCTCCCGCTGCTGTTCGGCCAGGGCACCTCTGGCGCGCTCGATGTAGGCATGCGCACGGCTGTGCCCGCGTTCGAGGAAAATGATCCGCGTCCAGACGTTGATCGCCTGTTCGTATCTGCCGGCAAAGTAGAGGTCGAGTCCGGTCAGCAGCAACTGCTCGATCCGCGCCTCGCGTTCGGCAGCAGGTCCGGCGTCGGGTGCGAAGTCCGCGGCGTTACGCGGGTGGTCGGGCATGTCTTTCGAGGAAAACGGCGAAAACTCGACGAATTATCCGGCAGAGGGCCACGCGAGGTCAATCGCTTCGAGCGGGTCCGGCATGGCCCTCCGGCACGGCGGACCGGTGCATCCCGCCGGCTGGTAGTGAGATCCACACATGCTCATCGAATCGGTCCCCAACGTCAGCGAAGGGCGGCGCCCGGAGGTGCTCGACACGCTTGAGGCGAGCGTTCGCCACACGCCAGGCGCATTCCTCCTGCACCGGACAGCCGACGTGGACCACCATCGCTCCGTGTTCACGATGGCGGGCAGCCAGAAGGCGATCCTGGACGCCGTGCTCGCGCTGGTCGGCGCGGCCGTCCGCCTGATCGATCTCCGGGCTCACGAGGGCGAACATCCGTGTGTCGGCGCGGTGGACGTCATCCCCTTCGTCCCGCTGGGCGACGTGCCCATGGACGTCTGCATCGAGACCGCCCGTACGGCGGGAGCGCGCATCGCCCGCGAGTTCGCGGTGCCGGTGTTCCTGTACGAGTCGGCAGCCTCCGCTCCCCACCGGCGACGCCTCGAGCTGATCCGCCGCGGCGGCCTGGCCGCACTTGCCGATCGGATGCGACAGCGGGAGTGGGCACCCGACTTCGGCCCCGCCCGGCCCCACCCCACGGCGGGCGTCACCGTCGTCGGCGCGCGACGCCCGCTCATCGCGTTCAACGTCAACCTCGACACGACGCGGCTGGACGTGGCGCGTTCGGCCGCCGCCGCCGTGCGCGAGAGCAGCGGCGGCCTGCGCGCCGTCAAGGCGATCGGCGTGACGCTCGCGTCCCGCCGACTCGTCCAGGTGTCGATGAACCTGACCGACTACACGGTGACGCCGCTCGATCGCGCGTTCTCGGCAGTCAGGCAGGAGGCCGCCCGGCACGGCGTGGAGGTGCTCGAGAGCGAGCTCATCGGCCTCGTGCCGGAAGACGCGATCAGCGGCATCGACCCGGTCACGATCGGACTGAAGGGGGTTGGCGAGGGGCAGGTGCTGGAGCGGAGGCTGCGGACAGAAGTGGAAAAGTGGAAAAGTGGAAAAGTGGAAAAGTAAAGGCGGAAGTTGGAAGGGGAAAGTGCGAAGTAGGTCCGAAGTGGGAAGTGGGAAGTGGGAAGTTCAAAGTGGGAAGTTCAAAGTGGGAAGTGGGAAGTTCAAAGTGCAAAGTGGGAAGTTCAAAGTGCAAAGTGGGAAGTGCTCAGTGCTTCTGGTCGCGCTCTGGTTTCGCCGTATTGCGTCGTGCCGTCTGAACGGCTCGGGCGAAGATGCTGGCGAGCGCCTCGGCTTCGGCCAGCACCGCAGCGTCGTGGGCGATGCCCGCGTCCCTCAGGTATGCCAGCCAGTCCGCGCACTCGTCGGCTTCTTCGAAGACCAGTCCCAACTTCGCCTGAAACTCGGCACGTGAGCGGCCTCGCCGCGCGGCGCGGTAATTGGCGCGGACGGCGTTCGCCGCGCGTCGCAGCTGCGAGGACACTTCCTGCGCCTCCTGCGTATCGGGGAGCCGACGGCAGAACTGAACGACGTCAAGGGCGAACAGCCTTGTGCGTTCGTGAAGATCGCGAGGAGGCATGCCCGCCGCGAAGCACACGACATGCCAGAAGCCTGGACGTACGCAGTTTTTGCGTACCTCGAACTCCAACGTAGCAACCGCAACAGCCGGACTCCGGGCCAGGGTCAGTGATTGCCAGTGCCCGTGCTGGTCGGACGAGCCGGCCTCGACGAGATCTCGGCCAGCTGAAGCTGGCCGCCACGAGCGCTACTTCCCACTTCCCACTTCCCACTTCCCACTTACTTCGAACTTCCCACTTCCGACTCGCAACTCTACTTTTCCACTTTTCCACTTTTCCACTTTTCCACTTTGCTGTCCTCCCCTATCCCGAACCCCCGGAGCTTCCGGTACAGGTTGCTGCGCTCGATCCCGAGCGCCTCGGCGGTTCGTGACATGTTTCCCTGCTGTGCGGCGAGCACGCGGACGATGTAGTCGCGTTCGAACCGGTCCCGCGCCGCGTACAGCGGCTCCGGTGTCGCCGAGGGAGGCTCGGCGCTGGGCGGGATCACGCTCCCCTGATCCAGGAAGCCGAGATCACTGGACGACACGCGGTCACCCGGCACCATGATCATCAGCCGTTCGACCACGTTGCGAAGCTCACGGACGTTGCCGGGCCACGCGTAGCGCCGGATCGTCTCGACCGCATCGCGGCCGAACACCTTCGGCCGCCGGCCGTACTCCCGCGCGAGCAGAGCCATGAAGTGGTTCGCCAGCAGCGGGATATCATCGCGCCGTTCGCGCAGCGGGGTCACCTCGATCGGAACCACGTTCAGGCGGAAGTAGAGATCCTCCCGGAAGCGGCCCTGCCGGATCTCGGCCGGCAGGTCCTTGTTGGTCGCCGCGACCACGCGCACGTCCACACGGGTGCGGCTCGATCCCCCCACCGCCTCCACCACCTGGTCCTGGAGGACCCGCAGTACCTTGGCCTGGGTTTTCAGGCTCATGTCGCCGATCTCGTCCAGGAAGATCGTGCCGCCGTGGGCCGCTTCGAACTTGCCGCGCCGGTCCGCGACCGCGCCCGTGAAGGCGCCGCGCACGTGCCCGAACAGCTCGCTCTCGATCAGTTCTTCCGGAATCGCCGCGCAGTTCACCTCGACGAACGGACCCGTGCGCCTGAGGCTGAGCGCGTGGATGGTGCGGGCGACGAGCTCCTTGCCGGTGCCGTTCTCGCCGAAGATCAGCACGCGGCCGTTGGTGGGTGCGGCCGTCGCCACCTGGTCGCGAAGCTGCCGCATCGGCTGGCTGTCGCCGACCATCACGGGGGTGGCGTCGATCTTCGCGCGCAGCGCGCGGTTCTCCACCTCGAGCCGGCGCTGGCGCAGCGCGTTGCGCACGACCAGCACGGTCTTCTCGAGCGAGAGCGGCTTCTCGACGAAGTCGTACGCGCCCATCTTGATTGCACGCACGGCCGACTCGATGTTGCCGTGGCCCGAGATGATCACGACCTGCGCGTCGATCTGCCGCTCGCGCATCCGGGCCAGCGTCGCCAGGCCGTCCATCCCCGGCAGCCAGACGTCGAGGAGCACGACGTCCGCCGGCTCCCGGGCCAGGCGGTCGAGACACGCCTCGCCGCTGTCCACCGCCTCCACCTCGTACCCTTCGTCGCGCAGGACCCCCGACAGGGCGGACCGCACGCCCGGCTCGTCGTCCACGATCAGAATGAACGCCATGATCCGGAGGTGGCGCGAACGCGTGGCCTCACGCGCACGGCAGCTCGATGGCGAACCGGGTCCCCGACGGCGTGTTGTCCGACACCTCGATGCTCCCCCCGTGTTCGACGATGATTCGGCGCACGATCGCGAGGCCCAGGCCGCTGCCCCGCCGCTTCGTCGAATAGTACGGCAGGAAGAGCTTCTCCCGCTCCGCCGGCGGGATCCCCGGACCGTGGTCGGCGATGACGAGCCGCACGAGGTTGTTGGTGCGGTCGTGCTGCGTCTCGACGTCGATCTCCCCGCGCTGCTCCATCGCTTCGACCGCGTTGTCCACGACGTTGATCACCACCCGCCGGATCTGCTCCGGATCGACGGAGACCGTCGGCAGCACCTCCGCGAACCGGCGCCGCAGCCGCACGTCGGTGAAGATGCCGTCGTAGAGGCCCAGCGTGTCGTTCAGCAGGCCGTGCAGGTCGGTCGGGACCGTGCGCGGCGCCGGCATCCGGGCGAACTGCGAGAACTCGTCCACCAGCCCCTTCAGCGATTCGACCTCGCCGACGATCGTCGTCGTGCACTCGTCCACCAGGGCCCGTGTCGCGGCCGGTGCGCCCGTGAAATGCCGGCGGAGCCGCTCGGCGCACAGCTGGATGGGCGTCAGCGGGTTCTTGATCTCGTGTGCCAGGCGGCGCGCCACCTCGCGCCAGGCGGCCACCCGCTGCGTCCGGATCAGCGGCGTGACGTCGTCGAACACCAGCACGACCCCTTCGGCGGACCCGTCCGCCCGCTGCAGCGGCGTGGTCACCA
>VFZH01000183.1 GCA_016871255.1 Acidimicrobiia bacterium | reverse complement strand
GCGCCGCGACAAGGCCCCGAAAGGCGTCAGGCGCACCTAGTCCTCTGGAAACGTGATCAGTCCACAACTCCCGGGCGGGGCGGACTAGCCGGCCGCCGCCGGGTCAGTGCGCGCGCAGCCAGGTGGACAGGGCCGACTCCGGGCGGATGATCGTGTCTCCGCGGTCGGATCCCGTGGAGACGAGCGCCACCGGCACCCCGGTGATCGCCTCGAGCCGGCGGATGTACTCCTGAGCCTCGCGCGGCAGCGCGTCGAACGACGTCACTCCGCGGGTCGGTCGCGACCAGCCCGGCAGCGTCTCGTATCGCGGCCGCGCGGTGGCCAGCACACGCAGGTCGGACGGGAACTCGGTGAGCACGCGCCCGCCCACTTCGTAGGCGGTGCAGACGTCGATGGTGGAGAGGCCGTCGAGCACGTCGAGCTTCGTGAGCGCGAGCGCGTCGACGCCGTTGATGCGGACCGCGTAGCGGACCACGACGGCGTCGTACCAGCCACAGCGCCGGGGCCGGCCCGTGGACGCACCGTACTCCTGGCCGCTCTCCCGCAGCTGCTCACCTTCGGGCCCGTGCAGCTCCGTGGGCATCGGTCCTTCCCCGACCCGCGTCGTGTAGGCCTTGGCGACACCGAGCGTGCCGTGAATGGCGCGCGGCGGCACGCCCAGGCCCGTGCACACGCCGCCCACGGTGGAGTTCGACGAGGTGACGAACGGGTAGGTGCCGTGGTCGATGTCGAGCAGCGTGCCCTGCGCGCCCTCGAAGAGCACCCGCTGGCCCTGGCGGAACGCCTCGGCCAGGATGACCGACACGTCGCCGACCCACGCGCGGAGCCGGTCGCCGTCGCGGACGAGCTGATCGAGCACCTCGCGCCAGTCGAGCGTGGTCTCGCGGATGATGCGGTTCCTGGCGCTCACGTTCTCGCGCACCTCGGCGGCCAGCGCCTCGCGGTCGCCGAGCAGGTCGCAGATGCGGATGCCGCGGCGTCCGATCTTGTCCTCGTACGCCGGACCGATGCCGCGCGAGGTCGTCCCGATCTTGCGCTCGCCTCGGCGCGCCTCGGACAACACGTCCAGCTCGCGGTGGTACGGGAGAATGAGGTGCGCCTTGTCGCTCACCACCAGCCGGCCATCCACCTCGACGCCCAGGTCCTGGAGCTCGTCCACTTCCCGGAACAGCGCCTGCGCGTCCACGACCACGCCGTTGCCGATGACGCAGCGCACGCCGTCGTGGAGGATCCCGGACGGGATCAGGTGGAGCACGAACTTGCGGCCGTCCACGTACACGGTGTGACCCGCGTTGTGCCCGCCCTGGTAGCGGGCGACGATCGGGAAGTGCGGTGTCAGCAGGTCGACGATCTTCCCCTTGCCTTCGTCGCCCCACTGCGTGCCGAGCACCGCGATGTTCGTCGACATGCGCGCCCATCGTACCTGAAGTCGGGCCGCACGATCCCGTGTCGCCGGGCCGCACGCGCGCGGCCCGGCACGACGGATCCGGCATGCGAATCACGAAAGCGTACGGCGCCGTGCAGCGACGTTCCTGTCGATCACGCGCCGAACGCGGATGTCAACAGAAACTTTTTCCGGATTTCATTTGACAAGCCCGCGCGCGCTTTCTAAGGTCTAGTCTTCACCGCGGCGCGCCTGTCGTCGTACCGATCACCAACGCACAAGGATGACTCCATGACAGGTCCTCAGGCCGGATTCGAGCGACGCGTGTACGCCGCGCTCGACGCGACGCCGTCGCGCATCCCCGTCATCCTCGGGGCCTGCGGTACCGGGAGGACGCACCTGCTCGGCCGGCTTGCCGAACGGGCGCCGCGTGGCGCGGTGCAGCACATCGACGTGGAGCGGTGCGCCACGACGCCCGAGCGGCTGCTCGCGGCGGTGGCCGCCGCCGCGCCGTTCCCCTGGCACGGGCGCGATCGCGTCCCCGAGTCGGCGCGCGACGCCTTCGACATGCTGCTCGCGTTCCTCGACTCCGCCCGGGCGCCCGGCGGCGAGCCGTGCCTGTTTCTGCTCGACGAAGCGCTCGACCTCCGGACGTTCGAGAGCTTCCCCGGCTTGCGTCACGTGATGCGCGATCTGCTGGAGGCGCTGTCCGCCAGCGCGAACCGGTTCGTGCTGACGAGCCGCTACGTCGCGCGCACGCACCGGTTCCTCAGGGACAGCCCTGCGCGCTTCGAGGTCATGCACCTGCCGTTGCTGCCGGTGGCCGACGTCATCGAGCTGCTGGCGCCGTCGTTCGATCACTACGAGCGGACGGCCACCGACGATCGCGACTTCACCGGCCGCGCGGTCCAGGCCCTGACGGACGGCCGCGCGGGCTACGCCCGCGCGCTGGGCGACGCCATGGCCCGCCAGCGCCCCGGGCCGGCCGACCCGGTCGCCGCCCTGACGCAACTGCTCGCTCCCGGCGCCGAGCTCGCCGCCGCCTGCCGCTTCTCGTACGAGCTGCGGCTGCACCGCGCGCGCGGATACGGCGCGCTCAAGGGGATTCTCGACATCCTGGCCGACGAAGAACCGCTCACCCTCACCGAGGTGTCGCACCGCCTGCGGCGGACACCCGGATCCACGAAGGATTACCTGTCGTGGCTGGAAGACGTGGACCTGATCACGGCGCGACAGAAGCGCTACACGTTCACGGATCCGCTGATGCGCCTGTGGGTGCGCCTGCACTGCCGGACGACACCGCCCTCGATGGACGAGGTTGCGCGCGACGTCCAGCGGTACGCGGCGGCGCGCATGCCGTCGCTCGAGCCGGCCGCCGCACTCGCGTACGCCGGCGGCGGCGACGAGGACGCCTCCGCCGATGAACGCAAGAGCTGGGGGATCATCGAGATCGATTGAGCGACTCGTAGCGGCCAGCTCCCGCCTTCCCTGAAGCTTCGGCGGACCGCCGTAGCCTTGGCGCAGGTGGTCAGCCGGCCGAGGGCCGGCTGGAGCCGGCCCCCGCGATCGGCTGCCCCGCGTTCACGGCTCAGGGCCCTCGGCCGGCGGCTCGCGGAGGTGATCGAGCGCCTGGCGGGCCGCCTCCTGCTCCGCCTCCTTCTTGGTCCGCCCCGTCGCGCGCGCCAGCCGCCCGCGGATCGTCACCACCTCCACGTGGAACACCCTCCGGTGCGCGGGCCCTTCTTCGCCCGTGATCCGGTACTCCGGTGGAGGCTGCCCCGCCGCCTGCAGGTGTTCCTGCAGCGCCGACTTGAAGTCGCGGCCCACCACGTCGGCTCGGCACGCCTCCTCGATCGACGGCTGGAACTGCCGCCGGATCAGCTTCGCCGCCGCCTCCACCCCGCCGTCGAGATACACCGCCGCCACGACCGCCTCGAAGGTGTCCGCCAGCAGCGCCTGTTTGAAGCGTCCCCCGGTCTTCTCTTCGCCCCGGCCGAGCAGCAGGTGATCGCCGAGCCTGAGACGTTCCGCCTGCCGCGCAAGCGCCTGCGTAGACACCACCGCCGCCTTCAGCTTCGACTTCTGTCCTTCCGACCGGTCGGGGAACTGGTGGAACAGCACGTCCGCGACGACGAACCCGATGACGGCGTCGCCGAGAAACTCCATCGACTCGTTGTCCGCCACGCCCCCCGACGCATCCTCGGCTACGCGGGAGGTGTGCGTCAGCGCGTGCTCGAGCAGTCCGCGATCGTGGAAACGGTAGCCGAGGGCCGCCTCCAGCGCCTCGAACTCGTCCGCGAGACGCACGACATGACTGCTCGACTGGGCGCGATGGCCCTCGATGATGCGCAGCGCCTCGTCGGCTTCCGCTTCGTGAACGGAGATGCGGAACTCGCCGATGGTGTTGATCGCCACCGGCCAGATCGAACTCGGGTGTCCTCCCGATCGCAGGCCCGTGATCCCGTGGCTGTCGAGCAGCGCGAGCACGACCCGGGCTTCGATCTCCGACGCCGTGCGGAACACGACCACTGTGTTCACGACCGGACTCCCGTGGGCGCCGCGCCGTTCATGGCGACGAGCAGCAGCGTCATGTCGTCGTGCGGGGCCGCGCCGGCCGCAAACGCGCGCACGCCGCCCAGAACGTGTCCACGGAGCGCGTCGAACGGCAGATCGCGTCCGCGCTCCAGCAGCTCGGCCAGCCGCGCTTCGCCGAAACACTCCATGGCCGGGTTCATCGCCTCGCTGAGGCCGTCGGTGAAGAGCATGACGACGTCTCCCGCGCCGAGCTGCACGGTGTGCTCTTCCAGCACGCGTTCGAACATCTCGCCATGATCGAGCTTCAGCCCCATCACCATGCCGTCCGGAGCCACGAGCCGCGCGCGCCGTTCGGCGGCATCCGGCCCCGGCAGGTGGATCAGCGGGCAGTGGCCCGCGCGGGCGTGCGTCAGCGTGCCCGCCGCCGGATCGATCACCGCGTAGGTGATCGTGATGAAGCTGCGCGCGTCGATGTGCGGCGACAGCAGGCGGTTGGCGTCGATCAGCAGCGCCCGGGGCGAGGTGTGCCGCGCCGCCAGCGCCAGCATCAGTCCCTTCAGCTCCGCCATGTAGAACGCCGCCGAGGTTCCCTTGCCCGACACGTCGGCGACCAGCAGACCGACCCGCCCGCCGTCGAGCGGGAGCACGTCGTAGTAGTCGCCACCAACTTCCCGGGCCGGCTCGCAGTGTGCCGCACACGTCAGCCCTGGCACGTCCAGCGGGCCCTGGGGCAGGAGCGACATCTGGATCGTACGGGCGATCCGCAGTTCTTCCTCGAGCCGATCCTTGGCCGCCTTCTCCGCCAGCAGCGAGTCGATGCTCGCGGTCATCTCGTTGAACGACTCGGCGAGCTGGCCGAGCTGGTCGCGCGTGCGGATCGGGATCTTGTAGCTGAAGTCGCCGTGGCGGATCCGCGCCGTGCCCACGAACAGCTCGTGCAGCGACCCGGTGATCGATCGTGCGAGGCCGAGGCCCGTGACGAACGCCACCGCCTCGATCACGAGGAACAGCCCGCCCACGAGCGCGAGCAGGATCAACAGCACCTGCCCGAAGGTGAAGCTCCCGATCTGCACCGGCGTCGCCGAGATGCGCCGGTACACCTCGGCGGGACTCATGCCGATCGCCGCCGCGAGCGTGCCGCGTCCGCCCGTGTCCCAGTCGGTGAAGTCGAGAAACGTCACCCACGTGAGCGGCTGCTCCAGCCACCCGCGGCGGTCAGCCGCCGGGGCCGTGCCTTCGGCGGCCGGCAGCAGCCGGCCGCGTGCGGGCCGGGCGCCGTCCGCGGCC
The DNA here is from genome assembly GCA_016871255.1 of Acidimicrobiia bacterium. Taxonomy (GTDB): domain Bacteria; phylum Acidobacteriota; class Vicinamibacteria; order Vicinamibacterales; family UBA2999; genus VFZH01. The sequence goes on along the minus strand of VFZH01000183.1, from coordinate 6 downwards.
GCGGTG
>VFZH01000182.1 GCA_016871255.1 Acidimicrobiia bacterium | reverse complement strand
TGGTGCTGATGACCGCGATGTCGGGTCTGTTCCTCGCTGCCCCGGCCGGCGTGCCGCTGCCGCTGCTGGCCTGGACGGTCCTCGGCACAGCGTTCGTGGCGGGCGGAGCTGCTGCCCTCAACCAGGTGTGGGAGCGCGACACCGACGGCCGAATGGAGCGGACCCGGCTGCGACCGCTGCCTCACGGGCGTTTGCGGGTCGGAGAGAGCACGGGCTTCGGTCTGGCACTGTCGGCCACCGGGCTCGCAGCACTGACCTTCGGCGCCAACCTGCTCTCGGCGGCCGTCGCAGCCGTCACCCTCCTGAGCTACCTCCTGCTGTACACGCCGCTGAAGCGGCGGACGTGGCTGTCCACCCTGATCGGGGCGTTCCCAGGGGCGCTGCCCCCGGTCATCGGCTGGACGGCGGCGACCGGCGATCTGACGCTCCCGGCCCTCGTGCTGTTCGCCATCGTCTTCCTCTGGCAGATGCCGCACTTCCTGGCCATCGCGTGGCTGCACCGGGACGACTACGCACGCGCGGGCATCCCGCTGCTGCCGGTGGTGGAGCCTGACGGCCGGAGCACCGGCCGCCAGGCACGGCTCTACGCGGGCCTGCTGCTGCCCGTGAGCCTGCTGCCCGCCGCCGTTGGGCTCGCCGGCGTCATCTACCTGGTGGCGGCCGTTGCGCTCGGCGCCGTGTTCGTGGGCATGAGCGCCCGTTTTTCGCGCGACCTGTCGGCCGCCTCGGCACGCCACCTCTTCCTCGCGTCGATCGTCTACCTGCCCTGCCTCTGGTCCGCGCTCGTCGCGAGCCGCGTGTGGCTGCAGTAGTCTCGCCACTGTCCGCCGAAGCTTCAGCGAAGGCGGAAGCCGGCCCCTGCGATCGACACGAGTCCGCCCGGTTCATCTGTCGTGCCTGGTTTCATGATTGAGGTGACCGATCTTCCGGCCGTGAACGCCACCCTGAATGCGCTGTCGGCCGTGCTCCTCGTTTGCGGCTACGTGCAGATCCGCAGGGGGGCCCGCGAGACGCACAAACGCTTCATGCTGGCCGCGATGACGACCTCCGCGCTCTTCCTGGTGTCATACGTCATCTACCACGCCAACGTCGGCTCCAGGCCGTTCACCGGCACGGGCGTCGTGCGCGGCATCTACTTCGCGATCCTGATTACGCACGTGGTGCTGGCAGCCGTGATCCTGCCGCTCGCGCTGGTCACCACCGCGCGCGGGCTGCGGGGTCAGTTCGACCGTCACGTGCGGATCGCCCGGTGGACCTTCCCTCTCTGGATGTACGTCTCGGTGACCGGTGTGGTGATCTACCTGATGCTCTACCAGATGTAGCGGCACATGGGTTTCAGGGCGACAAAGTCGTGCCGTCCCCCCTGGCCGCGTGATCGTAAGATGCACGTGATGGGCGAGCCCGGCGGCGGGGCAGCCACCGGACACCGGCCCGGCTCTTCAGCACGAGGTTCCAGCATGTCTTCCCGGACGATTCGACGCCTCGCGGCAGGCTTCCTCGCGGCGTTCCTGCTTCCGGCCGCCGTGGCGGCGCAAAGCGGCGCCGTACGCGGCACGGTCCTCGATACCAGCGGCAAGGGCATCAAGGGCGCCACGATCCGCGCGTCGAACCCCAGTGGCCACCCCCCACAGCTGACGGCCACCTCCGACGACCGCGGCCGCTTCGTCATCATCGGGCTGTCGGGCGGAAGCTGGATCTTCGTCGTCGAGGCACCCGGCTACGCCCCGCAGCGGGGTGCCGCGAACATCCGATCCACGACGACCGGCAACGCGCCGCTCGGCTTCGTCCTCGAACAGGAGGCGCCCGTGCCGGCGGGAGTCGTCACACGCGAGGTGCAGACAGACATCGTGAAGGCGGATGCGTTGCGGGACGCGGGCCATCTCGGAGACGCGATTGCCGAGTACGAGCGGATCGCGAGCCAGAATCCGGCGCTCACGATGATGGGGGCCGTCATCGGTGCGGCATACCGGCAGCAGGCGCAGCGGACCGAGAACCAGCAGGAGCGGCAGGCGCTGCTCGACAAGGGCATCGCGGCCTACCAGCGGGCGCTCGAGGACGAACCGGACAGCGATCGCGTGCGCATCGAGCTGGCGTTGACCCAGTTGCAGCGCGGGCACACGAGCGAAGCCGAGCGGACGCTCGGCGGGGCAACGGCCGCTGACGCAGACGGCCGGCTGGTGCAGGCACTTGGAGAAGTGAAGCTGGGTCAGGGCGACGTCGCGGCCGCCGAAGCGCTGTTCAGACGGGCCCTCGACATCGACCCGGATTCACTGCGGCCGAAGCTGCAGCTCGGCCTGATCGCGTACCGCAGCGGCAACCGGCCGTCGGCAACGGCGCTGTTGAAAGAGGTGATCGCCGAGGGGGGCACGGGACCGGAGGCCGCTGAAGCTCAGCGGTATCTCGACCAGTTGATGCGGTACTGAGCGCCAGGACCCGCGGCTGAAGACCTCGCGCGGAAAGAAAAAAGGCCCGGCGCAGCGGCCGGGCCAACAAAGCATCAGGGCCTAGTCAATCCCGATACGCGCTCCCCACGTAACTTGCTGCCGCGGCCGGTGGGAAAACGGCGCCAGCGGCTACCCTTCCAGAGAGCAAGCCGCGTACCGGACGCAACCGGTTCTGGCAGGTGCAGAAAACAGCGTGTTTTCAGGGTGTTCAGGAGCGCCGCCCCGGACGGTCAAAGCCGGCAATCCAGCGGATTGAATTCACGAGACGCTGGGCTCCGACATCTTGAGTTTGGCGAGAGGTGGAGAACAAAGGCTGCCTCCCGGCTCGCGCCGTCTCCCTGGCCGTCAGCGTTTCTGCCGTGCCTCGACCTGACTCAGCGCCTCGTCGATCAGGCGCTGGTTGTCCTCGCGCGTGAGGTTTCTACCGATGAGTTTCGACGCGATCGTCACCGACAGGTCGACGGCCTCCGCGCGGATCTGCTCGATCGCCCTGCCGGTTTCGAGCTCGATCTGCCGCTCGGCGTTCCGGAGGATCGTGGCCGCTTCCGTGCGTGCCTGCTGCCGGATCTCCTCCTTGAGCCGCTCGGCGTCCGCGCGGCTGCGCGACACGATGCCGTCCGCCTCGACGCGGGCCTCGGCCACGAGCCGCGCCGACTCCTCGGTGACCTTCTCGAGCTCCTGACGCGCCCGCTGCGCGTCGTCGAGCGACTTCCGTATCGACTCCTGGCGGCTTTCGAGGGCCGCCAGCAGGGGCCGCCACGCGAACTTCGCCAGCAGCCCGAGCAGGACGAGAAAGGTGACGATCGTCCAGATGAACAGCCCCGGATCCGGCTGGACGAGCGGGTTATTCATGGGGTCCTCTCAGATCGGCCGGGCCGCGGCTACTTGAGCAGCACGATCAGCAGCACGAACACCTCGGCGAGAATCGCCACGCCTTCGAGGAGGAACAGCGGCAGGTTCACGGCGGCGGTGATCTGGGCGGCCGCGCTCGGCTGCCGTGCGATCCCCTCGGCCGCTGCCGACGCGAAGCGGCCGATGCCCAGCGCCGCGCCAATCACGATCATGCCCAGTCCCAGGGCTGCACCGAAGAAGTGCAGGTTCTCCATTGCCTGTTTCCTCCGTCTGTCAGTTGCGGGTCCGCCCTTCGCGCGACCCTAGTGGTGAACGTGAATGGCCATGCCGATGAACACGGCCGTCAACAGCGTGAACACGTACGCCTGTACCAGCACGACGATGATCTCCAGCGCCGAGATCCCGACGGCGAGCGGCACCGACACCGCCAGCCCGACGCCGATGCCGGCAGCCGCCTGGCCGAACATCTCCGTGAACAGGAACACGAACGACAGGATCGCCAGGATGGCGATGTGCCCGCCCGTCATGTTCGCCGCCAGTCGCATGGTGAGCGCGAACGGCTTGACGAACAGCCCCATGATCTCGATGGGGATCAGCAGGATGTAGATCGGCCACGCGAGCCCGTGCGGCACCAGGTTCTTCCAGTGCTGGATGAACCCGTGCGCGCGCGTGCCAGCCACGATGATCGAGCCGAAGGTGATGGTGGCCAGCGCGGCCGTCACGTTGAAGTTCGCCGTCGCGGTCGTCCCGCCGTGCGTCACCGAGCCGAGGAACGACTCGTGATCGGGATGGATCACCCAGTGGTTCAGCAGGCCCAGCACGTCGAACACCGGGATGAGGCCGATGGCGTTGGCGCACAGGATGAAGACGAAGAACGTCAGCATCAGCGGCGTCCAGGCGTGGACCCACTTCTTCCCGACGTTGGGCAGCACGATCGAATCGCGGACGAACTCGACGACGAACTCCAGCCCGTTCATCGCCCCGGACGGGACCGGCCGGCCCGCGGCCAGGTGCCGGCGCACGATCCAGGTCACGGTCGCGAACACGAACGCCGCCACCAGCCAGAGCATGAGCACGTGCTTCGTGACCGAGAAGTCGATGCCGACCAGCGTGGGCAGGTGGATCAGGGGATGATCGATCGGGCTGTTCGAGACGTGCTCGATGATCGTCTCGCCGGCGTTGAAGCCCTCGTGGGCGGCCTCGGCGGCGTGCTCGCCCCCATGGGCGGCGGTTTCGGCTCCGTGCGGCTGGAACATGCCTGTCACAATCGGGGGTCAGGGCCCCCGCTGAACAACCGTCGCATCGCGAGCGCCTCGACCAGGTGCAGCGCGATGAAAGACCCCGTGAAACTCACGACGAACGGCACCGGGCTGAACGCCGCCAGGCCGAGCGCCACCGAGACGTACCCGCCGAAGAACACCAGCTTCGCGCCGAAGGCGCCCACCGACACCGCCATCAACCGCTCCGGCCTGCGCCGGTAGGTCCGCTCCATCAGGACCCAGGTCCCGCCGGACGCGGCCAGCGGCGCCAGCATGCCGGCCACCAGCTCGCCGGCCCAGCGCCCGCCCGTGGCCCCCAGCGTCACCCCCAGGGCCCCGGCACATCCCAGGACCATCCAGCCGATGAGCTTCATGACCGCCAGACGACCTTGGCCAGCTCGTACAACCCGACGACCACCCCGAGCAGCAGCCCCGCCAGCAGGAACCAGGGCGTGGTCCCCTGCCAGGCATCGAGCGCGTACCCCAGCCCCCCGAGCAGCAGCACGGCTCCCACGAGCGCGTAACTCGCGGCTGCCGCCGGCCCCGCTCTGCGAAGGTTCTCTTGCAGGAAAGACAGGGAACGCGCCAGGGAGAAACCCTGCTCGTCGTCAGGCATCGTCCAGCGGACGGCAGCACCGACCCGGGCTCTGCCCTCCGCCCCGGTCGCATGGACCGTAACTCCGGCGCGGGAGCAAACGGCCAATCATAGCAAATTTCCTTGGGGCGGCACATGCGACCCCTGGGCCCGGGCCTACCGCGACGCTGTGGCCGCCGGGACCGCCCCCAGCGCCCGGGCCGACGTCTCGGCCACGTCGAAGAGCGGCCGCGGGTACACCCCGAGCGCCAGCGTGCCGGCGAGCGTCAC
>VFZH01000181.1 GCA_016871255.1 Acidimicrobiia bacterium | reverse complement strand
GAGGTGCCGCCCGGAGTCCGGCACCCGGAAGGTCCCTTCGGCGACCACTACGGCTACTACTCGCTCCGGCACGACTACCCGGTGTTCCAGGTGCGGGCGATGACGCACCGCCGGGACGCCATCTACCCGGCCACTGTCGTCGGCAAGCCCCGCCAGGAGGACTTCTACATCGGCGACCTGCTCCAGGACCTGCTGTCGCCGCTGTTTCCGCTGGTGATGCCAGGTGTCGAGCGGCTGTGGTCGTATGGCGAGACCGGCTACCACTCTCTGGCTGCGGCGGTCGTGAAGGAGCGGTACGCGCGCGAGGCGATGACGAGCGCGTTCCGCATTCTCGGCGAGGGGCAGCTCTCGCTCACCAAGTTCCTGCTGGTGACGGATCGGTTCGTGGACCTCGGCAGCTTCAGCGCGACGCTGGAACACGTGCTCGCCCGCACGCGTCCGGAAACGGACCTGTACGTGTTCTCGAACCTGTCGATGGACACGCTGGACTACACGGGCCCGGCCGTGAACCACGGGTCGAAAGGGGTGCTGCTCGGGCTCGGCGACCCGGTTCGCGACCTGCCGCGCAGCTTCAGCGCCCCGGAGGTGCCGGCCGGCGTCAGCGACGTGCGGGTGTTCTGTGGCGGCTGTCTGGTGGTGGAAGGCCCGGCGTTCGCGGAGGAGCCGGGGGCGGCGGCGCGGCTGGCCGCCTCGTCCGCGTGGTCCGGCTGGCCGCTGGTGGTCGTGACGGACGACGCGGCGCGGGCGGCGGCCAGCGCCATGAACTTCCTGTGGACCACGTTCACGCGGTTCGAGCCGGCCGCGGACATCCATGCCGGGTCTGTCGACGTGGTCCGCAACCACCTCGTCCGCCGGGGCCCGATCGTGATCGACGCGCGCCTGAAGCCGGGTTTTCCGCGGGAGCTGACCTGCGATCCGGCGATCGCCACCCGGGTGGGCGGGCGCTGGAAGGAGTACTTCCCGGGCGGCCGGGTCGAGATGGGGGATGCCGAACGCGCCCACCTGGATTAGGGCCGAGCAGACTCGAAATCCCGAAGCCCGGATCCCAAGTTCCAAAAAACCCAAGCTGCCTCCCGGCCGTGAGCCGTGAGGCTTGAGTACAATCAATTCTCGTGACCGACACCAAAGACCCCGAAGCCGGACCCGAGATCGAACGGCCACGGCGCGTGCTCGAATCCGAACCGCACGTCACGAGCCGTGGCAGCCTGAGCGACACGACCACCCGGGGCATCCGGGTGCAGGTGCGCAGCACCTACGTCCCGCACCAGAGCTCGCCGGCCGAGAACGAGTACTTCTTCGCCTACCACGTCCGCATCTCGAACGAAGGGCCGCTGACGGCCCAGCTCGTCTCGCGCGAGTGGATCATCACCAACGCGGAGGGCGACGTCGAACGCGTGAACGGTCCGGGTGTCGTTGGCCACCAGCCGGTGCTCCAGCCCGGGGGATCGTTCGAGTACACGAGCGCGTGCCCGCTCCGGACGCCGGTCGGCACGATGCACGGGAGCTACCAGATGGTCGCCGCCAGCGGCGAGAAGTTCGACGCGATGATCGCGCCCTTCACGCTGGCCGTGCCGAACGCGCTCAACTGAGGGGGGGCGCGCGGACGCGAAATCCCGAATCCCAAAGCCCAAATCCCAAGCCGAATCCCAAGCCAAGTCCCAAGACCCAGGCTCCAACGCTGACCTCACGCCTCAATCTCCATCGCCAGTCACCAATCGCCACTCAATCGTCAATTACGAATCCTCAACCTCAAATGTCATCCGGCCAGCAGAAGAAGCGCGTCAGCGTCTCGGTCGCCTGGCGCGAGGCGCGCGAGCTGGTCTGGCAGCACCGGCACCGGCTGCTGCTCGGTCTGGCGCTGATGCTGATCGGCCGGGTGGCCGGGCTGGTGCTGCCGGCAACATCGAAGTTCCTCATCGACAACGTGGTCGGCCAGGGCCAGACGGAACTGCTGACGCCCTTGGCGCTGGCGGCCGGCGCGGCCACGCTCGTGCAGGCGGTGACGGCGTTCGCGTTGTCGCAGATACTCGGCGTTGCCGCGCAGCGGGCCATCACCGACATGCGCAAGCGCGTCCAGGCGCGGGTGATGCACCTGCCGGTGACCTATTTCGACTCCACGCAGACGGGCGTGCTCGTGTCGCGGATCATGACCGACGCCGAGGGCATCCGGAACCTCGTCGGCAGCGGGCTCGTGCAACTGGTCGGCGGTTTCGTGTCCGCGGCCCTCGGCATCGCGGTCCTCTTCTATCTGAACTGGCAACTCACGGTCGTCACCGTCGTCGTGCTCGCCGTGTTCGGCGGCGGGATGGCGCGCGCCTTCAGGACGCTGCGCCCGCTGTTCCGCGAGCGCGGCAGGATCAACGCCGAGGTCACCGGCCGGCTCACCGAGGCCCTCGGGGGCATCCGCGTCGTCAAGTCCTACACTGCCGAGAAGCGCGAGGAGATCGTGTTCGCGAAGGGGGCGCACCGGCTGCTGCGCAACGTCGCGAAGTCGATGACCGGCGTGTCGGCCACCACCGCCGGGAGCACGGTCATCGTGGGCGTCATCGGCATGGTGATGCTGGTGATGGGCGGCCGTGAGGTCGTCAACGGCTCGATGACCCTGGGCGATCTGGTGATGTACATCTTCTTCATCGGCCTCGTCTCGGCCCCCCTGATCTCGATGGCGTCGATCGGGACGCAGATCACCGAGGCGTTCGCCGGCCTCGACCGCATCCGCGAGGTGATGAGTACCGCCACCGAAGTGGACGAGGATGCGAGGCGCGAGTCGATCGGCACGATCCGGGGCGACGTGCGGTTCGATGACGTGTGGTTCGAGTACGTCACCGGGCAGCCGGTCCTGAAGGGCGTGTCGTTCCACGCACCGCCGGGCACGACGACCGCGCTGGTCGGATCGAGCGGGTCGGGCAAGAGCACGCTCATCAGTCTCGTCGTGGCGTTCAACCGGCCGAAGGCGGGCCGCATTCTCGTCGACGGGCAGGACATCGACCGGATCCGCCTGCTGGACTACCGCAGTCAGACCGCTTCGGTGCTCCAGGAGAGCTTTCTCTTCGACGGCACGATTGCGGAGAACGTGGGGTACGCGAGGCCCGGGGCGAGCCGCGCCGAGATCGAGGAGGCCTGCCGCATCGCGCACTGCGACGAGTTCATCCAGCGCTTCCCGAACGGCTACGAGACGATCGTGGGGGAGCGGGGCGTCCGGTTGTCAGGCGGACAGCGGCAGCGCGTGTCGATCGCCCGGGCCATCCTCGCGTCGCCGCGCATCCTCATTCTCGACGAGGCGACGTCCAGCCTCGACAGCGAGAGCGAGCAGATGATTCAGGATGGCCTGCGCCAGTTGCGCGTCGGCCGCACGACGTTCGTGATCGCGCACCGGCTGTCCACCATCCGCAGCGCCGATCAGATCCTGGTGCTCGAGGCGGGCGAGATGGTGGAGCGCGGGACACACGACGAACTGCTGGCGATCGATGGCCGCTACCGCCACCTCTACGATCGGCAGTACAAGATCGAGACGGATCGCTTCATCAACCCCGGAGAAGACTTCACACCCGAACCGGACGGCACGCAGCGCCGTGTCCCAGCACGGGCCTGAATCGCCCGGTGTCACGTCAATCGTCAATCGCCAATCGCCAATCGCCAATCGCCAATACAATCATCAATCCTCAATCGTCAATGCAATCACCAATCACCAATCCTCAATCACCAATTGCTCATGTCTGCCCACGACGTTGACTACCGCATCCTCGGCGACGACATGCAGTTCGTCGAGGTCGAACTCGACCCGGGTGAGAGCGCCGTCGCCGAAGCCGGGTCGATGATGTACATGACCGACGGCATCGCGCTCGAGACGATCTTCGGCGACGGCAGCTCGTCGTCCGGGCGGAGCGGCGTGATGGGAGCCCTGCTCGGTGCCGGCAAGCGGCTGCTGACCGGGGAGAGCCTGTTCATGACCGTCTTCACGAACCAGGGGCGCAGCAAGCAGCACGTCTCGTTCGCGGCCCCGTACCCCGGACGGATCCTCGCCATCGATCTGCAGGCGCTCGGCGGCGAACTGATCTGCCAGAAGGACTCGTTCCTGTGCGCGGCGCGCGGCGTGTCCATCGGCATCGCGTTCCAGCGCAAGCTCGGCGTCGGGTTGTTCGGCGGCGAGGGTTTCATGATGCAGCGCCTCCAGGGCGATGGCATGTGCTTCGTGCACGCGGGCGGAGCCCTGCACCAGCTGGACCTCGCGCCGGGGCAGACGTTGCGCGTGGACACCGGCTGCCTCGTCGCGCTGCATCCGTCGGTGGACTACGACATCGAATACGTCGGCGGCATCAAGACGGCGCTCTTCGGCGGGGAGGGGCTGTTCTTCGTGACCCTGCGGGGCCCCGGCCACGTGTGGCTGCAGTCGCTGCCGTTCAGCCGTCTCGCCGATCGGATCTTCCAGGCGGCTCCGAAGGCGGGCGGCTCCCGGCGTGAGGAAGGCTCCGTGCTGGGCGCGCTGGGCGGCCTGTTCGACGGCGACAACCGGTAGGGCAGGGTCCTCCAGTAGGGCAGGGTCCTCCTTGACCTGAGGCGTACGGCGGGCGAAGATACCCGCGGCAGCGTCAGCTGTCGTCGTACGAGCATTCAGGCAAGTTTCCGCGAGAGGAACGCATGCACACACTGATGGTTGCGCTCATGCTGGCGCCGCTGGCACAGGCGCCCGAAACGCCCAAGGGGAACCCCGACGAGGGGAATCGTCCCTTCAGGGCGAAGCTCTGCTACATGTGCCATGGCGACAACGGCGAGGGCGGGTTCGGTCCCGCGCTGGCCGGAGGTCGCGGACTGTCGTTCGAGCAGTTCGAGCGCGCGATTCGGCACCCCTGGGGCGTCATGCTCTCGTACACCGAGGAGCAGCTTCCCGATCAGCAGGTCGCCGACATCTACGCCCTGATGTTGACCAAGCCGAAGCCGGCGAAGGATCCGGAGCCGGGCGACTGGCACTGGCGGCGTGCACCGAGTACTGCTGCGCTCGGACAACAGCTCTACATCTCGTACGGCTGCGGACAGTGCCACGAGCCGGAGAACAAGTTCGGCCGCATGTGGCTGGGCGAACACGCGAAGAACGTGGACTACGAATACTTCGCGAAGCAGATCTACGAGCACACCGAGAAGTACCCCCGCGGGGGCATGGGCAACTACTCCCGCGAGCGGTTCCCCGAGAGCGTGCTGAAAGAGGTCTACCAGTGGATGGTGGTCGACATCGGCATGCGCGCGTCCATCGGTGCCGTCGTCGCCATCGGCGAGCAGGCCGGCGGCAACACCACCTACACCCTCTCCATCAACAACCGGGGCGTGAAGGACGTCGGCCTGGATGCCGAAGGACTGACCGCGTTCGTGAGGCTGCCGGCGGGTACGAAGGTCGTGTCCGGCACCGGCGACGGCTACCAGGGCGTGCAGCCGCTGGCCACGCTGGGTCTGGAGCCGGGGCTGGCGCTCGCGCCGCACTCCCACGACGATTCCGGGCGCGTGGAGCGGCCGAAGCAG
>VFZH01000180.1 GCA_016871255.1 Acidimicrobiia bacterium | reverse complement strand
CCGGCGGCATTCGCCCAGGTGGTCGCGCAGGCGAAGGCCGCGCAGCCGACGGCGTGAGCCGGGCGGCGCGTGCCTGCGCCGCCCCGGCTGCCCTCCCCGCCCGGGCCCTGACGCCCAGCGGGATACAATCTCCCTCCACGGCCGCACGTCCCCCACGGGGCGCGTCGCGGCTGCATCGTCGCCCACGATGAACCCCACACCGCTCGCTGACCTGCTGGCGCTCGTGCGCCAGCACGAAGAGGCGCTCGCCGCCGCCCTCGACGCTGCGGCCGGCGACAACACGGCCGACGCGGTCACGAGCCTGCGCAACGGCTGGCTCGGGCGGAAAGGCGGCGTCGTCACGGAGCTGATGGCGAAGATGCCGCAGCTGGCGGCCGCCGATCGCCGCGAGTTCGGCCAGCGCGTCAACGCGCTCAAGACGCGCGTCGAAGCGGCCATCGCCGACCTCGAAGCGGCCCGCCGTGCAACGGCACGCCCGGCCGGCGCGGTGGACGTCTCGCTGCCCGCCCGCGCGATCCCGCTCGGGCACACGCACCCACTGATGCATGTGCGGCGCCAGATCGAAGACGTCTTCACCCGCATGGGCTACGAGATTCTCGAAGGGCCCGAAGTCGAGGACGACTACCACAACTTCGAAGCGCTCAACATGCCGCCCGATCATCCGGCGCGCGACATGCAGGACACGCTGTACCTCGCTGCGCCCATCGACGGCAGCACCTGGGGCGTCAGGCGCGGCGATACGGGCGCCGTTCCGGACGCGCAGGTGCGCGGTGCCACCCTGCTCCGCACGCACACGTCCGCGATGCAGATCCGGTACATGCAGACCTACCCGCCCCCGGTGCGCGTCATCGTGCCCGGGCGCGTGTACCGGCGCGACAACCTCGACCTGACGCACACGCCGATGTTTCACCAGTTCGAAGGGCTGGTCGTCGGCGAGGGGATCACGCTGGCCGATCTGAAGGGAACGCTCGACGCGATGCTCACGGCGCTCTTCGGCAACGTGCGCGTCCGGCTCAGGCCGAGCTTCTTCCCCTACACGGAGCCGAGCGCGGAAGTCGATATCAGCTGCCAGCGCTGCGACGGCCGCGGCTGCGCGATCTGCAAGCAGACGGGCTGGCTCGAGATCCTCGGCAGCGGCCTGGTGCATCCGGCCGTGTTCGAAGCGGTGGGCTACGACCCCGAACGGGTCAGCGGCTTCGCCTTCGGGATCGGCGTCGAACGGGTGGCCATGCTGAAGTACGGCGTGGACGACATCCGGCTGTTCTACGAAAACGACCTCCGGTTCCTGGAGCAGTTCCCCGCGTCATGAAGGCGCTGCTGTCCTGGGTCCGGGAGTTCGTGGACGTGCCGGGCACGGCCGAGGAGATCGGCCGCCGGCTGTCGCAGCGCGGGTTCGCCCTGGAGGGGATCGAACCGGCGGAGGACGGCGACGCGGTCCTCGACGTCGAGGTCATGGCGAACCGGCCCGACTGTCTCTCGGTGGCCGGCATCGCGCGCGAGATCGCGACCGCGTTCGAGCTGCCGTTCAGCCTGCCCTTCGAGGGGCAGGCCCGTGCCGGCGGTCCGTCACCCGCGGCCGGACTGGCACCGCTGCGATCCGTCGATTCCAGCGAGGTCACCGTGTCCATCGACCGGGCGGATCTCTGCCCGCGCTACGCCGCGGCCGTGGCGGACGTGCAGGTGGGCCCCTCGCCCGCGTGGATGCAGGCCCGCCTGCAGGCCGCAGGCATCCGGCCGATCAGCAACGTCGTGGACGTGACCAACTACGTCCTCGCGGAGCTCGGGCACCCGATGCACGCGTTCGACCTGACAAAGGTCGAGGGGCCGGAGGTGCGCGTCCGCACGGCGGGCAAGGGCGAGTCGATGCGCACGCTCGACGGCCAGCCACGGACGCTCACGCCGGAGATGCTCGTCATCGCGGACCGCTCGCGGCCGATGGCCGTCGCCGGCGTGATGGGCGGCGGCGGCTCCGAAGTCACCGCCACCACGTCGGCGATCCTCCTCGAGAGCGCGTACTTCAACCCCCTGTCGGTCCGTCGTACGAGCCGGGCGCTCGCGCTCAAGACCGAAGCGAGCACCCGTTTCGAGCGTGGAGCCGACCCGTCGCTCCCGGCCGTGGCCATGGCCAGGGCCTGTGCCCTGCTCGCCGCGATCGGCGCGGGACAGGCGCGGGGCACGATCGTGGACGCCTGGCCCGGCAGAGCCGCTGCGGCCACGCTCGTGCTGCGCCGTGCCCGCGTGGCTCGCCTGCTGGGCGCGACCGTGCCGGATGGGGACATCCAGCGAATCCTCGGCGCGCTCGGCTTCACGCTGGCGGCTCACGCGGACGGTTGGACCGTCACCGTGCCGACGCGGCGCGTGGACGTCCGTCGCGAGGTGGATCTCGTGGAGGAGATCGCGCGGCACTACGGCTACGATCGCATCCCATCGACCTTCCCGCCCCTCATCACGCTCGCCCCGCCGCTGGATCCGCGCATCGCCGACGCCCGCGTGCTGCGATCGGTGATGACCGCCGCGGGGTTCTCCGAGGCGGTCACGTTCGGGTTCGTCAGCGAAGCCGCCGCCGCGCCGTTCGCCGGCGCGGACGTCCAGGCGCCGATTGCCAACCCGCTGTCCGAGAGCTACGCCGTGCTCCGCCCGTCGCTCCTGCCAGGGCTGCTCACGGCGCTGGCGCACAACCGCCGGCGCCAGCGGCGCGACGTCCGTCTGTTCGAGAGCGGGGCCTGTTTCCGGCGCGTCTTGGGGGAGCGGCGATCGCTCGCCTGCGTCTGGACGGGCACAGCCTCGGGCGAGCACTGGAGCGGCCCCGCGCGGGAGGTGGACTTCTTCGACGTGAAAGCGGTCGTCGAACGCCTCTGCGCCGCGCTCGGCGCCCGAGCGGGCGTGGTCACGCACGAGGAACCGTGGCTCGTGACGGGCCGTGCGGCCGGGGTCCAGAGGAACGGCCGGGTCGTCGCACGGTTCGGCCTGCTCGATCCGCGGGTGGCGGACGAGGTGGGCGCGCCGGCCGGCGATGCGGTCTACGTGGCCGAAGTCGACCTCGACGGCTTCGACCTGGCGCGCGATCCGGACCGCCTCGCCGTCACGCCCCTGCCTCGTCATCCCTTTGTCACCCGCGACGTGTCGGTGCTGGTGGATGCGGGCCTTGCGGCCGCACACCTGCGCGCGACGATTCGAGCCGCGGCATCCCCGCTGCTGGTGCAGGTGCGCGAGTTCGACCGCTACCAGGGAAAGGGCATGCCGCCCGACAGAGCGTCGCTGTCGTTCCACCTCGTGTTCCAGTCGGCCGACCGCACGCTGACCGACGAGGAGGTACAGGCCGACGTGGACGCAATCGTCGCGGCGCTCGTGCGCGATCACGGCGCCGTGCAGCGCTGACCGGCGCAGGGCGCCCCCCCCCGCATGAGCCCGCTGCGGCAGTTCGTCTCCTGCCGGCACACCTGACAGCCAGGAGGCGATCTTCGTGAACTGTTCCAGAGTGTTGAGGCGCCCGAGAAGTACGGGGCCGGCCTGCCGGACAACCTGCCGGCCCGCCGGTACCCTCGGCCTTGAATCCGAAGCCCGGCCTCATCTGAAACTCGCGGACAGCGATGCCCCGGCCGGCCGTCAGGTCCAGCTCGTCTCGGCTCTGCACGTGCCAGCCCGCGGTCGCACGGCACTCGTCGATCAGCCGGCGGGCTTTCTGCTCGGGTGCCTCCGGCATGGGGCGTTTACCAGATACCCTGCGACGATGGTGGAGGCCGACCCGTCGGCCACTGCTCCGCGCGCGCTTGAATCGCAGCGATCGTTCGTGGCACCATCTCCGCGGCGGTTTCTCTCACGCGAGGACGGCGAATGGCGAAGCAGGCGGTGGCGCGCGAACTGGACCTCGAACCGATCGATCGGCTCGAGGAGAAGATCACACGGCTGGTGTCGATGGTCGGCCGCCTGAAGGCCGAGCAGGCGCGCACCGCCGAGGAGAACGCCCGGCTCGCGCAGGAACTCGAGGCGCTCCAGCAGCGGCTGGGCGACGCGAGCGCCGCTGCCACGGAGGTAGCCGCGCTGCGCGAAGAGCGCGACACCATTCGCGCGCGCGTCAGCGAGATGCTGCAGCAGCTCGACGCTCTGGCCCTCTGACGCGGCCGCCGCCTGGCGGCGCCGCGCTGGCCGGCAGGTCGAGCGCACCCCGACTCATGCCTGAACCTCGCGTCATCACCGTCGACATCGCCGGCCGCGCCTATCCGATCCGGAGCGCGCTCGACGCCACCTACGTCACCGAGCTGGCCTCGTACGTCGAGCGGAAGATGCGGCTCGCCACCGAGTCGTCCCCGTCGAGCGACACGGTCGGCGTCGCGGTCCTCGCCGCGCTCAATCTCGCCGACGAGCTGTTTCGCGCGCGCCAGCAGCGTTCAGACACCGACGATCGGCTGCACGACCGCGCGCGGCACCTCGAACAGATCGTCGACGACGCACTGGCGCTCCTCCCCGGCGCGGGAACGACCGGCGCGCCTTGACCGCCTTCCGAGACGCACGCTAAGATCCGCACGCTCCCTGCTTTGCTCGTGATGGTTCGGAGGCTCGTCTGAGCCAACGGTAATTCCAAGCGAGTCGCGGGGCCGCGCGATGTGCATGCCTCTGTACTGAGGAAGCCTGGATCGCGGCTGATAACAGCGGCTCCACCTGCATACTGCAGGTTCACTCGACCTCCCCACACGGCAAAGCGGGGTCCTTCGTGCTTCACGGCGGCCGCGTTTCCTGCCGCCGTCTCCCGCGGATCGCGCGACAATGAAGGCGATGCACGACACCGTCGCAGACGTGCCGCGCACGGTGGCCGCCGTCGGCGAACGCGCGATCGTCCGGCGGATCACCGCCCGGCTGACGCAGCCACCCTGGCTCCTGGTTGGCCCGGGCGACGACGCGGCCGTGTTGAGCCCTGTGCCGCGCGCGCTCGAGGTCCTCACGACGGATGCCCTGGTCGAGGGTGTGCACGTCGATCGGCGGTTCTGCCCGCCCGAGGCGATCGGCCACAAGGCGCTCGCGGTGAACCTGAGCGACCTGGCGGCCATGGGGGCCACGCCGCGCGCCGCCCTCCTGTCACTCGTCGTGCCGGGCAGCCTGGCGATCGCGGATCTCGACGGCATCCTGGACGGCCTGCTCGCGCTCGCGGCCCGTCACCAGGTCACCATCGCCGGGGGGAACGTGACGCGCGCGGCGCCGGCCGGCGACGGTCCGCTGGTCATTGACGTCACCGCGGTGGGCTGGGTCGCGCCCCGCCGCGTGCTGACGAGAAGCGGGGCCCGTCCGGGTGACGCCGTGTACGTCACCGGGGCGGTTGGCAGCGGTGTCGTCGGCCTCCGGGCGCTCGAGGCCCGTGCCGCGGGCGTCGTGGCGCCGCAGGTGCCAGGTGCCGAGCTGCGCTACCTCCGCCCGGATCCGCGCGTCAGGGCCGGGATGCTGCTTGGACGCAACAAAGTGGCCACCGCCTGCATGGACCTCAGCGACGGCCTGGCGGATGCCGTGCGGCAGGTCGCGGCGGCGTCAGGGATCGGCGTCATCATCGATGCCGACGCGGTGCCGATCGATCCCGAGGTGCGGGCCTGGCACCGCGCCAGGGGGACGGAT
>VFZH01000179.1 GCA_016871255.1 Acidimicrobiia bacterium | reverse complement strand
CGTCAGCGTCGTCTTCCCGTGGTCGATGTGCCCAATCGTCCCCACGTTCACGTGCGGCTTGGACCGATCAAACTTTTCCTTTGCCATCGAAGTTCGCTCGCTCTGAGATGAATGTCCGTTCTGCCGATGCTCGACTGTGTCCGAGTATCCTGCCCCTCGCAGCGGCAGCGTCCTTCGACTCGCTCCGCTCGCTCAGGACATTCGACTCGGCCGCCACCAGCCTGCCATGAGCGAGGCCGGGAGGCGGCCGAGTCGAATGGAGCCGATGACCAGGATTGAACTGGTGACCTCGTCCTTACCAAGGACGCGCTCTGCCAACTGAGCTACATCGGCCTTCGCCCTGCGGGCTGCGGCCGACAGGTCGGCCCGCCTGCGCGCCCGCGGCGCCCGATCGCTGAGACGCGTCCGCCTCCGCCGCTCGGCGGCTTCGGCGAGACATCCCGAGCGAAGTCGAGGGATGGAGCGGGAGACGGGGATCGAACCCGCGACCAACAGCTTGGAAGGCTGTGACTCTACCACTGAGTTACTCCCGCCTTCGCGTCTCATCCGCGACCGCTTCGGCGAGGGCCGGCCCCGCCTTCAACTCTCGTTCACCGCCGCTTCGGCGGGCAAGCCCGCCACCTGCGCCCTAGCCCCTTCCCCACCAATCCCCGCCCGAAACGCCCGAACGCTCCCTCGAGCGGCCCACCGCCCGCGGCGCCGCGCGAAGCAGGGCTGCCGCCAGACCAGCCAGACCTCCAACTTCTCCAACCTCGCCAACCAGCGTTGGAGAAGTTGGTGGGGAGGGGAGGGTTCGAACCTCCGTAGCCCGTTGGGCGGCAGATTTACAGTCTGCTGCGATTGACCGCTCCGCCACCTCCCCGAAATGTCGCTGCCGAACCCTCCAACCCGCAGACACCACATCGTGCCCGGAGCGCACGCATCTCGGCCGGCCGTCTTCGACGCTCGGTGCCTCGATCGTGTGTGTGTGGATTCGCCCTGCTATCCGGACACGTACCCCGATGCTGGTGACGGCAGCGGTGGAGCTGGCGGAGGGAATCGAACCCCCGACCGGCTGATTACAAATCAGCTGCTCTGCCGACTGAGCTACGCCAGCCAGACAAAGTCGCTATCCTAGCACGCTCCGTGCCAGCGGTGTCAAGTTACCAGTGCGTCGATACTTGCCGCACAGGGCCACGCCAGCCGCACGACCGCGTACCTGCGCGTCACCACCTCATCCAGCGGCCGGCTCCCGGCGCTGGCGAACGGCCTCGAA
Organism: Acidimicrobiia bacterium; assembly: GCA_016871255.1. Lineage (GTDB taxonomy): Bacteria > Acidobacteriota > Vicinamibacteria > Vicinamibacterales > UBA2999 > VFZH01. The sequence goes on along the minus strand of VFZH01000179.1, from coordinate 4,367 downwards.
CAGCACCACGGCCGCAGCGGCCGAGACGTTCAGGCTTTGGACGCGCCCGAGCATCGGGATGGCCGCCAGGCGATCGCACCGCTCCCGCACCAGACGGCGCAACCCCTGGCCTTCCCCTCCCAGGACGATCGCCGAGGGCAATCGGAAGTCGATGGCCGTCCAGGACGTGCCGGCGTCACCGGCCAGCCCGATCGTCCAGATTCCCGCCTCCTTCAGGTCCTCGATCGCCCGGGCCACGTTCACCACGTCCGCCACCCGCAGGTGGTCGAGTGCGCCGGCGGCGGCCTTGGCGGCCGCCCCGTCCAGCGCAGCCGCGCGGCGCTGCTGCCGGATCAGTCCGTCGGCACCCGCCGCTTCCGCGCTCCGGGCCACGGCCCCGACGTTGTGGGGGTCCTCCACGCCGTCCAGGACCACGAACAGGGCCGGTGAGCGCGCCGCGGCCACGAGGTCGCGCACGCGCAGGCGTGGACGTTCCGCGAGTTGCGCCACCACACCCTGGTGGACGCCGCCACGCGCCTGCCGGTCGAGCGCCTCCCGCGGAAGCCGCTGCACCCGAACGCCGGCCTGCCGCGCAGCCTCGATCAGCTCGTCCATCCGGTTGTCTGTGCGCGGGCCGACCCGCAGCTCCACGACATGGCCGGCCAGGAGGGCCTCGCGAACCGGATTGATGCCGTAGATGATCATCGCTGACGGCTCACGGTTCAGAACTCAGGGCACCCAGGAACGCCTCTGCCCGGTGCCGCGCGCCGGGCACGCGTCGCAGACCGGAGTCGCCCGGCAGACCGGCCGCCTGCTCGATCAGCGGCACCGCGAGGTCGAGTTCCATGCCCGACGCGGCCCCGGTCAGCGCGATCCGGATCACGTGGAAGAGCGCGCGGCCCTTCTGGCGCGTCCGTTCGCGCACCTGCGCCGCCGCCGCCCGGAAGGCATCCCGATCCAGCAGCGGCCCGGCGTCGGCCAGCACCGCCGCCAGGGCGGCAACGACCGCGCGCGCCGCCGGATCCGCAGCCTCCCGCCGGATGGTCTCGTCGCCCAGCGCCTGCTCGGCGGAGTACTCGAACAGGAACGCCAGGCGCGCGGGCACCTCATCCAGCCGACCCACCGACGCGACGGCCGCCTCCACCGCCCGCTCCACGACCGCCCGGTCCGCGGAACCGATCGGGCCGGACACCCAGCCCGCGCGCACCAGAAACGGCACGGCAAGATCCGCCAGCCGCCCGGGCGGCGCGGCCTTCAGGTAGTGCCGGTTCACCCAGGCCAGCTTCTCGACATCGAAGACACCCGCGCTGTGTCCGACCTTCTCGATGCGGAAGCGGGACGCCAGCTCCCGCAGGGGCAGCAACTCCTCGTCATCGCCGGGCGACCAGCCGAGCAGCGCCAGGTAGTTCGCCAGCGCCTCCGGCAGGTACCCGCGCTCCCGGAACTCCGCCACCGACGTGGCGCCGTGCCGTTTCGACAGCTTCGTGTGATCGGGCCCGAGCACCATCGACACGTGGGCGAACGCCGGTGGCGCCCATCCGAACGCGTCGTACAGCAGCAACTGCCGCGGCGTGTTCGACAGGTGGTCCTCGCCCCGCACCACGTGCGAGATCTCCATGAGCGCGTCGTCCACCACGACGGCGAAGTTGTAGGCCGCCATGCCATCCGAACGCACCAGCACCGGGTCGCCGATGACCTCGGTGCCGAAGCGCACGCGGCCCCGAACGGCATCGTCGAACACGACGTCGCGGTGTTCAGGGACGCGAAACCGGATGACCGCCGGCTCGCCGGCCGTGACGCGCGCCCGGGCCTGCGCGTCCGGAACGCGGCGGCAGCGTCCCGGGTACATCGGGGGACGCGCCGCGAGCCGCGCCTGTTCGCGGTCGGCTTCGAGCTGTTCGGCGGAACAGAAGCAGTAGTACGCCAGGCCCCGATCGAGAAGCTGTTGCGCGTGGGCCCGGTACGTCGAGGCCCGCTCGGACTGCCGGTACGGTCCCCGATCGCCGCCCACCTCGACGCCTTCGTCCCAGTCGAGACCCAGCCAGCGCAGGTCCTCGAGCACGCTCCGATCGGCGAGGGTGGTGGATCGCCCGGCGTCGGTGTCTTCGATCCGCAGGACGAGCGTCCCCCCCTGACCCCGCGCGAGCAGCCAGTTGAAGAGCGCCGTACGGGCGTTGCCCACGTGCAGGAACCCGGTCGGGCTCGGCGCAAAGCGGAGACGCATCACGGCCGTGCCGGCGGAGGCAACCAGACCAGCGCGACCGCGTGCGCCGCGATCGCGTCCCCCGCCCCGATCGCATCCACGCCCTCGTTCGTCTTGCCTTTCACGCTGACCGACGACGGCTCGACCGCCAGCGCGCCCGCCAGCCGCTCCCGCATCGCGGCGACATGGGGCTGCAGCTTCGGGCGCTCCGCGATCACGGTGACGTCGACACTGCCGATCCGGAAGCCAGCCTCGCGCACGACCGCCACTGCCCGCGACAGCAGGCCGATGCTGTCGGCGTCCTTCCACACGGGATCGGTGTCGGGAAACAGGCGGCCGATGTCTCCCGCGCCCGCCGCCCCCAGCACGGCATCCGTCACGGCATGGCACACGACGTCACCGTCCGAGTGCGCCAGCAGTCCGCGATCGAAGGGAATCGTGACGCCGCCGAGCACGAGGCGGCGGCCGGCCGCCAGCCGGTGCAGGTCGTACCCGTGACCGATGCGCCAGCTCGGCGCTGCTCCCGCCAGCATCGATTCGGCCATCACGAAGTCCTCCCGGGTCGTGATCTTCAGGTTCCGCGGGTCGCCTTCGACCAGCTTGACCGGCTGTCCGGTTCGCTCGACCAGCGCCGCCTCGTCGGTCGCCGTGTCGCCGGAGGCCGCCGCCAGCGCCGCGCGCAGGACCTCGAGGCGAAAGGCCTGCGGCGTCTGAGCCAGATAGATCGTCTCGCGGGGAAGCGTTTCCTCGCTGTATCCCGTCGCAGACGCCCGCTTGACGGTATCGCGGGCGGCCAGGGCCGCGATGGCCGCACCGTCCTGCGCGGCCGCCTCGACGACCCGCGTCACCAGCGCCTCGGATACGAACGGCCTGGCTGCATCGTGGACCAGGACGACGTCAGCGGACGAACGAACAAGCGCGCACGCGCGTGCCACGGAATCCTGACGCCGTTCTCCTCCGTCCACGATGCGCACGCGGGCGTGCCCGAGGTAGGGCGGCGGGTCCGCCGCGGTCTCGGCCGGCAGCGCAATCACGATGTCGTCGATCAGGGTGCAACGCAGAAAGGTGTCGACCGACCAGGACAGCAGAGGACGCCCGCCAAGCGGCAGGAACTGCTTCGGATCGACTGCGCCAACGCGAGCGCCGCGCCCACCGGCCGCGATGATGGCTGTGACGTACACGGGTCAACGGCCAGAGGTCGTCGCCGGTCTGCCCGCCCCGGGCGCACGCCCGGACGGCATCGACGACGCGTCAACTCAGGTGCCGGAGGTCGATCCTACCCGACGCCGGTCCCGCCCCGCGAATGGGCACACCTCAGGCGCCCGGTGTACCCGCCGCCTGCGCCCGTGCCAGGGCGTTCAGCGCCCCCTGGAGCTGGCCGATGACGATCGGCCCGAAGACCAGCCACCAGAAGAAGCCGACGTACGGAATGACCTGGATGATGGTGGCCGCCAGCACCAGACCCCGCGAGACGGGGGGCGGCTGGTTCCTCAGACGGAACTGGAAGTTCACGCGGTCCGCCAGCCTGAGCCAGAACGGAAACAGCCAGTAGAAGTTGAAGAAGGGAATGAACAGGAACCCGATCGCCTTCCCTCCTCCGAAATCGTCCGGACGGATACGCGGCAGCTTCGAGTGCCGCAATCCGTAGTAGAGGATCGTGAAGATCCCGATCGTCACGTAGTGCAGCGCGATCGCCCCGCCGACAGAGAAAGACTCGACCAGCTGGTGCTTCGCAAACTGCTGCTGCTGCGCCGCGGGAATCCGTCCGAGGTCGAAGCTCTCCTGGTACACCGCCAGCAGCTGGAAACCGTCGAGCGTGGACGGCACCAGCCCCGGCGGCGCCCCGCCCATGGGAGCGCCAGGGATGGGAACGAGCCACTGGCTGCAGAACCGGCACTTCAGCGCATCTGCCTGGATCTCTTCGGCACAGAACGGGCACTTCCGCGTGGCATTCGGCTGGCTGGCATCCATGGCGCCACTCCTGCGGGCAACCTGACTGGTTCCCGGCGAGAACGGGGCAGACGCTACCACCCGCCTACTGCTGAGTCAACGTGTTCCTGGCGGCCGTGTCAAGACTCGTTAGAAATGTCCCCGTTCTTAACTCGTTAGAAATGTCCCCTGGTTGATGATGCCGGTGGTAGCTGTGGAAAACTGTTCTGTAGTTTTCCAACGAGCGGTGGGCGCG
>VFZH01000178.1 GCA_016871255.1 Acidimicrobiia bacterium | reverse complement strand
GACCCCCAGCAGCGCGCCGGCGAGGATGCCGACCAGGACCTGGAAGTACAGACGGGCGTACAGAGGTTGGCTGCGGGAAGCGGGCACGGGACCGGGCGATTATACGCAGGGCTCAACGTGATCGGGACGCATCCCAGATCCCGAATCCCAAGGCCCAAACCAACTTCTACCTTGCCCGCAACCCGTCGCAGATCGCATCGATTGCCAGCATCGCCAGCCACGCGTTGCCGGGCGACAGGGTGAGCATCTGCTTCATTCCAGACCCTCTCGCTGCGGCCATCAGGATGGCTCGGACGTCGTCCACTGCTTGGTGGTTTCGTGAAGGGAGGCTAGGATTGACCTCCTGGGAGGTGGCCATGAGCGTTCGATGGTTGGTGGGGCTGACGGCGTGTACGGCGTTCGTCCTGGTGCCGCCAGTTGCGGCGGCGCAGTCGTCGACGACGGGCGCCATTGCCGGAGTCGTGCGCGACGCGTCTGGGGCCGTCATTCCCGGCGTGACGGTGGAGGCGTCGAGCCCGGCTTTGATCGAAAAGGTTCGGGTGGTTGTGACGGATGCCGAGGGGCTGTACCGGATCGTGGAGTTGCGCCCGGGCACCTATGCGGTGACGTTTACGCTGCCCGGGTTCACGACGGTCAGGCGCGAAGGAATCGTTCTCAATGCAGGCGTGACGGCGCCGCTCAATGCCGATCTTCAGGTGGGCAGTGTGACGGAGACGCTCACCGTGTCGGGACAGAGTCCCGTCGTCGACGTTCAGAACGTCCGGTCACAGCAGGTCCTCACACAGGAGGTGCTCGAGACCATTCCGGTTGCACGCACGCCGCAGGGGTACGCCACGTTGACCCTGGGGGTCACGAGCGGCAACAGGAACGGGTCGAGCGGCCCGACGTCGGCCCGGGATGTCGGCGGCAATCAGCCGGACGGCTACTTCGGGTTCTCCGTGAACGGCGCACCGGCTGACGGCAAGCTGACGGTGGACGGCGTGCCGACGCACAACGTCATGGGCGACGGGACGATCCGTCAGTTCCAGATCAACCAGCTCGCGGTGGAGGAGGTTGCACTCGAGACGAGCGGGATGTCTGCGGAGAGCCCCACTGGCGGCGTCCAGATCCGGGTCATCTCCAAGGACGGCGGCAATCAGTTCAGCGCCAACATCATGGGTGCATACACGGACGAGAACTTCCAGACCGGCAATCTCAACGACGCCTTGCGGAAACGAGGGCTCACGCAGACGAACACCACCAAGCGCATCTACGACATCGGGGGTGCCGTCGGTGGCCCGATCGTGCGGGATCGCCTCTGGTTCTATGGCGCGCAGCGGTGGTGGAAGACCGAGCAGCTGCTGGCGGGCGTGTACTACAACAAGATCCCCGAGACGCTGTTCTACGAGCCCGATCTGTCCAGACCCGCGGACAAGCACAACCGGTACCGCGACACCACGGTGCGTGGCACGTGGCAGGCGACCTCGAAGGACAAGGTTACCGGGTGGCTGAAGTTCTCCGAGAACGTCGATTTCATCACGGGCGCTTCGGCAGTCCGAACGCCTGAAGGGACCTACACGCCGTTCGTGACGCCGACAGCACAGCAGATCACCTGGACGCGACCGGTGTCGAGCCGGTTTCTGCTGGATGCGGGCATTCAGCACCTGGTGATGGGGCTGATCAACAAGCCGATCGAGCATGCTGGCGTGTCGGTCAGCGGCCGCCCCGTGCTGGAGCAGACGCTCGGGCTGAACTACGGCTCGACGTTCTCCGGCGCAGTACCCAATGCCGGGGCGCGCACGACACCGCCGTGGATTGGCGACACCGGCGACCATGGCGACCCGGTTGTGTACAGTGCCCGCTTCGCGGCGTCGTACGTCACCGGCAGTCACGCATTCAAGGTCGGGCTCAGCAACGTGTGGGGAACTTCCGAGAGCGGCGGAGCCCCGCTGTTTACAGAGCGCTACATCTTCCGGAACCGTGTGCCGGTGGCCCTGACGCAACTGGCGGCGCCAAACGAGGAGCTCACGAGGCTCAAGGCCGATCTCGGGCTGTACGTGCAGGATCAGTGGACCATCCGGCGGATGACCCTGAACCTCGGGGTCCGGTTCGACTACCTGAACGCCTATGTGCCCGATCAGGTCCGACCCGGCGGGTTCTACCTGCCGGAGACGTCGATCGCCCGCGTGAACAACGTGCCGAACTGGAAAGACATGACGCCGAGGCTGGGCGTGGCCTACGACCTGTTCGGCGACGGGCGGACGGCCCTCAGAGCCTCCCTGGGCAAGTACCTGGGCAGTGAGGCGACGTCGATTGCGATCGCGAGCAGCGGCTCCGCGGCCCTGACGGTGTTCACGAATCGCACCTGGAACGACGCCAACGGCAACTATGTACCGGACTGCGATCTGAAAAATCGCGCCGCCAACGGTGAGTGTGGCCAAATTGCCGACTCCGCGTTCGGGAGCAACCGAGTCACGACGCGGTATGACGAGGCGGTCACGAACGGGTGGGGGCTCAGACCGTACAACTGGCAGGGCTCCGTGACCGTGCAGCACGAGTTGCGCCGCAACTTCGGCCTCGCCGGAGGCTACTACCGGACCTCGTACGGGAACCTTACGGTGGTCGACAATCTCGATCTGAGGCCGTCGGACTACACCGAGTACTGCGTGACGGCGCCCACCGACTCGAGGCTGCCAGTCAGCGGCCAGCAGCTCTGCGGCCTCTACGACATCAACCCGGACAAGTTCGGTCTGGTGAACAACCTGATCACCAGTGCTTCCAGGTTCGGCGATCAGCGGAAGTCCTACGATGGCTTCCAGGCATCGGTCAACATGAGGACGGACCGGGGAGAATACCTCTTTGGAGGCGTGAGTTCCGGCCGGACCGTGGACGACGGCTGTTTCGCGGTCGATGTACCGGCGCGTCCGGGCTATTGCCGTGAGGTCACGCCGATGTCGGGACAGACACAAGTCAAGTTTGCCGGCATGTATCCGCTGCCGTGGGGACTGCGGGCGAGCGCGACGTTCCAGAATCTGCCCGGCATCGAGCAACAGGCCAGCCTCACCTACACGTCAGCCCAGATCGAGCCGTCGCTCGGGCGGACACTGGGGCAGTGCCGCGGCGCAGCCGTGTGCACCGGCACCGCAACCGTGCAGCTGCTCGAGCGGAACACGCTGCGGGAGTCGCGGCAGTCGCAGCTGGACATCCGATTCGGCAGGATCTTTCGTGTCGGTGGTGGCCGTCTGGTTGCGAATCTCGACATCTACAACGTGTTCAATGCGGCCGACGTGTTGAGTCTCGTGAGCACGTACGGTCCGAACTGGCTGCGCCCGGGCACCGTGCTGGCGGGCCGTCTGGTCAAGTTCGGGGGGCAGTTCACATTCTGAGCTTCTTCTGCGAAGGGAGCCGGCGTCAGCCGCGCATTCGCGACGACAGGAGAGAAGAGCGCCATCCGGACAACACCGGGCAGACACACACGCGACGGCCGCTGGATGAGTGCCGATCAATGGCGCTCTATTCCTCCCTGATCCTCACGTTCCGCCAGCGGATCTCTGTGCCCTGCGACTCGAAGGCGATGTGGCCCGGCTCCGTGAACGGGTGCTCGGAGACGATGGCGAGCGCCTCGCCGTTGAGCGACGCGCGCACTTCGCCGCCCTTCGACACGATCTCCACTGAGTTCCACTGCCCGAGCGGCCGCCGCGCGCGCAGCCGCGCCTCGACGTCGTCGGTGTACTTGATGCGCGACCCGACGCCGATCGGCGCCAGCACGTCGTAGTTCCGCCCCTGGATCTCGATGGCCGTGGGCCAGATGTCGTGCTTGGTCACGAACAGGTGGTACCCGCTCTGGCCGGACCAGATCACGTCGTCCCCGTCCCAGTTCTTCGGCGGGACGTACATGTAGTCGAAGCGCAGGGTGAAGTTCAGGTACTTCTCCGCGGTGTACCAGTAGCCGTGGGCGCGGCCGTTGCAGACGAGCACGCCGTCCACGACGGAGTAGATCGGGTCAGGGTCGGCCTTGCCGCAGCCCCCCTCGGCCTGGGGCACGCAGTTGGGGCCGAGGAAGAACTCCATGCCGGTGAAGTCGCGCCCGTTGAACAGCGGCGAGAAGCCCGGCTCGTCGAGCGGCATCGCCTTCATGCGCTCGGGGCTCGTGGGCAGCTCGCGGGGCCCGGGCGGGAAGCCGTTGGCCTCGAGCAGGTAGGCCACGATGTCGGTGCGGATGGCCGGGCCGATGCTGTCCACGTCGTTGGCGGGCATCGACTCGACGCGGTTGTAGATGTAGTAGACCGACGGGTACATCACCCGGCCGGCGTACCGCTTGCCGCGCAGGTAGTTGCCGCCCAGAGGCGAAATGGACCGCCCGCTGCCGACCACGAACCCGCGGTTGGACTGCTTCGCGTCTTCCGACATCGGCCCCGGGGTGGCGCTGTGGCAGTAGGCGCAGTACCGGTTGAAGTGGAACTTGCCGCGCGCCGCCTGGTCGATCGTGTAGTACCCCTCCGCTCCATCGGCGGGCGGCGCGTTCTGTGCGGCGACGGGAACGTGCGCGTCCGGGACGAGGAGGGCGGCGGCTATCAGGGCGGCGCCGGGCAGCATGTGCCAGACGAGCCGGCCGGGTCGACGGGCTGTACGCATCAGAGCACCTCACGTGGGCTGGAACGGCTGCGGCGCGGCCGCGGCCGGGGTTACCGAAGCGTGTACTGGAGCCGGGTCGGGTTGTCGCGCCGGGCCGGGAGCTCCGCCCGGCCTGCGGGTGCACCGTCGACCTGCAGCATGTAGGCGAGGATGTCGGCCGTCTGCGACGGCGCCAGGCCCCCGGGGCTGTGCTGCGGCATCAACGCCTGCGTGAAGATGAAGAGATCTCCCAGGGTGCGCCCGTTCCAGCGCGCGGTGAACGCCGTGCCGGCGAGGGCGGGGCCGATCTCGTTTCCCTTCAGATCCCAGTTGTGGCAGGGCGCGCAGTTGGTTGCGTAGAGCGCCTCGCCCCGCTTCGCCTGTGCGGCGGTGTAGACGCCGTCCTGCTGCGAGGGGGGCGTGCCCTGCGCCGCGACGGTCGCCGCCAGGGCCGAGACGACAAGGAGCGGGGCGGCCAGCCACGGGCGGGCGCGGGCGGGCGAGCGCGTCATCGAGTCCTCCAGCACGGTGGTCGGATTTCCGTGGCGCAGAGGCTACCACAAACGCCGAGCCGTGGAGGGGGGCCCCTGCCGGCTGTTTCTCGTTGACCGCGCCGTACGGGACAGCTAGAGTGCCCGGTGTGCGGCCGGTCCGACGGCATCCCGATCGCGTGCCGGCAGGGGACCGGAGGCGTTACGATTCCGGTGGAAGCCGCCCGCGGGGGCCTGGCCGATGACGTCCGGCCCGTCCGCGACCGGCGAGGAGGCGTGACGTGAAGGCAACCAGGCGCGCGGGACTCTCCGCGGTGTTGCTGCTTGCGACGGCGGCGGGCGTGTCGGCGGATGACCGTCTGATCGAGGCGGCCAGGGAGCAGGACCGCCGTGCGGCGCTGGCGCTGATCGGCGCAGGGGCGGACGTCAACACGGCCGGCGCGGACGGCGCCACGGCGCTGCACTGGGCGGTCCAGTGGGACGACCTCGACCTGGCGGCGGCTCTCATCGGCGCGAAGGCGGCGCCGGACCCGTCGAACGACTACGGCGTGACCCCGC
>VFZH01000177.1 GCA_016871255.1 Acidimicrobiia bacterium | reverse complement strand
ATTGTCGCTTACGCGGCCGTGGCAGCCGAAGAGCAGTTACACCTGCGCAAGTCCATCCCGGTGTTGGTTGCCGCCGGTCTGGTCTGGCTACTGGTCGGCGTCGGGATCGCGCAGACCGGGGGCGATGCGCACGGCGCTTCCGAGGCGGCGAAGCACAACCTGCTCGATTTCGCAGAGCTGTTCCTCTTCCTCGTCGTTTCGATGACCTACGTGAACACACTCGACGAACGCGGCCTGTTCGGCGCCGTCCGGGGCTGGTTGGTCGCGCGACGGCTCTCGCTGCGCGCGCTCTTCTGGGTCACCGGCGGCATCGCGTTCGTGCTGTCGCCAGTGGCCGACAACCTCACCACGGCGCTCATCCTGGGTGCGGTGGTGATGGCAATCGGGCAGGGGCACCCGCGCTTCGTGTCGCTTGCCTGCATCAACGTCGTCGTGGCGGCTAACGCCGGTGGCGCCTTCAGCCCGTTCGGCGACATCACGACGCTCATGGTCTGGCAGAAGGGAGTGGTGCCGTTCGCCGGCTTCCTCCCGCTCATCGTGCCGTCGCTCGTGAACTGGCTCGTGCCGGCAGTGCTCATGGGGCTAGCCGTGGAGCGAGACCAGCCGGCGATGGCTCACTCGACCGAGGCGATGGAGCGTGGAGCCGTAACGGTCGCGCTGCTGTTCCTCGTGACGATCGGGCTCACCGTGATGGGACACTCGCTGCTCGACCTCCCGCCGGCGGTCGGGATGATGTTCGGTCTCGGTCTGCTCAAGCTGTATGGCTACGTCCTTAACCGGGGCGCCTCAGACGCTGACCCGTCGATCAACGAGCTCGACGACGTGTTCGCCAGCCACGCACTCGGCGAGGAAGCACGACCGTCGCCGGGACCTGCCTTCCCGCAGAGCGGCGCACGGGCCCGGCCGCTGCACACCTTCCGACAGCTTGAGCGGGTTGAGTGGGACACGCTGATGTTCTTCTACGGCGTCGTGATGTGCATCGGCGGCCTCGGCGCGCTGGGCTACCTCAGGGTCGTGTCGCACGCCCTGTACGATGGGCTCGGGCCGACGGCGACGAACATCGTCCTGGGGCTCGTCTCCGCGGTCATCGACAACGTACCAGTGATGTTCGCCGTGCTATCGATGAACCCGGCCATGTCGCAGGGCGAGTGGCTGCTCGTGACGCTGACCACGGGTGTGGGTGGATCGATACTGTCGTTCGGGAGCGCCGCCGGCGTTGCGCTGATGGGGCAGGCTCGCGGCACGTACACGTTCATGTCGCACCTGAGGTGGTCCTGGGCGATCGGCCTCGGCTACGTGGCGAGCATCGCCGTCCACCTCCTGCTGAACGGCGGTCTCTTCTGATCAGGAGCGCTGTCCCAACCAACATCGACGCGTGAGTTGAGCGGCGCTCCGAGCTCCTTTCACCCATGAGGTGAGCTCCCCGACCCTCTCCGGTGAAGCCCTCACTGCCGAGCGATGGTGCTCGTCCGCCTGCGCGCCACGCAAACGGGTGGTGCGCCCGGGTGGGTTTATGCTGATATTCAGATATCATTTGATATGAATATCAGTGAGGGCCAGGTGTGCAGGACACGATCAGGTCGTTCAAAGCCGAGCTGTTCAAGGCCCTGGGTCACCCGGGCAGACTTCGGATCGTCGAACTGCTCCGTGACGGCGAGCGCAGCGTCTCCGACCTGCAGGCAGCGTGTGGGACGGATGGGTCGGCCGTCTCGCAGCACCTTGCGGTGTTGCGTGCGCGATGGGTCGTCGAGGCGCGTCGGGATGGATCGAACGTGTATTACCGAGTGCGACACCCACGGGTGCTCGCGATCCTCGATGCCGGACGCGAGATCTTCGCCGATCACCTCGACGATCTGCGCGCAAGTCTCGATGCCGACATAGCCGCGGCAGCCGACGAGGTCGATATGGTACCGGCGTGACGGCTCTGCTGAGTCTGTGGCGGCAAGAGGCCGCTGGCTACACGCGGGCCGACCTCTCGGCGGACCTGATGGCTGGGTTGACCGTCGCGGCTGTGGCGCTGCCGCTCGCGCTCGCCTTTGGCGTCGCGTCGGGCGCCGACGCCGCGGCGGGGTTGGTGACCGCGATCGTCGGCGGAATCGTCATAGCCGTCCTCGGCGGCGCGCGGTTCCAGATCTCCGGCCCGACCGGAGCGATGTCGGTGGTACTGATCGTAGTGGCGGTGCGGCACGGGCTAATGGGCGTGTGGATTGCGTCGCTCATGGCCGGCCTGATCATCCTCGCGCTGGGGCTCCTCCGGCTTGGGCGGGTCATTAACTACATACCCTCGCCGGTCATCACTGGCTTCACGTCGGGCATCGCGCTCATCATTGCGATCGGCCAAATCGACAACGTGCTCGGGCTGGACAGCAGACCAAGCGAAAGCGTGGTCGCGAAGCTGACGTCGTACGCGACGGGGAGTCTCAACCCCGACCCCCGCGCCGCGGCGACCGCGCTAGTCGTCGTCGCGGCGATGCTGATCGTCCCGCGACTCGCGCCGCTCCTGTCCGACGCCCTTGCGCGGATACCTGGTTCGCTTGTAGGGGTGATCCTGGCAACACTCGCGGTGGCGCTGCTCGGATGGGACGTCGCCGCGATCGGCGAGGTGCCGCGCAGTATCGTGCTCGACCACCGGCTGACCCTCTTCGCGATCGACCTGAGCAAGGTCCCCGATCTGCTGATGCCGGCGGTGTCGATCGCGGCACTTGGTGCGATCGAGTCGCTGCTGTGCGGCACCGTGGCTGGGAACATGACTGGCAGCAAGATGAACAACAACCAGGAACTGATTGGTCAGGGGATCGGCAACCTTGTCGTCCCGTTCTTCGGCGGCGTGCCCGCCACCGCCGCGATCGCGCGCACGAGCGTGGCCATCAAGAGCGGCGCACGCACGCGGCTGACCAGCATCATCCACAGCCTGGCGCTGCTGGCCGCGGCGCTGGTCGCCGCGCCGCTGATCGGCCGGATCCCGCTCGCGGCGTTGGGGGGCGTGCTGATTGTGACCGCGTTCCGTATGAACGAGTGGGAGTCGATCCGCTTCTTCTTGCACGGTCGTCACCATCACGCGGCGCTGGCGATGTTCGCGACCATGATCGCGACTGTCATCCTCGACCTGACGCAGGCCATCGTGATCGGACTGGCGGCGTCAGCGCTCTTCTTCATGCGCCAGGCCAGTGCGCTGCAGATGGAAGCGGAGACCGTCGACGCCGAGCGGCTGCGCGACCGCGGCCACGACCTCGCGATGGTCGACGCGAACGTGCAGGTTATCTACGTGACCGGGCCGCTCTTCTTCGGCAGCGTGCATACGTTCCTCGAGACATTCGAGGGGGTTCCATCGTCGGCGCGGGTCATCCTGTCGATGCGTGGCGTACCGACGATCGATGCAACGGGCCTGCAGGCGATCGAGGAGATCGTCGACCGCCAGCGGAGGGGCGGCGGCGAGCTGCACCTGGCCGGACTACAGAAGGCCGTCGTTCGCGTGATCGAGCGCAGCAAACTGAGCACCGTGCTTGGCGACCGCATCCACTGGAGCGCTGACCGCGCGATCCTGGCGTTGCACGGCCCGGCCGCCGTCAGCGCCCCCGGGCTCGCCGATGGCGTCCCGGTGAACGATGCCCGGCGCGCCTCGACAGAGCGTGAGCGCGCCGGGCCCGAGCTCAGTCCTGGTGCACCGGTCTAGTCGGCTCGACCGCGATTCGGGCCGGAAGCCGGCACGTCGAAGCACTGGCCCGGTACCTCTGAGCCACGAGAGTCAACATCCCGCAGCCGGCAGCTCGTCAGCGATAGGATCATCGAGGCGCTGCAGCAGCATGGGTGCAGCGCTCAAGACCACGACGACGCGTCGGACGAACTGATCGGCGAACGAAGGCCGGACAACTGCCTCGCGATAGGCGCAGTCACGTAGGATGCCGACGCAGCTGTACGCACAACAAGGCGCCCACCTACCACGGGGATCGTAGTTAGCAAGAGGCAAGGTCGTTTTCGAGCTCGGAACGTCTGTGCTATTTTGGAGACGTTCGGCCCCGGTCTTTGTTGTGCGCCTGGGGACTACTTCCTATCGGCACACGTAGGTGAGTCGTCGCCGGGGTTCGGCCCCGGCCTTTGTTGTGCGCCGGGGGATTCGAATGAGCGAGGTGATGAGCCGGCCGGTCGTCGCCGGGGTTCGGCCCCGGCCTTTGTTGTGCGGTGCCGGCGCCCGCGCTGTTTAACTCGCCTACGTGCCGGGTCGTCGCCGGGGTTCGGCCCCGGCCTTTGTTGTGCGAGATGGCTGTTAACGATCCGCTGTGGGGCATTTTGCACGTCGTCGCCGGGGTTCGGCCCCGGCCTTTGTTGTGCGGAGGTGAGCTCACCGGCCCCACACCTCGGGCCGAGTCGTCGCGGGGGTTGAGCCCCCGCCCTTGTTGTGCAGTATCACGACCGCGATCCATGCGGTGCAGTCGACTTCGACGAGTCGCCATGACGATGAGGAGACCGACGGCCGCAGTGGTGGCGGGGCGGGCGCCCCGCTCTCCCGTTTCGCCTTGACCGCGGAATCGCGGATGATTACGACGTCCCAGGGCCGGTGCACTGGCCGCTGGCCAACCAGCGCACGACCTCGAGGAGCTCCTGGGTGTTGGACTCGGAGACGGGCTCGGCGGTGCGCTCCCTAGACGGCGCGCGGTGGCGCGGGAAGCGCAGGGTGTCGTTCGCGACGTGTTAGGTTACGCCTCCAATGCGCGTGCTGGTGACAGGCAGCTGCGGGTTCGTCGGCTCATTCGTGGCGGCGCGGTTTGCGCGGGATGGGCACGCGGTGCTGGCGGTAGACCGGCGGCCGCGGGCGCTGGATCGGCGGCACGGGGCGCCCGAGGTCGAGGTCGCGACGGGCGACGTGACCGATCGGCGGCGGATGCGAGAGCTCGTGGAGCGGCATCGCGCCGAGGTGGTCGTGCACACCGCGGCGCTGATCGGGCAGCAGCGCGGCGCCGACGACCCGGCGGAGATGTTCGCCGTGAACGTGGAGGGGACGCTGGCGGTGCTGGAGGCGGCCAGGTCCGTCGGTGCGCGGGTGGTGGCGCTTTCGACGGCGACGCTGTACGGCATCCGGCCGGACCTGCGGCCCCTGTCGGAGGAGGAGCGGCCGGAGCCAGTGGGCCTGTACGACACGACCAAGCTGATGGCGGAGACGCTGGCGCTGACGTACCACAAGGTGTACGGGCTGGACGTGGTGGCGTTGCGGCCGGGGTACGTGTACGGGCCGGACAACTCGACCGGCGGGTACTTCATGGAGCGGGCGTTCGCCGGCGAGTCGATCGATCGGCCGGTGGGAGGCGACCTGCCGTTGGACCCGACCTACGTGCGTGACCTCGTCGAGGGCATCTACCTGGCGGCGACGGTGCGGCCGCTGCGGCACCGGCTGTTCAACATCACGGGTGGGGTGCTGCGCCACCGGCGGGAGGTGGCGGCGATCACACGGGAACTGGTGCCGGGGGCGCGCATCGAGCTGGGGCCCGGCGTGGCGGAAGGAGCGCATCTGCGGGGGCCGTCGGACCTGACGCGGGCGCGAGCGGAGCTGGGGTACGAGCCGCGGTTTACGCTGGAGGCGGGGATGAGGGACTGGCTTGCGTGGCTGCAGGCCGGGAAGAGCTAGTCAGGACGCTGCGGCGAGGCAGGGCCCACACGAGGCCGATCCCAGCCAGCTGTGCGTATTCCCAGCCTAGCACCAGCCCAGCCGGGGGTTGCCCTCCTTCTTGACCCAGCGTGCTGGTACGCGCTTATTCCCTCG
>VFZH01000176.1 GCA_016871255.1 Acidimicrobiia bacterium | reverse complement strand
CGGTGGCGGCCGTTCTGCTGCGAGACGGGTTCGACATGTTCGAGGAGGACCTCGCAGAAGAGCTCTTCTATGCTTCTGTGCGGTCCGAGTACTGGAAGGCCGCGGAGGATTCTGAGACGCGCGCCTGGACGGCCGGGCTGATCGACAGGCTCGGTTTCTGACGTTCACCAATCGTCAATCGGCTCTCAATCGGCAATCGATCAGCCATCGCCAATCAGCAATCGACCGATCGCTCCATGGACTACAAATCTGCCGGCGTGGACATCGACGCCGGTCACGAGACCGTTCGACGTATCAGGGGGCTGGCGCGATCCACGTTCACCCCGGAGGTGCTGTCCGACATCGGTGCGTTCGGGGGGCTGTTCCGGCTCGACACCGGCCGCTTCCGCGACGCCGTGCTGGTGTCGAGCGCGGACGGCGTCGGGACGAAGCTCAAGGTCGCCTTCCTGGCGAACCGCCATGACACCGTCGGGGAAGACCTCGTGAACCACTGCGTCAACGACATCCTCGTGCAGGGTGCGGAGCCGCTGTTCTTCCTCGACTACCTGGCGACCGGCCGGTTGTCGCCGGACGTGGCGGTTGCCATCGTGGGCGGGATGTCCCGCGCATGCCGCGAGAACGGGTGTGCGCTGCTGGGCGGCGAGACGGCGGAGATGCCGGGGTTCTACCGGGATGGCGAATACGACCTCGCCGGGTTCATCGTCGGCGTCGTGGAGCGCAGCGCCATCGTCGACGGACGAACCATCGCGTCCGGCGACGCGTTGATCGGCGTGCCGTCCTCCGGTCTCCACACCAACGGCTATTCGCTGGCCAGACGCGTGGTCTTCGACCAGCTCGGGCTGCGCGTGGACAGTCAGGTGCCGGAACTCGGCACGACGGTGGGGGAGGCGCTGCTCCAGCCGCACCGCTCGTATCTGGCGATGGTGAAGCCCGGCCTGGCCGGGCACCGGATCAAGGGCATGGCCCACATCACCGGTGGGGGCATCACGGACAACCTGCCCCGCGTGCTGCCGCGGGGCACGGCGGCGGTGATCAACCGGGCCTCCTGGGAGGTGCCGGCGCTCTTCCGATGGTTGCAGCAGGCCGGCAGCGTCCCGCCGGACGACATGTTGCGTACGTTCAACATGGGGATCGGCCTCGTGATCGTGACCGCGCCGGCCCAGGCCGAGCCCCTGATGTCCCAGTTGGCGGCCAGGGGTGGTCACGGGGCCAGGGTGATCGGCGAGGTGGTGGAGAGCGACCGCGACCCGGCTGTCCGGTACGTGTAGCACCGGAGATGCCTGATCATCCGCGGATCGGCGTGCTGATCTCGGGCCGGGGGAGCAACCTGGAGGCCCTGATCCGTGCCACGCGCGATGGCCGGCTTGCCGCGACGATCGCGGTGGTCATCTCCAACGTGGCGGACGCGCCCGGCCTGGAACACGCGCGGCGCGCGGGCATCGAGACGATGGTCGTGTGCCACAGGGGCTGGCCCTCGCGAGATGCCTTCGATCGGGAACTGGCCGCCCAGCTCGCGGCTCGGAGCGTGCGTCTGGTCTGCCTGGCCGGGTTCATGCGCCTCGTCGGCCCGGCGCTGCTCGACGCCTTTCCGAACGCCATCCTCAACGTCCACCCGTCACTGCTCCCGGCGTTTCCGGGCGTCGATGCGCAGCGGCAGGCGCTGGAGTACGGGGTGAAGGTGGCCGGTGTCACCGTCCACCTGGTCACGCCGGAACTGGACGGCGGACCGATTGTGCTGCAGCGGACCGTGCCGGTGCGGGAGGACGACTCCGCCGAGGCGCTCGCAGCCCGGATTCTCGAGGAAGAGCACCGGGCGTACCCGGAGGCGGTCTCCCTCGTGCTGGCGGGCGGCTGGCGTCTCGATGGCCGGCGGTTCCTGCGAGGGCAGGCCTGAGCCGGGCGCGCTCTAGGGGCGTTCCTGCACCATCGGGACGAAACGCACCGGGATGGTGCGCCGCGTCACGGCGCCTTCGGGGGTCTTGGTCACGATGACGATCTCCTGGTGGTCCGTACCCACCGGCAGGACCAGGATCCCTCCGACGGCCAGTTGATCGACCAGCGCATCGGGAATCTCGGGCGGGGCGGCCGTCGCGATGATCCGCGCAAACGGCGCGTGCTCGGGCCATCCCTGGTAGCCGTCGCCCGCCTTCACCTGGACGTTCCGGTAGCCTGCCTCCTCCAGCACCCGCGACGCCTGCGCCGCCAGCTCGGGGACGATCTCGATGCTGTAGACCTCCGGGACCAGCTCCGCCAGCACCGCCGCCTGGTAGCCGGACCCGGTCCCGATCTCCAGCACCCGGTCGACGCCGGTGAGCTGAAGCGCCTCGGTCATGTATCCGACGATGTAGGGCTGGGAGATCGTCTGGCCGTAGCCGATCGGCAGCGGCGTGTCGTCGTAGGCGCGGGCGTGCAGATCCGGCGGTACGAAGAGATGGCGCGGCACGCGGGCCATCGCGTCCAGCACGGCCTCGTCCAGGACGCCGCGAGCCCGGATCTGCGTGTTCACCATCGTGGTCGCTGCGGCATGCTCATCCATCACGGTCGGACCTTTCGATGCGCAGGCGCCTGCTGCCACGGTGGCGGCCAGTGCCAGCCGCGCCATCCGCGTGCGGGCGGTGCGCCGAGCGTGCTCGGTGCAGGGAGTTGCATCGTGAAGCATGCGGTCACGCCCTCCGGTCAGGGGATCGCCTCGCCGCGCAGGGTCAGCACGGCCACCTCCGGAGGGCAGTTGATTCGAACCGGCACGTAGATCGTACCGATGCCCCGGCTCACGAAGATCGATGTCGTCTCCCGCCTCGCGACGCCCGCGACCACTGGAAACTGCCGCCGGGCGAGCGCGCCGAAGCCCGGAACGACCACCTGCCCTCCGTGCGTGTGGCCGGAGATTACGAGAGGGACCCCGAGGGCGGAGGCCTCCGTGAGCCGCCGCGGATCGTGCGCCAGCAGCAGCGTCGTGCCCTCTGTCGTGCCGATCGCGCGGCCGATCGGTCCGGGGCGCCTGGTCCAGAAGCGGATGCCCGCGATGTTCAGCGTCGTGCCCCGCACGGAGACGACCGTGCGCTGATCCTTGAGGACGGTGAAGCCCTTCGCGGCGAGCGCGGCCGGCATGTCGCGGTCGTCGTCGTGGTTGCCGAGCACGGCGAACACGCCGTGAGGCGCCGCGAGCGGCGCCAGCAGTTCCGCAACCGGACCCACGAACTGCCGGTCGCCCCACGTGACGTAGTCGCCGCCCAGCACGATCAGATCCGGAGCCGCGGCCATGAGACGCGCCACCGCGCGCGCCACGTCGTCGGCTGGCACCATGCGGCTGTGGTGCACATCGGTCAGGACGCCGACGCGAAGCCCCTCGAGATCCGGCGCGAGGCCCGACACGGGCACCTCGGCGGTGACCATCTCGAGATGGTGGCGCTCGAAGCCCGCGCCGTATCCGACGACGCCGGCCATCGTGCCGACTCCGCTCGCCACGACGCCCTCGAGCAGGTTGCGCCGAGAAACCGTCATCGGCCTGTATCGTAACCGCGCACCGCTCGGGAGGCGTGGGTGGCCTCCGGGCCCCGCTGTATAGTGGTTGCCCGCATGGCCGATTTCATCCAGGATCTCGAGTGGCGCGGCGCCCTGTACGACGCGAGCGACGGGGCACGGGAGGCCATCCAGGCCGGTCCCCTGACGGCCTACGCCGGCTTCGATCCGACCGCATCCAGCCTGCACGTCGGCAATCTCATGCCGATCATGGCGCTTGCCCGGTTGCAGCGGGCCGGGCACTCGCCGATCGCCGTGGTGGGTGGCGGGACCGGCCTGATCGGCGATCCCAGCGGCAAGGCGGCCGAACGCACGCTGCTGACGCCGGAGCAGGTGGCGGAGAACGTGGCCGGCATCCACGGACAGCTGGCGCGCTTCCTCGACTTCGGCCGAGCGGGCAACCCGGCCCGCCTGGTGAACAACGCCGACTGGCTCGGCCCGTTGAGCGCCATGGCGTTCCTGCGCGACGTCGGCAAGCACTTCACCGTCAACTACCTCCTGGCCAAGGAGTCGATCCGGCGGCGGGTCGAGAGCGCCGACGGCATCTCGTACACCGAGTTCAGCTACCTGCTGCTGCAGGCGTTCGACTTCCTGGAGCTGTTCGACCGCACGGGCTGCACGCTGCAGGTGGGCGGCAGCGATCAGTGGGGCAACATCACCGCGGGGATCGATCTGATTCGCCGGCTCCGCGGCGCGCGGGCGTACGGTCTGGTGCTGCCGCTCGTCACGACGGCGTCGGGGACCAAGTTCGGCAAGACGGAGGCAGGCACGGTCTGGCTCGATGCCGGGCGCACGTCGCCGTTCCGGTTCTTCCAGTTCTGGCTGAACGCCGATGACGCCGATGCGGTGACGTACCTCAAGTACTTCACGTTCCTGGCTCGCGACGTCGTCGACGAGCTGGTGCGCGCCACCGGGCAACGTCCAGAGGCGCGCGAGGCGCAGCGGGTGCTGGCCCGTGAGGTCACGACCCTGGTCCACGGGCGGGAGCAGGCCGAGCGGGCCGAGCGGGCGGCCGGCGTGCTGTTCGGGCAGGACCTGGCGTCGCTGTCGGCGGAGGACGTGCTGGCCGCGCTCGAGGGCGCCCCGTCGAGCCAGGTCCCGGCGGCGTCGTTCGCCGGGGACGGCCTGTCGCTCGTCGACCTGCTGGTGCAGACGCGGCTGGCCTCGTCGAAGGCCGAGGGCAGGCGCCTCGTGCAGTCGGGCGGGGTGTACGTGAACGATCGACGGGTAACCGACGTGCACGCGCGCGCCGGCGCCGCGGACGCGATCGGGGGTCGGCTGCTGGTCCTGCGTCGAGGGCAGCGCCAGCAGCACGTCGTGATGCTCGCGTAGGCCCGGGCGGGCCTGTTGGCGCGTCGCGCGAAGCGCGAGGACCGGTCCCGGCCGTGGGGCTGGACTCTTCACGAGAGGCTGGGCGAAGGTCTCCTTCGGAAAGGCCATCACGGCGCTCGTCGAGCGCTGCGGCCCGAGAAACCGGCTGATCGCGAGTCTGGCCGGGGGACGCGCCGCCGGGGTCCTCATCGAGCCACTTGACACGTCCTGAAAGCTTCGCTAGTGTTGCAAGGTTCCCCTGAACACGGTTGTCGTCGGGGAGCGGCCCGAGGGTCCACGGGGACCGGCGGGTCGGCGCGGACGCGTCGCGGCGACGGCCGTGGCGGGTTTCGTGGTCCGGTTCTTTGACAACTAGATAGTGCGTGCAAGCATCAGGGATGTTCGGTGCCGGGCCGGCGCGTCACGCGCGGGCTCCGGTCGAACACCCCGTCGAGTGTCAGCGGGCGGCGTTTGCCGACGCGCGTCAGCGCGGAGGCGAGCGAACCGCTCAATCAAGTACCGAATGAACGCAGGAGCCATGTCAACAGGCGCTCGCGTTAATCAGTTGTGACCCTGAGCGAGCCGCGCGGCGCGAAAGCGACGCGGGGCGAGTAAGAGGGGAACAGCGGTTTTAACATGAGAGTTTGATCCTGGCTCAGAATCAACGCTGGCGGCGTGCCTAACACATGCAAGTCGAACGCGACCGTGGCTTCGGCCACGGTTGAGTGGCAAACGGGTGAGTAACGCGTGGGTGACCTACCTTCGAATGGGGGATAACGTCCCGAAAGGGACGCTAATACCGCATGATGTCCCGCCCTTGAACAGGCGGAGACCAAAGCCGGGGATCGCAAGACCTGGCGTTTGAAGAGGGGCCCGCGTCCGATTAGCTGGTTGGCGGGGTAACGGCCCACCAAGGCGACGATCGGTAGCCGGCCTGAGAGGGCGGACGGCCACACTGGGACTGAGACACGGCCCAGACTCCTACGGGAGGCAGCAGTGGGGAATTGTTCGCAATGGGCGCAAGCCTGACGACGCAACGCCGCGTGGAGGATGACGGTCTTCGGATTGTAAACTCCTGTTGCCCGGGACGAACGGCG
>VFZH01000175.1 GCA_016871255.1 Acidimicrobiia bacterium | reverse complement strand
TCTCGCGATGGTCACCTCGCTCGGGTTTCGTCAGGCGCTGGTCGAGTACGACAAGGCGCCGCGGCTGAGCGGCCGGTCCGGCTGGACGCTCGCGCGGAAGGTCGGCCTGGTCGCCGATTCGCTCACGGCGTATTCCGCCCTCCCGATCCGTCTCGTGGCGCTGCTGGGCATGGTGGTGATCGGCGCGGGGCTGTACTTCGCGGCTGCTCCCGCCTCCGTCCGGCCGGCGATCGGGCCGGGCGCGACCGCCGTGCTCGCCGGTGCGTGCGCCCTGACCGGGATGCAGCTGCTGGCGCTCGGCGTCGTGGGCGAATACGTGTGGCGGGCGCTCGATGAAGCGCGGCGGCGGCCCCCGTACGACATCGAGGCCGCCGTGGGTGGCCCTGGGGCGGAGCCCCGGGCCCCGGTCCTGGCTGGGGTACAATAACGTCTTCCGCCTGGCGCCGTGCGGCGCAGACAGAGGCCCGTGGGGAGTCCATGCCGCGGGTCCGGGGCCACCTTCCAATGATTGACTGCATCGCGGGCTATCACCTCAATCCGTGGACCTGCGGGATCGCCAAGTTCAACTCGATCCTCTCGCGGGAGCTCCAGGTGCCCGTCGTGGGTCTTCGTGACGTCGAGCTGGGCCGGTTCCGCCGGCCCCTGCTGTCGATCAAGATCGAGGAGTTCAGCGACCGGGACGCCGCGGACCTCGACCTGTGGAGCCAGGCACACGCCGGCGACTTCGAACTGTTCCTCCACGCGTACGGCGGCACCGAGGTCGAACAGCGGCTGGTCACCGCGGCCGGGGCGGTGTACTGCGGCAACAGCGAGCTGGCCCGCGTGCTGTCGCCGGGCCGGCCGGACGTCGTCGAGCTGTTCTGCCCGGGAACGATCCTCAACCCGCAGCGGTTTCAGCAGACCGAGATCTCCGTCTTCACCTTCGGCATGGCCCACAAGATCCGCGTGGGGCTCTACACCCGGCTGCGCGACCTCCTGGAAGCGACCGGGCGGAGCTACTCCGTCTTCGTGTCCACGGCGCTGCACGAGAACACCAGCTTCGACGGGTCCTTCGTGGTCCGGTTCGAGGAGCTGCAGGCCCTGTTCGGCGGGCACATCTACTTCATGGGGTATCTGTCCGACACGGCGGTCTACAACCACCTGCTGGACGCGACGTTCCTCGCGGCGTTCTTCGACAAGGGCCTGCGGGCGAACAACACGACCGTGAACGCGGCCATGGAATGCGGGTGCGCGGTGATCACCAACCTGGACGCGGATTCGCCCGCCGGGCTCGAGCACGGCCGGAACATCATCGACATCAGCCGCTGCGATCGGCTGCCGTCCCACGACGAGGCGGCACGGATCGGTCGGGCGGCGCGGGATCTGGCGCACGGGCAGTATGGATGGGATCGTCTCGTGGAACGGCTGCGTCCAGCCGTCCGGACCGGCGTCCCGGCTGCGCCGCGTGCCGCAGGAGATCTGGCGTGGCAGCAACGTTGACGATCGGCAGGCACGAGGTCGGCGATCACACGCACTGTTACGTGATCGCCGAGATCGGACACAACCACCAGGGCAGCGTGCAGCGCGCGCGTGAGCTGTTCCGCGAGGCGAAGCTCGCCGGGGCGCACGCCGTGAAGCTGCAGAAGCGCGACAATCGCACCCTCTACACCAGGGCCGCGTACGACAAGCCGTACGACAACGAGAACAGCTTCGGCGCCACCTACGGCGAACACCGCGAGTTCCTGGAGTTCGGACTCGAGGAGTACCGGGAGCTCAAGGCCTACGCGGACGAACTCGACGTGGACTTCTTCGCCACGGCGTTCGACATCGCGAGCGCGGACTTCCTCGAGGCGCTCGACGTCCCGGCATACAAGATCGCCTCGGGCGACCTGAAGAGCACGCCGCTGCTCCGGCACGTGGCGTCGTTCGGCAAGCCGATGATCATCTCGACGGGGGGCGCCCGGATGGAGGACATCCGCCGGGCCTACGAGGCGATCATGCCGATCAACCCGCAGCTGTGCATCCTGCAGTGCACGGCCGGCTACCCGGCGGCGTTCGAGGAACTGGACCTGCGCGTCATCGAGCAGTACCGGCGCGAGTTCCCCGACGCGGTCGTGGGCTTTTCGGGGCACGACAACGGCATCGCCATGGCCGTGGCGGCATTCGTGCTCGGTGCCCGGGTGGTCGAGAAGCACTTCACGCTCAATCGCGCGATGAAGGGCACGGACCACGCCTTTTCCCTCGAGCCGGTGGGCCTCAGGAAGATGGTCCGGGACCTCGAGCGGACGGCGAAGGCGCTCGGCAACGGCACGAAGAAGGTGTACGAGAGCGAGCGCGCGCCGATCATCAAGATGGGCAAGAGCCTGGTCGTGGCGCGCGATCTCCCGGCGGGGCACGTGATCGGGCCTGCCGACGTGGTGATGAAGTCGCCGGCCGGAGGCATCCCGCCGCACGACCTCGATCGGGTACTGGGCACGGTGACGGTGAAGCCGCTGTTCGAGGACGATTTCCTCTCCTTCGAGGTGCTGGCCAGCCCCGAAGGTGTTCCGCTCGCGCGTACGTGAACGACGCGTTCAGCCTGTCCGGCGAGGTGGCGATCGTCACCGGTGCGACGGGCCTCCTCGGTCCGATGTGGGCCGAGGCCCTCCTCGAGGCCGGCGCCGTGGTGGCGGGCCTCGACCTGCCCGCGGCGCGCCCGTCGGCGGCGTGGGCCGCCCTCGAGCAGGGGCACGCCGATCGCCTGTTCAGGACGGAGTGCGACATCACCGACCGCACTTCGATCGAGCGCGCGGTGGCCGCGGTCCTGGAGCGGCTGGGCGAGCCGACGGTCCTGGTCAACAACGCGGGGGTGGACCAGCCACCGGATGCCGCCGGCCGGCGCAGCCCCATCGACCAGTTGCCGGTCGAGCAGTTCCAGCGGATGGTGGACGTCAACCTGGTGGGCACGTTCCAGATGACCCAGGTCGTCGGGGGGCGGATGGTCGCGCGGGGGCGCGGCTCCATCATCAACGTCGGCTCGCTGTACGCGTCGGTGTCTCCCGATCAGCGGTTCTACGACCACCTGCCCGGCGACGTGCCGTTCCTGAAGTCGCCGGCGTACGGGGCCTCGAAGGCGGCCGTGGTCAACATGACGAAGTACTTCGCGACGCTGTGGGGGGCGGCCGGCGTGCGCGTGAACACGCTGTCGCCTGGCGGGGTCGAGGCCGCTCAGGACGCGGCGTTCAAGCGGAAGTTCGCCGCCCGCGTGCCGCTGGGACGGATGGCGGCGCCCGCGGACCTGAAGGGCCCGCTCGTGTTCCTGGCCTCGCGCGCCTCGGCGTACGTCACCGGCCACGAGCTCCGGGTCGAGGGCGGCTTCACCGCCTGGTAGGCGCGCGGACGCGAAATCCCGAATCCCAAAGCCCAAGACGTCGAGTGCCGTGCCTGATCTGAACATCCCCTCGGTGGTTCCGAACCAGATTGCCGGACATGAGCAGCCTGCCGCGTCCGGGCAGACGTTCGCCAAGCTGGATCCGGCCAACGGCCGGGAGGTCTGCCGCGTCGCGCGCTCGGCTGCGGCCGATGTCGATGCCGCTGTCGCGGCGGCACGGGCGGCGCAGCCGGCCTGGGGCGCGACGACGGTGGTGCGGCGGGGCGAGATCCTGCGGGGGATCGCGATCCTGATGCAGCAGCATCGCGAGGCGCTGGCGGCCCTGGTCGCCAGGGAAACCGGCAAGTCGCTCAAGGACGCGCGCAGCGAAACCGACGCCGCCATCGAGATGGGGTTCTTCGTGGCCGGAGAGGGACGGCGGTTCTACGGCAGGACGACCACCAGCGCCGCGCCGAACAAGGCCGCGTTCGTGATGCGCCAGCCGCTCGGCGTCGCGGGCCTCATCATCGCCGCGAACACCCCGATCGCCAACGTGGCCTGGAAGGCGTTTCCGGCCCTGCTCTGCGGCAACGGCGCCGTGATGAAGGCTTCCGAGGACACCCCGCTGTCCGCGTGGGCGTTCGGCGTGCTGGCGAAGGAAGCCGGCGTCCCTGACGGCGTCTACAACACCGTGCACGGCTTCGGAGAGGAAGCCGGGGCGCCGCTCGTCGAGCACGCCGGCGTGGACATCGTGAGCTTCACCGGCTCCACGAGCGTCGGGCGCTGGATTGCGGAGACGACGGGCCGCCGGCTGGCGAAGACCTGCCTGGAGCTGGGCGGCAAGAACCCGCTCCTCGTGTGTGACGACGCCGATCTCGCCAGCGCGGTCACCTGGACGATCGGCTCGGCGTTCAGCAACGCCGGGCAGCGATGCGCGGCGGGCAGCCGCATCATCGTCTTCGACGGCGTCTACGATCGCTTCAAGGCGATGCTCGTCGAGGCCACCGGGGCGCTGAAGGTCGGGTGTGCGGACACGGACGACTTCGGCCCGGTGATCAACGAGGAACAGCTCACCGCCATGCTGGCCGCCGTCGAGCGGGCGCGCGCGGCGGGCGCCGTGGTCCTGACCGGCGGCGTCCGGTTGACCGACGGTCCGCACCGCGGAGGCTTCTTCGTGGCACCGACGCTGATTGAAGGCGCGGGAGGGGGAGACGACATCTCGCGTGTCGAGCTGTTCGGGCCCATCACGTGCCTGTACCGGGTCCATGACTTCGAGGAAGCCGTCCGGCTGGCGAACGACACGCCGTACGGGCTGACCGCGTCGATCCACACGAGAAGCCTGCACCGGGCGATGGCGTTCATCGGGCGTATCCAGGCGGGGGTGGCCGTCGTGAACGGCGGGACCTACGGCAGTGAGCCGCACATGCCCTTCGGCGGGCTCCGCCAGTCCGGCAACGGGTGGCGCGAGGCGGGCACCGAAGCGCTCGACGTGTATTCGGATCTGAAGACCGTCTACGTCAACCACGATCCGTCCGCCGTCTGACTCCCGGCCAGGCCACCGCGATCGAACGATGGGACGACGAATGTCTGGGCTCGCGGCGCGGGTGTCGCGGCTGGTGTACCGCGCTCCGAACGAACGCGAGACCTGTCCGGCCTGCGGGTCGGGCCGCCTGGAGGATCTCGACCTGCTCGAGCTTCGCGAGGAGATCCGCGGACGGCGCACCGGCTTCGTGTGCGGGTGTGTCGACTGCGGACTCGTGTTTGCGAACCCGCTGCCCGCGCCGGACGCGGTGGCGGCGTTCTACACGCCGGAGGGCGAGTGGGGCCGGCCGCGCGCGGAGCAGGACCCCGCGGGCGCCTCGTCCGGCGTGGCTGGCGGGGTGGCGTCGTGGCGGTTCGACGCGGTGCACGATCAGCGGCTGCTGACCGAGCCCCGGCCGGGCGCGCGCGTCCTCGACTTCGGCTGCGGCGAGGGGGAGATGCTGGACGTGCTGCAGCCGTACGGCTGGGAGACCTTCGGCATCGAGACGGCTACCGACCGGGCATTCCGCCGCCATCAGCGCCTGACCGAGATCCCGGCCGAGCCGGCCTTCGACCTGGTCATCCTGAGCCACGTGCTCGAACACCTGGTCGCACCACTCGACCTGCTGGAGCGCGTGGCCGCGGCCTCGCGTCCGGGGGCGCATCTGCTCGTGAGCGTGCCCCGGTTCGACACGTTGCCCGAACATCGTGACTACAAGTACGTGATCAACGGCCGTGCGCACGTGGTGGCGTACACCAGGGACTGCCTGGCGACGCTCCTGATCCGGGCCGGGTGGCAGCCGGTGGGCCGGCCGCCGGCGCCCGCGATCGGACACTACTTCGACCGGCGGCTCCGGATGTTCGCCGAGCGGCGCGAGGGTGCCACGGGAGGACCGCCGCAGCCGCTCGACCTGGCGCGCGCGGCGCTCGGCGAGTTCCGCGCCTCCCTGGCGCCGGGCGGGTGGCTGGAACGATCCGGACGGTACCGGTCCGCGGCGCGTCTCGTCGAGGCGCGGCGGGCCTGGAAGCGAGGGGGCCCGGTGCGGTGGATCGCGGAGACCCGCTTCAGGCTGAAGCTGCGGACGCGTCTGCGCCGGCTCGCCGGCATCGCCCCACCACCGGATCGCCATCCGGATGGAGCGAGCCGATGAGCGGCGCCTCACCGGCCGCGATCGCCCTGATTCCCGCGCGCCAGGGCTCCAAGCGGGTGCCGGGCAAGAACGTGCGCGCGCTGGCGGGGCACCCGATGCTGGCGTACA
>VFZH01000174.1 GCA_016871255.1 Acidimicrobiia bacterium | reverse complement strand
GCCTGCTGCGCCGCGGCGCTCTTCGTCGAGCACGCCGGCGACGCCTTCTGGTTCAACGACGTGCGGTGGCCGGCCGGCAGCTTCGTCGACATGCACCTCCAGATGGGCGCAGCCGGCGGCCTCACCGACGGCAGCGCGAGCTGGGACGCCGTCGCGGAAACCGCACTCGCCCTCTGGAACCCGTTCCTGCCGAGTGTGGCCTTCCGCGTGGTGCGGAACTCGGGCGCCAGCCGGACGTTCAGCAACGGCGCCAACAACGTCTTCTGGGACACCAGCTTCTTCGGCAGCTCGTTCGGCGATGCCGTGGCCGTGACGCGGTGGAGCTACCGGGTGTCGGACCGCACGCTGGTCGAGGCCGACGTCGTGTTCAACGACAACCTGCGGTGGAACGCCTACCGGGGGAACCTGATCTCGGATGCCGACGGCCGGGTCTACGACCTGCGGCGGGTGGCGCTGCACGAGTTCGGGCACGTGCTGGGGCTCGGACACCCGGACGACAACGGGCAGACCGTTGCGGCGATCATGAACCGCCGCATCAGCAACGTGGATGCGCTGCAGACCGACGACCTGCTGGGGGCGCTGTCGATCTACGCGACGTCCGTGCCAGGCAACCGGGCGCCGGCGGTCAGTGTCACCTGCGATCCGTGCAGCGTGGAGGTGGGCCAGACGACCACCTTGCGCGCCATCGCCACGGATCCGGACGGCGACGCGGTCACGCTGATCTGGACCATCGCGCAGGGCGTCCTGTCGACCGCGAGCGCGGCCAGCACGTCGTGGCGGGCGCCCGCGCAGCCGGCAACAGTCACCGCGACCATCACGGCGAACGACGGGCGCGGTGGCGTGGCCGCGGCGTCCGTGACCCTCACGGTCGTCTTCCACGACCGGCTCCAGTCGACCTGGCGCCTGCAGCCGGGGCAGGAGTTGTCGTCGGGGAACCGACGCTACCGGCTCCTCTACCAGCACGACGGCAACCTGGTGCTCTACGACGCCGTCGAGGGTACCGCCCCCTGGCACAGCGGCACGGGCGGCACCTCCCCCGGCTTCGCCACCCTCCAGGGCGACGGTAACTTCGTGATCTACGACGCGGGTGGCACGCCGGTCTTCAACACCGGGACCAGGGCCATCGGCAACACGCAGCTCTACGTGCAGGACGACGGCAACCTGGTGCTCTACGGACCGGACGGCCGGGTGCTCTGGGCCCGCACTCAGTAGGCGCCGAGCGGGGCCGTCGCCTCGATCCAGGCCTGACCGGCGCCCCCCTCGTCCGCGACGATGAGACGGCGCTTCTTCCGGACGATGTCGTGTCGTGCCCCTTCGAAGGGAGCAAGTTGCGTTTCGCGAGGCCGGCCGTCGCCATCCGGCGAAAACGCGGGCGTTTCTCCCTGCCTTACAGGAACTGATGTACAGAAATGTCTATTTCAGCTTCTGACGTGACATTGTGGTCGGCACTTCCCAGGCGCCGGCATGTTGAGTACCGTGGCCACGCAGGACGGCGGAACCCTCCGCCAGGTTCACCAGGAGATGACGATGAAGCTGCACACGGCAGTGGCGGCCGGCGTGATCGTGCTGGCGGGCGCGCCCGCGGCGATGGCGCAGACGACGCCGATGACGTTCTTCGTGACGAGCCAGGGGCCCGGCGACGGGGCCAACCTGGGCGGCCTGCCAGGTGCGGACACGCACTGCCAGAGGCTGGCCGCCGCGGCCGGCGCAGGCGGCCGCACCTGGCGTGCGTACCTCAGCACGCAGGCGGCGGCCGGGCAGCCGGCGGTGAACGCCCGCGACCGCATCGGTTCGGGTCCGTGGCACAACGCGAAGGGCGTGAAGATTGCCGACAACGTCGCGCACCTGCACGGCGACACGCTCGAGCAGGCACGGATCGGCAACAACCTGAGCCGGAACACCGTGCTCGACGAAAAGGGCGCCCCGGTCAAAGGCGCGGGGGACTCGCCGAATCAGCACGACATCCTGACCGGCTCGCAGGCGGACGGCACCGCGTTCGCGGCGGGACAGGACCGGACCTGCGGCAACTGGACGAGCAACACCGGCGACAGCGCGCAGGTCGGCCACTTCGATCGCACCGGTGGCGGCAACACGTCCTGGAACTCGGCGCACCCGAGCAAGGGGTGCAGCCAGCCGAACCTCGTGGCGACCGGCGGCGCGGGCCTCCTCTACTGCTTCGCCGCCAACTGACCTCGCCGCAGCGCAGGACGCGCGAAGGCGGCCGGGCGCCAAAGCGGACACTCTGTCCGGGCCCTGGCAGGCGTGAACAACTTCGGCTGGCGCCCCGGCCCGCTCCCGTGCGAGGCGGCCTCACGGGAGCGGCCGGCGCGGGCGGAGATCGGCTACTCCGGCAGGATGCCGTTCCTCAGCAGGAAGACCGTGATGCCGAGCGGCGCCCGCATGTCCACGTACGCCACCGCGCCCCCCTCGGCGCCCAGCGTGCGGGTGCCGCCCTGCTGCACCAGCGTCCCGGTGACCGCCTGCACGTCTTCGACGGCGAAGAACAGGTAGTGCTGGTGCCGGGTCACCATGTCGCGCCACGGGCTGTCGCCGCCGAGCGGCTGGATCACGTTGATCCACAGGTTGTCGAACGGCACGAAGATGTGCCGCATGCCCGACTTCGGGTCGCCCGTGAAGCCCTTGGGGAAGGTCAGGCCTGTTTCGTTCGTCGGGTCCGGGATGGTCTTTCCGAAGATTTCCATGAACGCCGCGCGGCGGCTGTCCGTGTCGGCGCCGAGCAGCCCCAGCCGGGCCACCGTCTGGAACCCGCCGCTCGCACGCGCGTCGGGCCGCCGCTTGACGACGTAGTCCGGCTGGGTCGTGCCCTGGGTCAGCGCGAGGCTGATCCCGATCCGCGAACCCAGATCGACCAGCGCCGACCCGCTGCCCGGCGCGCCGGCCACACGCACGCCGCCCTTCGACTCCAGGAACCGCACGTCGGCCTCGACGTCAGCCACGGTGAACGCCACGTGGTGGACGCCCTGCCCCTTGGCGTCGAGGTGGTCACGCCAGGGGCTCTTCCCGCCCATCGGCTGCGCCAGCTCCACGATGATGTTCTTGAACCGCGCTTCGGCCGCACGCGTGTACGCCGCCTTGTCGCCCATGTAGCTGCCGGGGAACCCGGACGGCTTCACGTCTTTGGGCGCCGACACCGTGACGCCGAAGACGTCGGCCCAGGTCTTCGATGCCTTCTCCACGTCTGCGACGACGACGCCGATACGCGTGATGGTATTGCCGGAGAAAGCGGTTTGTGCCGGCGCCGGTGAGGCGCTCAGGCCGGTGACGAGCAGTGTGGCGAGCGCAAGCGCGCTGGTTCGCATGACGGTCTCCTTCCGAAACAGAGCGGCATCAGGTGGTGGTGCCACCGTCCGGGGCGTCCGCGGCTCCGGATCCGGCAACAGCCTACCAGCAGACGGGCCAGACCGGGATCAGCCACCGGTTCGCGCAGCCGGCCGCATCCGTGGCATCCTGAGGATCTCCCGTTGTCCGACACCACGGCTCCCGCGTCCCCGTCCGCGCCATCACGGCACCTCATCGAGGGTCCCATCGCGACCTCGCTCGTCAGCCTGGCGGTGCCGATCGTCCTGGCCAACGTGCTCCAGAGCGCCTACCAGCTCACCGATGCCTTCTGGGTCGGCCGCCTGGGGGGCGACGCCGTGGCGGCCGTGGCCGTCAGCTTCCCGGTCACGTTTCTCCTGATCGCGCTCGGGGCCGGGCTCGCCATCGCCGGCTCGACGCTGGTGGCGCAGTACTACGGTGCCGGCCAGCCTCGGATGGTGAACCACGTGGCGGCCCAGACGCTGCTGATGGTCGCGACCACGTCCGCCGTGCTGGGCGGCATCGCCTGGGCGCTGGCCCCGGCGATCCTGCGGTTGATGGGCGTGGCGCCCGCCGTGTTTGCCGGCGCACTGCAGTTCATGCGCGTGTCGTACGTGGGCCTGGTGTTCGTGTTCGGCTTCGTGATGATCGAGGCGCTGCTGCGCGGGGTCGGCTCCGTCAAGCCGACGATGGCGATCGTGCTGGGCACCGTGCTGCTGAACGTGCTGCTGGATCCGTTGTTCATCTTCGGCTGGGGTCCGATGCCCGCGTTCGGTGTGGCCGGCGCGGCGATGGCGACCGTGGCCACGCAGTCGCTGGCCGCCCTGGCCGGGCTCGCGCTGCTGACGACCGGCAGGCTCGGCATCCACCTGCGCGCCCGCGACTTCATCCCGGACCGGGTGTTCATCGCGCGCGCCGTGCGCCTGGGCTTCCCCGGGTCCATCGAGCAGTCCACGCGCGGGCTCGGCATCACGGTGCTGACGTTTCTCATTGC
Organism: Acidimicrobiia bacterium; assembly: GCA_016871255.1. Taxonomy (GTDB): domain Bacteria; phylum Acidobacteriota; class Vicinamibacteria; order Vicinamibacterales; family UBA2999; genus VFZH01. Next base: position 1,882 of record VFZH01000174.1, on the reverse strand, counting down.
CAGCTTCGGGACCGTGACGGTGGCTGCCTACGGGGTCGGTGCATCGATTCTGGGGTTCGTCTTCATTCCCGCCATGGGGCTGTCGATGGCGACCGCCGCGCTGGTCGGCCAGAACATCGGCGCCGGCCGGATCGAGCGGGCCGCCGCGATTGCGCGGCTGAGCGCGATCATCTCGTTCGCGGCGCTGAGCGTGCTGGGCGCCGTGATCTTCATCGGGGCCGCGCCGCTCGTCCGGTTCTTCGTGCCCGCCGATCCGCGGGTCGTCGAGGCGGGGGCCGCGTTCCTGCGGATTGTCGCCCCCAGCTTCGGGTTCATCGGCCTGCAGCTGGCGCTGACGGGCGTGTTCCGCGCCGCGGGGAACATGGTCGTCGCGATGGCGCTCGCGCTCATCTCGCAGTGGGTGATTCAGTTCCCGCTGGCCTACATCCTCTCGCGGCACACGGGCCTGGGCGCCGAAGGGCTGTGGTGGTCGTTCCCCGTGTCGAACGTGCTGGTCGCGCTCGGCGCGCTCGCCTGGTTCCAGCGCGGCGACTGGAAGACCGCGCGCCTCACGGAAGACGATCGCGAAGTCGCCGCCGTGTCGAACGAGATCCTGATCGAAGAAGGCTACCGCCCGTAGCGCCTACTTCGGCACGAACTTCTGCAGGCACCCTCCTGACGGACTGGCGTCGCAGCCGCCCGTCAGTCCGGCGAAGACGTTGCCCAGCTCGTCTCCCGCCAGCCCTTCAGGCCGGGTCCCGTCGATGAAGAGCCGCAGCGAGCCGTCGCGAGCGCTGCCGATGCGGATGCCCGGCTGCCAGCCGGGATTGCGGAGCGCCGAGCCCCCACCTTCCGGCGCGGCGGGCGGGCCGCCGATCGGGCGTCCCGACTCCGAGTCCGACACGATGAGGGTGTCGTCGCGCAGGATCGAGATGCCGCTCGGGCGGCCGAAGTGCCGCCACTCGTCCAGCGGGTTCAGGTCGGCATCGAGAATCTGCACGCGGTTGTTCGAGCGGTCGGCGACGAAGAGCCGCCCGCGCGAGTCGAACGCGAGGGCGTGCGGGCCCATGAACTCGCCCGGGCCCGATCCGAAGCGGCCGTAGTCGCGGACGTACCGGCCGTCAGTCGTGTAGCGGACCAGGCGGTCGCCGTCCTGCTGCGCCGTGCTCGGCCGCGGCCAGTGGCCGTCGGCGATGATCACGTCGCCGTTCGGCGCAATCGCGCACGCCGTCGGACCGATAAAGGTGTCCGGACCCGCGCGCGACACGCCCGCCTTCCCGAGGGTCAGGAGCACCTTGCCGTCGGGACTGAACTTGAACATCTGGAAGCCGCGGCCGGCCGTGCCCGGCGCGTCGCCGAACGGGCCGCTGTCGCCCGCCCAGAAGTTGCCGTCGCGGTCGCGGCAGAAGCCGTGCGCCTGCACGAACATGCCGTCGCCGAAGCGCGCGTCGATGGCGCCGGCGCCGGTGAAGTGCATGATGGGCGGCTCGGAGCGGAAGAGCATCCAGGTGCCGCCGGTGTTGTCCGGGATGAGGCCGATCGCCGCGCCCCACTTCATGCCCGGGCCGAGGGACGGCCACGCCTCGAGCATGCGGTAGGGGTTGCTCATCGTGTTCCGGAAGGGGGGCGTGGCGGGCGCCTGCGCACCGGCCGGCACGCGCGCCACGCCGTCGACCAGCGCGAGCGCCAGGACGGCGGCCAGCGGAACGACGAGGGTCGCGCGCCACCCCCTCGCGCGCGGATCAGTGCCACCAGGCCCGTCGGTTCGCGTCGACTCGTTCATGTGCGCCCTCCCCTGCCTGGTTCGCGAAGATACACCGCCGCGCGCCGGACGCCTCACGAAATCGATGTCAAGACTCGTTAGAAATGTCCCCGTTCTTAACTCGTTAGAAATGTCCCCTGG
>VFZH01000173.1 GCA_016871255.1 Acidimicrobiia bacterium | reverse complement strand
CCGCACGCGCTTGCCGCCCCCGTCCTGGATGTAGCTGCCCATCGCCGGGATGAGCGCCACCTGCGACTGCACCTGGCGCGCGAACTCGCGCTCGACCTCGCGCAGGTCGGCGCGAATCGGCTCGAACAACTGCGCCAGGCCGGCGGCGGAGATCTTCTGGGCGGTGGGGTGCAAGACCTGCCGATCTGACCACACCGCACGAGAAGTGTCAACGAGATGGCTGCGCTAATTGGCTCCGTTCGTTGGAGTTAGCGGGCTGGCGCGAACGCCAGCATCACGTTCCCGGGCACGCCGCCGCGTGTCAGGGCATAGCCGGAGTTGAGGTACATCACGCCGCCGACGATCGTGGCGCCCGGGCCGTCGATCGAGCCGCCGCGGGCGGGCGGGCCGTTGACCGTCTCGAACTCGCGCGCCGTGTCGAACTCCCAGATGATCTTCCCGTCGGCAGACGAGTAGGCCCGCATCATGCCGTTGGTCGCGCCCGAGAACACGACGCCGGGAATGGCGGTCACCGCCTGCGACTGCGCCTGGATGCACGTCGGGTCGTTCGCCTGCTCGCACGTCATGCGCGGCGGCCGGACGTGCCACACCGGCTTGCCGGTCGCCATGTCCACGGCGGCCAGCCCGCCCGCTTCCGGGCCCTCCGGGTAGTCCGAGGTCGCGAAGTAGACGACGCGCTCGTCGGCAGCGGACCCGAACTGCATCCCGCCGCGGATGCTGCCTCGCCCGACCGTGTATTCCCAGAGCACGGCGCCCTTGTTGTCGGGATCGAACGCCCAGCCCACGCCGGACTTCTGCCCCACGGTCAGAATCGATCGCCCGTCCGGCAGATCGCGCAGGATGACCGACTGTCCGAAGTCGAAGTCGGGGCCCGGTTCATCCGGGCAGTTGATCGGCCGGTTCGTCTCCCGCTCGCAGCCGCTGATCCAGGCGTCGTCCTTCGTGACCTGCGTCACCCAGACCTTCTTCCCCGTCTTCAGATCCACGGCGATCACCGCGTCGGAGTTCGGCGAGGCGGGGGCCGTGTAGGCGTCGCCGGTGGCGAGGTACAGCAGCCCACGCTTCGGATCGACCGTGGGCGCGTTCCAGACGGCCGCGCCGGCGGGGCCCCAGTTCTGAACACCGTTGGCATTCTTCTTCGTCGGCACCGGCGTCTCGTCGATCGTGTAGGTGCGCCAGACCGGCTCACCGGTCGCCGCCTCCATGGCCACGACGCTGCCGCGGAAGGTGCAGCACTCGTACGCGGGGTTCGCCGCCACGGCCTCCTCGAGCGACGACACCGGCACGAACAGCCGGCCTTCGTACAACGTCGGTGCACCGGTGATGCGCGCGCTCGGGTGCATGTCCACGCGGCGCGTCCAGAGGTGCCGCCCGTTGGCCGCGTCCACGGCGTAGACGTTGGCCTGGAGATCGCCGAAGAACGCCGCGTACACCCGATGCCCGAGCACCTCGACCTGCCCGATGCTGATCGCCGTCCGGACGATGGCGTGGGCGCGGAAGGCCCAGTGGAGGCAGCCGGTCGCGGCGTCAATCGAGTACACGCCGCCAGGGCCCGTGCCGATGTAGATGCGGCCGCCCACCACCGTCGGCTGGCTGGCGACGTGCTCGCCCGCCGGGAAGCCGAACGCCCACTTGAGCGCGAGCTTCGGCACGTCGGCTGCCGACAGTCCCGCGACGGACGCGGGCTGGAAACGGGTGTTCGCGAGGTCCGCGCCCCACCCGTTCCACATCGGTCCGGTCAGCGGGTTCCCCAGCGGCGCCGGGTCGCACCGCGTCATCTCAGGCGCGTTCTGCGCCGTGGCCTGCCCAGCCGGCAGCAGGACGGTCATGGCAGCGAGCGCCGCCGCACGGACTCCGCATCGAGGACTCGCCCACACCGTCATCGTGCCCCCTCTTCTCGCCCTGACGTTCCAGGACCACGCCTGGTGCGTCGGTCGCTGGTCGGGTAGACAGCCTGCAGGGGCCGGGTGCAGCCGGCCCTCAACACCAAGTCTGCGCGTGCCGACGGCTACGGGAGCTCGGCATACAGCCCGCGCACGTAGTCGTCGCGATGGGCGCCCGGATCGTAGCCCGGAAAGCGATCGCCCAGCAACCGCAACAGCGACGCCGCCGCGTCGTCGGCGCTCCGGCCTGCCTGTTTCGCCTCGCGCACGGCGGTGATGACCGCACGGTTGAAGGCGACGTATTCGCGCACGTCCTTCTGCGACATGACGCGCAGGGCCGTGCCGCGCACCGTGGGCATGCGTCCGCCCACGACGTAGTCCACGTCGACAGCCTGCATCACCGCGAGCGCGCGCTCCAGCGTGTCGGGCAGGGCCAGAGCGCTGCCGCCGTTGGCCCCATCGATGACCGGCAGCGTCTTCGCCGGAAACAGCTCACCCAGGTACGCGGCGCTGTAGGTCGGGATGATCACCACGGTGTCGCCGTCGGTGTGACCCGGCCCGAAATGGTAGAGGTCGATCTGGTTGCGGCCCTGCCCCTCGAGCAGCGACATGCGATCCGTGAACGTCGTATTCGGCAGGAACTTCGCGCCGCCACCCTGGAAGGCCGGCATCCGGGCCATCGCGGCCCTGGCGCGCTCGTGCGCGATGATGCGCGTGACGTCCGGGTACTCGCCGTTGCTGCCGGAATAGCCCGGATCCGGATGCGTGTTGACGATGGTGGTGACCGGCTCCTGCGTGATCAGGCCGAGCTTCTCGAACACCGCCGGGCCCCACCCCGGCTCCTTCGCGTTGATCAGGATCACGCCCTCGTCGGACTCGAACGTCAGCGAGTGCCCGCCCCCGCCCTGGAGCAGGTACAGCGTGCTGTAGGTGGCCGCGAACGGGTCTTTCAGCTTCTTCGCGTTCGACAACCCCGGCATGTACTGGATGTTGACCACCCGCCCGGCCTGGGTCGCCGACGCCTGGGCGAAGGCGGCCCAGGGCGCCGAAGCCTGGGGAGCCGTGCTCCAGGCGAAGGCGGCCAGCACCGTCAGCGAGACGCCCGTCCTGTTCACTTCGCCCCCTCGGCGACACCGCCGTCTTCCGCCGCCATCGACGCGCAGAGGATCTCCTCGTCGTTGCGCATGTAGATCCGCCTGTTGGCGTACGCCGGGTGCACCACACTCACCGTGCCCAGGCGGCGGCGGACGCCGGGGGGCGACGTGGGCGCGATCAGCTTCGTGCGGTCGATCTCCTCGTACCCTTCCGGCGAGAAGCGCCCGATCATCAGCTCGCCGCGGTCGTTGCTGATGAACATCCGGTCGCCGTTGCGCACGATGAACGCCGACGCCCAGCGGGCACGCTCGACCGTGACCGCCTGTGATTCCCAGACCCGCTCACCGGTGTCCAGGCGGATGCACCGGAGCTGGCCGTAGCTGCACGTGCCGTAGATGTGGTTGCCGACGACGACGGGCGTGCCGATGACCGAATGCAGGGTGTCGGTGACGATTTCACTGCTGCTCTCCCCCTGCCACACCTTCCTCGCCGCCGGCGTCTTCTGATCCAGCTCGAGCAGCAGCGAGCCGGTGTAGAAGTTCGTCAGCAGCAGGTGCGTCCCGGTGAACACCGGCACCGGAATGGACATCGGCGCCATCGCCCGATAGCCGTCCTGCTTCCAGTAGAGCTCGCCGGTCGCGGGGTTCAACGAGTAGACCGCGCCGGGGCCCCAGATGATCACCTGGTCCACGCCGCCTGCATGGATCAGCAGCGGGTGGCCCATGCCGGGATCCAGCGGCGACTCGATGGCGCGCCACACCTCCTTCCCCGTCATCCTGTCGAACGCCACCGCGAGCGCATCGGTGCCGCCGACCAGGGCGATCAGGTTCGAGCCGGCCACGACCGGAGGGCTGGCGATGCCGAAGGCGGTGATCTCCGCCCCGTATTCCGCAACGTAGTCCCGCGTCCAGTGAATCGTCCCCGTGGCGACGTCGAGACAGTGCAGCACGCCGGTGGCGCCGAGTACGTAGACGCGATCGCCGTCCACCGTCGGCGTCGCCCGCGGGCCGTTCGGCCACATGATGCCGCCGTAGTCGGCCTCCCACGAGACTTCCCAGAGCAGCGCGCCCGTCTGCTCGTCGAGGGCGAACGCACGTTCGGTCCCTTTCGGGCCGCTGATGATCGTGCGATCGGACAGGAACACGCGGCCGTCGGCCACGGTCGGGCTGCTGTATCCCGCCTTGATCGGCGTGCGCCAGATGATCTTCAACCCGTCGTCGGGAAACCGCTCGAGGATCCCGGTCTCGTTCCAGTCGCCCCTCCGGCCCTTCCCGCGGAACTCGGGCCAGTCCTCCGCGCGGGCCGCCGAAACATCCACGGACAGCATCGCGACCAGCGCGATGACGACACGTCTCATGGTGCCCGGAATATAGCGTCCGCGCCGGACGCACGCAAGAGACCGCCTCGGGATGCGAACCTTCGCCGCCTCGGGCGGATGGCCTTCGGCTCAGCCAGACGTGTGCGGGATGTTGCGCAGCCGACCGCCGCGCCGTACGTGGAAATCCGGCTCAAGACGGAACCGGCGTTGAAGACCCACCAGCATCCTCGGCGCCCGGATCTTCAAGCTGGGGGTCCAGGTCGACTGCTGACCGGAACGGACAGCCGCCCGCGTGGCGGCCTTCACGACAGGAGACAGCGATGCGCTCATTCCCCCTGGTTCGCGCTCTTTCCCTGGTTGCGGCCTTCGCCGCCGGCGGCCTGGCCGTCACCCTGATCGCCGGCCGGACCCTCACCCTGTCGGCCCAGTCCTCCGCGGGCGCCCTTCCGGACCAGAACACGCTCGAGGTTCTGCTCGCCAAGCACGAGATCCTCGAGCAGATCTACAACTACTGCCGTGGCCTCGACCGCATGGACAAGGCGCTCGCCCTGCAGGTCTGGCACGCCGACGGCACGGCGGATTTCGGCGGCAAGGTCACGCTGGGCTCCGAGTTCGTGGAGCGCGCCTTCACGCTGCACGAGGCCTACCTGGCGCACACGCACCAGATGGTGCAGAGCATCGTCAAGGTCACCGGCCCCACGACGGCGGTCAGCGAAACGACGGCCAACACGTCGATGCTGCAGGCGATCGCCGAACGGCGCGTCCAGGGTGTGCTCGTCACGCCGCCAGGCGCCTCGGCCAGCCTGATTCGGGGACGCTACGCCGACCGCTGGTCCAGGCGCGACGGCCGCTGGGCACTGGATCACCGGCGATACATCGAGGACTTCCGGACCGTGCAGGAGGTGCCTGACGTGCGGCCGAGCCAGGCCCGGCGCGACCGGACGGACCCGTCCTACGCGATCTATCCGTACTGAGCCGCGGGCGGGCCGATCGCGCGAATTTTCGCGGGGATGGTGGCCTCGTCGGGTAGAATATGGCGCACTTCCCGTGCGGGTGGAGGAACCATGACGACCAGCGACAGGCGGTCCCGTGTGCCGGCGTTCCGATTCGTGATTCTGGCGCTCGCGTTCGCCGTGGCCGGCTCCACGGCCGGCGCGCAGCAGGCATTCGACTACAACCGCGGACAGAACGTGCAGCCCGCCTACGAAGGCTGGGAGCGCAACCCCGACGGATCGTTCAGCCTCGTCTTCGGCTACTACAACCGGAACTGGGAAGAAGAGCCGAACATCCAGGTCGGCTCGAACAACTTCTTCGCTCCCGGCCCCGAAGATCAGGGACAGCCGACGCACTTCTACCCGCGCCGCCAGATGTACGTGTTCAAGGTGCGCGTGCCCGCCGACTTCGGGAACAAGGAGCTGACCTGGACGGTCACGCACAACGGCCGGACGGACAAGGCCGTCGGCTGGCTGGGCTCCTTCTACGAGATCGACAACACCGTGCTGCGGGCGCAGCGGACCGGCAGCCAGCGCGAGTCCACGCCCGAGGAAGTGCAGGCCCGGCCTCCATCCATCGAAGCCGAAGGGAGCCAGACGCTCACGGCCACGACCGGACAGGCGCTGCCGCTGGCCGTACTCGTGAAAGACGACGGCCTGCCCGGGCCGCGTGAACAGCGTCACCGGCTGCGCTCGAATTCGAATCTGTCCGTGACCTTCACCCGCGATCGCAACGCGGCGACGCAGGACATGGTCAGCGCGATGAACGCCATGGAGACGGGGTTGGCGGTCACCTTCATTCATTACCGGGGGCCCGGCACCGTCAGCTTCGATCCGATGACCTCGACGGTCGAGAAGACGGGCGGCCGCGCCGCCACGGCGGTGACGTTCCACGAGCCGGGGACGTACGTCATCCGGGCGGTGGTCGACGACCAGATGTTCACGGCGCCGGCCGACT
>VFZH01000172.1 GCA_016871255.1 Acidimicrobiia bacterium | reverse complement strand
GTGGGGGTGGCGGGTTCGGCGGCGGCGGCGGTGACACGCCCACCCTGTTCTACAGCCGCCGCATCGGCCTGTTCCAGGGGCGCACCGTGCCGATCGCCGGCGGCGGCCGACTCACCGGACGCGTGGGCCGCTACAGCCTGGGCTTCATCAACATCCACTCCGACGAGAGCGCCACGCTGGGCGCGCGCGGCACCAACTTCACCGTCGCCCGCGTCCGCCGCGACATCCTGCGACGCAGCAGCATCGGCGTGCTCGCCACCCGGCGGTCGCTGCGCGAGCAGGGCGTGGGCGCCAACGACGCGTACGGCGTGGATGCCACGTTCGGCTTCTTCGACGACCTGACGATCAACGCGTACTGGGCCGGCACGCGCACGAACGGATCCACCGCAGAGGGCTCGAGCTACCGTGGCCAGTTCGACTACGCGGGCGACCGCTACGGGCTGCAGCTCGAACGGCTCGTCATCGACCGGGGCTTCAACCCCGAGGTCGGTTTCGTGCGCCGGACCGACATGGAGAAGAACTTCGCGCAGGCCCGTTTCAGCCCGCGGCCGGCCAACAGCCGCATCGTCCGCAAGTACTCCGGCATCGGCGGCATCACCTACATCCAGAACACCGATGGCCGGCTCGAGTCGCGAGACCTGGACGGCGAGTTCGGCATCGAATTCCAGAACTCCGACCGCGTGGCTCTGTCCTACAACCACCAGTACGAGTTCCTGCCCGTGCCGTTCCGCATCGCGCCGGGCGTCACGCTGCCGGTCGGCGGGTACACGTTCGCCTTTGCACGCGGCTCGTACACCTTCGGTACGCATCGCCGGATGTCCGGCGGCGTGGCCGTCGAGCAGGGGAGCTTCTACAGCGGCGACCGGACGGCCGTGTCGGTGAGCGCGGGCCGCGTGGAGGTAACGCCGCGCTTCTCGCTGCAGCCCACCGTCTCGATCAACCGGGTGACGCTGCCGGAGGGCGACTTCACGACGCGGCTGCTCGGCTCGCGCATCACCTACACGATGACGCCCCTGATGTTCGTCAGCGCGCTCGTGCAGCACAATTCGACGGCCGGCGCCCTGGCGGCCAACGTGCGTCTGCGCTGGGAATATCAGCCCGGCAGCGAGCTGTTCGTCGTCTACAACGAACAGCGCGACACGCGCGAGATCATCTCGCCGTCGCTGGTGAACCGGGCATTCGTCGCGAAGATCAACCGGCTGTTGCGCTTCTGACGGCTGCGCCCGGGCCGCGAGCGGGCCTTCCGCGCACGTCGGCCGCGGGGCCCGGCGACGTCAGGCTCGTGCCCGGTCACGCCTCTCGGTCGAGACAGGCGACGATCTCGTCCGCCTGGAGCAGGACCACCGCCGCCTACGCACCCGTCACGAACGGGCCTGTCGGGCGGGCGGCCATGTGGAAGCGAAGGAAGGTCGCGTTCGCCTCCAGCCGCTGCTCCGGTGTCCAGGACAGGCGCTCGACGTTCAAGCGCAGGTCGCGGGCGTCGCGATCCCCCTGCCGCGCGAGCGCCCGCCGCACCTGATCCTCAACCACCGGTGGTTCCATGCGTGCCTCTGGGGCCGTCTGCTACGCGCCTGGCCACGCTCCATGCGCGTGACCGGCTGGCAACCGCAGATGCGCAAGACTCCCGGGGCTGGTGCGCGTCGCTGTCTCCAGGCCGAGTCTCCCCATGCGAAGCGTCCGCATCCCTGCGCGTGTGTTCTGCCTGCTTGCGGTCGCGCTGTGCCCCTCCATCGCCGGGGCCGACACGCCCGTACCGGGCGCCATCACGGCGTCGTCGTCTGCTCGATAGCGCCCGCACCCATTCTGTCGACGCTCAGCAGACCCCGGCGCCCACCCAGCCGACGCGTCATTGCATCCGCTCGACATCCCAGCGGCAGGCCACCCGTGCCCCCAGGGCACCGCGGGGCCGGCGTACACTGGCCTCGTGTCCCGAAACACGAGCGCTCCCACCACCCGGATCTCGGTTGCCGCAGGCCGAGCACGGGAGGGCTGGCGCAGGCCGGCCCCTGCTGGATCTCGAGATCGAGCTCCGGCGCGCCAAACCGTCCCTGCCACGTGGTCTCTATCGATTCCGGTCCCATGAGGAAAACTCGGCATGGTCCCTGAGGATGATGGCGCGCCGCAGGCGCGGCCACCGAGACTGAGCGACCTGCTCGGATCGTGCCGGCGGCTCAACGAGGAAGGCGCTCGCTACGTGGTCATCGGTGGCATGGCGGTCATCCAGGCCGGTTTCCTGCGGGCCACCGAAGGCTTCGACCTTCTGGTGGACTCTTCCACGACCAACGATGCGAGATAGAGACCGGCTCGACCAGCAGTTTCTGAGGCGTGTCCTGGGCAGGCCGTCCTGCGTCGTCAGCGCCGCGCTACAGCGGAATCACCGTCGGCGGGCCCGCACCGGCGGCCTGGCCGGCAAGCGCCGGGGTCGCCGCGCCGAGCAGGACGCAGACGCAGAGACGGAGTGAGATCCTCATGGCTGTCCTTTCTTCACGAACCGAACGGCGCCGTCCCGGTGCGGCAGCGTCACCATGTGGTACGGCGCGGAAAGCATCTGCGGCACGATCACGCCCGGGGGCGGCTGCCGTTCCTCGTAGTCGATGACCAGGCCGTCCGGCTCGACGCGCGCGCCGGTGATCTCGACCGTGTATCCCGCCGTGGGGCGCGTGCCGATGAACACCGCCGCCACCATCTGGGACGACAGGTCCACAGCCGGACGAGGCCGCTGGTCGCCGTGCTCGCCCCACAGGGCGTCCCACTCGGCAGGCGTGCGCACGACGACTTCCCGCGCCACCTCAATCCCGCTTGCCGAGCCGCGCGCGATCGTCACCGGCGCCTGGGCGCCCTGCACGATCAGCAGCGTCAACACGATGAGCACCACCGCTTCTCCTGTGCCTACTCCAGCGCCACCACCGCGGAGCGCAGCTCCGTGATGTGGGCCGCCTTGATCAGCGTAAAGCCCGGCGCCAGCGTCGCGTCCGTATACGTCGGCGGCACGCGGGCGATGGCCACGTACACCGCGTGGAGCGCCTCCCGCAGCTCCGCGAGGTGCGCCGCGCGGATGATCGTACCCACGCCAAGGCCAGGGTCGGTCCAGCTCGCCGCCGACAGCCCGTTCGAGGCGCGCAGCGCGTTGATTCGGGTGCGCAGCTCCTGCAGGTGCACCGCACGCACCAGGTGCGATCCGGGTATCAGGGGATCGTCGGTGAACGATGCGTACCCGACGCTGAAGACGAGGTCATCGTGGTCGTCGTAGGAGCCCAGTGTGCACACTGAGGGACTGGGTGTGCCGATGAAGTACCGGAAAACGGCCCGCACGGCCTGCGATTCCCCTGCCGGAAGGGTATAGGTCGCCGACAGCTCCCGGAGGCCGGTCCCCGGCGGACTCACGGATCCTACCAGTGCGAACGCGGGCGAGTTCGCGTCGGGGGCGGCCCACAGATCCAGCCGGTTGTTCGCCACGCCCCACACCCAGACCGTCGCCGTGATGCGCACCGGCTTGCTGGGTGCGAACGCGCCGCCGTCGAGCGTTTCGACGCGAAGGCGATCGATCGATTCGTCGATGTGGTACTGGCCATTCGTGCCGTCGGGACACGACGAGCTGATCGTGTTCGGCTGGTTCGGTTCGGGGCCGCCGGCAATGCCGTCCCGCCCGTTAAGCAGGAACCCCGAATCGCAGAAGCCGCCTGGCCCGCTGCACTGCGGCGCCTTCAGGATCGAGCTGTACATCGCGGCCCCGGCCGACGCCAGAGACCACCACACGCCTCCGTCGGCGTTCACCGAGCCGTTCTGGTTGAGGGCGCGCACCTGCCACGAGTACGCAGATGCCGCCTGCACGGTGACAATCGTTGACGTTGCCGACCCGGTCGAGATCCACGCGGCCGCACAGTCGTTGTCCGCGGTCTGGTCCAGGCAGTACTCGTAGCTGGTGGCGCCGCTCGACGTCCCCCACGACAGCATCACGCTCGTGCCGAGACCGACCGTGCCATTCGAGGGCGCCAGCTTCGAGAAACTGGACGGCAGCGGCCCCGCACTGAGGTTGCCCAGGTTCAGCCGGCCGCCAGTCGTCGTCCGGCCGCTGAGCGACGAGGTCGCGGCCACGGCCGACAGGATCGCGCTCCTTACCTGCTCCGCGCCAACGCCGGGCTGCATCGCCTTGTACAGGGCCACGGCGCCGGTCACGTGCGGCGTCGCCATAGACGTCCCGTTGTACGAGCTGTAGCCGTTCTGGGGCGTGGTGGACAGAATGCCGCTGCCCGGCGCCCCGATGTCCACGCTGCTCTGACCGTAGTTCGAGAACGACGACAGCGCACCGCTGCTCGTGATGGCGGCGACGGCAATCACGGCGTCGTAGCTTGCCGCCGACTCGCTGCCCGCGCTCACGTTGGTGGCGTAGTTCGACGGGTAGCGCGGCAGGGAGTCGTTGTTCGAAGCCGAGTTGCCGGCGGCCGCCACGAACAGGATCCCGGCCTTCGCCGCACGGATGATCGCCTGGTGCAACGACACCGAATACCCGCCACCACCCCACGAGTTGTTGGTCGCGACGATGTTCAGCGCCGGGTGGCGCGCCTTGAGATCGATGACGTAGCTGAGCGCCTGAATCGCGCCGGACGTGAAGCCGCCGGTCGGACCGAGGAACTTCGCGCTGATGAGCCTGATGTTCCAGTTCACGCCCGCCACGCCGACGCCGTTGCCGCCGCGCGCACCGATCGTGCCTGCCACGTGTGTGCCGTGTGCGTCCGTGCCGGGGCTGCCGGCGCTGCCGTCGTACACCGTGCGGTCGTTGTTGAAGAAATCCCAGCCGTGCGTGTCGTCGATGCGGCCGTTCCCGTCGTTGTCCACGCCGTCCACGGGATCGAACGGGTTGGTCCAGATGTTCGCCGCCAGATCCGGGTGGTTGACATCGATGCCCTCGTCAATCACCGCCACGTATACCGAGTTCGAGCCGGTGTGCCCCTGCGCCCATCGCTCGCCGGCCTCGCTGCCGAACGGGTTCGAGGGCGACGTCCCGTCGCCGTACATGCCCCAGAGCGATCCGTTCGTGTAGTACGGATCGTTCGACGTCGCCTGGTGCCGCACGATCCAGTTCGGCTCGGCGAACTCCACACCGGGGAGCCCGTCCACCGCCGCCAGCGCCTCGGTCACCGGCTGCGCGGTCGGCAGGAGCTCCAGGGAACTGTCCTGCGACAGGACGGCCGCCGGCTCGACAGCACCGACAGCGCTGCGAACGACCGCACGCTCGGCCGCCGACGCACCCGGCAGGAACTGGACCAGGATCTGGTTGGGCGCCGCCTGCGGTGCCGTCGTCGTCGTGCGCAGCGGTTCCAGCTGGAACCGGCCGGCGAGCGTCCCGGCAGGCGCGGGTCGCGGCGGCCACAGGTGCGAAGGCTGACCCGTCTGCGGCACCTGGGCGCCGATGTCGGCGGTCCGGCTCGATGCCGGCCCCTGTCCGGACCCGGTTGCCGAGGCCAGCGCCAGGACCGCGGCAGCCGTCAGGCGGACGAGCGCACGCCGGGCACCCCGGCGACGTGCAGCGGATGGCCCGAGCGGCCTGGCAGCCACAGACGTCTCTGAGAAGCCCTCCCATCGTACCCCAGCCGGACGCACTCGACCCGTCTGGTACACCCACCTAGCCGCCCCACTCGCCCCATCCGTCCCACTCGCCCTAGAATCGGTCCATGCCCCTCATCGACCCCGGAAAGAACGCTCCTGCCTTTACCCTGAAGGACCAGGCCGGCACCATGCACCGGCTCTCCGAATACGCCGGGCGGCCCGTCGTGCTCTACTTCTACCCGAAGGACGACACCCCCGGCTGCACGCAGGAATCGTGTGACTTCGAAGCAGCCCTGCCCCGCCTGAAGAAGCGGAAGGCCGTGGTGCTCGGCATGAGCATCCTGGACGAGAAGAGCAAGGCGAAGTTCGCCGCGAAACACGGGCTCACCTTCCCGCTCCTGGCGGACGCGGATCACGCGGTCGCCGAGAAGTACGGCGTGTGGCAGGAGAAGTCGCGCTACGGCCGCAAGTACATGGGAATCGTCCGCACCACGTACCTCATTGGCGCCGACGGGAAGGTCGCGCGGCGGTGGGACAAGGTGAAGGTGGACGGCCACGCCGCCGAGGTCGAAGCGGCGATCGGGGAGGTCTGAGTTCGGGCCGGCTGACTCCGGCCCTCACGAGTGTCGATACTCGCCCCACTCGCCCCACTCGCCCCACTCGCCCCACCCGCCCCCCCCGCCCCCCCCGCCCCCCCCCCCCCCCCCCCCCCCCCCGCCCCCGCCCCCCCCCCCGGCCCCGCCCCG
>VFZH01000171.1 GCA_016871255.1 Acidimicrobiia bacterium | reverse complement strand
ATGCCGCGGTTCTCGAGGAAGAACTCCCGCTTTTCTGGGAAAAACAGGCTGAAGCGTGTCAGGTTCACCTGCTGCTCGTCGGCTTCCACCTGCGCGAAGTCGGTGTTGTAGGTGAGGTCCACCGTCAGGTTCTGGGTGACGCCGTACTTCACATCGAGGCCGGCGTCGCCGTCGGGGTCGTTGCGGACGCGCGGGACGGCAGCGTTGTCCGTGTTGAGGCTGGCGATCGCGTACGGCTTGATCTCCAGGTTCTTCGATCCCTGCGGGACTTCGACGCCCACCAGCGTCGGCGCCATCGACAGCTGCATCAGCGCGCGCGGCCCCATCGACTTCGGCATGGCGCGAACGTAGGTGGACTCGTTCTTCCACTTGTTGTTCCGCGTGATGTTGAAGCCCCACACCTGCTGGCGCCCCGGGCGGTAGCGGAGCGACTTGAACGGCACCGCCGCCTCGAACGTCCAGCCGCCGTCGTACCGGCCCGTGTGCACGTCCCAGACCATGTTGTAGTCGCCGTTGTACGCGCGCTCGTTGGTGATCTGCCCCTCGGCGCGCCCGCCGATCGGGTTGACGGTGAACGACACGCCGTTGCGCCGGTCGTAGAAGGTGTCGAAGACGAAGATGATGCTGTCGTTGCCCATGTAGAGCGCGTTGTTGTCGTGGCGCATCTCGTTGGCCACCATGCGATCGAGAAACGCCTCGTGCGCGCGCACGGTCACGTAGATGTTGCGGTCGTCGAACAGCAGCCAGACCTCGGTGTCCTGTGTGGCGGGTTCGCCCGCCCGCGGCTCCTGCTGGATGAAGCCGGAGATGGCGTGCACCTCGTCGTAGATCGCTTCGTCGAGCACGCCATCCAGGCGGATCGGCGTGGTGACGCGGACGGCGCGGATCGTGGCGCGGCCATCCGGATCCCGGGCAATCACGTCCGGCGGCGCCGGCGGCGCCGGCCCGTCGATCGTGACGTTGTCGGGCAGCGACAGGCCGACCGCCGGCCCGGCGACCCCCTGTGCCTGGGCCGAAACAGCGAACAGCAGGGCGGTCAGGGCGACGATGATGGCCGTGCGCATCCGAAGGATTCTACGTTTGCCAGCGCCGTTGCGTTTACCGGACGGTCACCGGCCAGCTGAAGCTGGCCGCCACGAGTGGCAAGAGGGCCGCGGCCGTGTTCAGAATCGCAAGAGCCTGTTCACCTTGACGATGACCGCCCGGTTCACCAGCGAGGGGGCGGCGAGCGCCGCGGCCGTGTCGCGCTGCTCGTTGTAGACGACGAACAGCTCGCTGCCGGGCCGGTACTCCCAGCGCAGCCGGACGTTGGCCGAGACCGCGTTGGCGGAGGAGGCGTACTGCACGAGCGCGCTCACGAACATCAGGGGCGTCATGGTGAAGGTCGCGCGCGACCCGACCAGGTTCGACGTGAAGTCTCCCTCGGGCAGCGTCACCCGGTTCATCGAGACGAGCGGCTGGAGCGACAGGCGCGGCGTCAGCTCGACGCGGCCCGTGTTGATCGACACGGTGCTGCGATACCCGGTGTAGAAGCTGCCGTGCTCGACCGACACGGTGCCGGAGACGCGGCGCTGCGGGCCGAAGGTCATCGCCGCGCGCCCGTAGCCGAAGTCGTAGCCGCCCACGGGCAGCGTCACGCCGGGCGCGATCCGGAACGGCTCGGGCAGGAGCTCGTGCTGCGCGTTCCAGGAGACGGCCAGCTTGTCCGAGTTGTGGAACTCGACGCTGAACTCCGCCTCCGCGTCGCGCGATTCGAGCCGCCCCTCGGTGTCCTCGATCCAGGTGAGGGAGGCGACGCCGGAGTACCGCCGGACAAAGCGGCTGGACTGCGGCCGCGGGCTGAAGCGGAGCTGCCCGAAGCTCTTGTCCATGTCGGTCCGGCGCACGAAGCCGACGGCGGGGCTGAACGCCGGGTCGATGCGCAGCCGCTCGAGCTGCACGCCGTACCGGTCGCCGCCGTAGTCGAGCTGCCCGCGGTAGCTCGTGGCCGTGCCGGCCGCGCCGGCGGTGTCGGTCGCCGCCCAGTAGGCGTTGATCACCAGGTTGTCGAAGAAGGCGAACGCGCCGTCGACGCCGTAGCTCGTGCCGACGCCGCCGCCGCGCTCGTCGATCGATCGCCGGGTCACCAGCGCACCGACGGTGCTGCGCCGCAGGATGTCCCGTCTCACTCGCGCGACGGTGAAGTTGGTCGAGCGTGCCCCGGCGGCGTCGGCGCCGTCGGTCTGGATGTTGAGCACGCCGACGCTGAACGGACCCGTGCGCCCCGAGAGGCGTCCGCCCCCGAGGATCGGCACGGCTGTCCCGCCCTGCAGGCCGATCCGCCGGCTGTAGAAGAGCACCGGCGTGTCGCCCGCGTTGGCGCCCATGCCGAAGCCCGAGGTGCCGAAGTCGAACGTCCCCTTGTTCTCGAGGAAGAACTCGCGCTTCTCCGGGAAGAAGAGGCTGAAGCGCGTCAGATTCACCTGCTGCTCGTCGGCCTCCACCTGCGCGAAATCCGTGTTCCACGTGAAGTCGGCCGTCAGCGTCGGCGTCAGGCCGTACTTCACGTCGATGCCGACGTCGCCGTCGGGATCGTTGTCGATCGGCGGCGTGGTGGCGCGGTCGGAGCTGAGGCTGGCGATGGCGTAGGGCTTGATGTCGAGGTTGCGCAGCTGGTCAGGCACCTCGATGCCGACGAGCGCCGGTGCCAGCGACACCGTCATCAGCGCGCGCTGGGCGAGGTCGTTGGGCATGTGCGCCACGAACGCCGTCTCGTTGTTCCAGCGCGTCTCGCGCTTGATGTTGAACCCCCAGACCTGCCCGGCCCCGGGCCGGTACCGGAGCGACTTGAAGGGGATGGCGGCTTCCATCGACCAGCCGCCCTCGAAGACCGAGGCAGAGACCTCCCAGATGATGTTCAGATCGCCGTTGTACTGCCGCTCGTTGGTCGCCTGGCCTTCGGCGTGGCCGCCGATCGGGTTGACGGCGAACAGCACGCCGTTCCGCCGGTCGCGGTAGGTGTCGAAGATGAAGGTGACGTTGTCGTTGCTCTGGAAGATCGACATGTTGTCGTGGCGCATCTCGTTGGCCACCATGCGATCGGGGCGCGACTCCCAGCAGCGCGCCATCACGTAGACGTGCTCGTCGTCGAACAGCAGCCACGCTTCGGTCTTCTGCGTGGCCGGCGCCCCTTCGTTCGGCTCCAGCTGCACGAAGTCGCTGAACGAGGGGACCTGTTCGTAGATCGATTCGCTCAGGCGCCCGTCGATGTCGATCGGCGCGTCGATGCGCACCGCCCGGATCGTCGCCCGCCCCGTCGCCGGATCGCGCGAGATGACCGAGGGTGGGGCAGGAGGGGGAGGCGCGCCGGCGAGCGCGGCGGAGAACGCGGGAGTGTCGGGGGGGACGGCGATGCTCTGCGCGCCGGCGGTGGACGCGACGACGAGCAGGGCGGCGCAGACGCCCGCCGACGCGAAACCCGCGAACCCGAATCCCGAATCCCAAGCCGAATCCCGGCCCCCGAATCCCAAGGCCCGGATCCCACCGCCGCGGTGAGCCGGGATCATCGCCCGGCTCCCGGCCCGCTGGGCCGCCGCGCTCCCCAGAGCGCCGGGATCGCGACCATCAAGACGATGAGTGACCATGGACCGATCGCACGCACGGTCATCGATTATGCACGTTGCGGGTGAAGCGTGCCGTCTGCCTTGGGACTTGGCCCTTGGGGCCCTGGCCGGAATACGGTTGCCATCTCGGCCGACGATGCATCCCGCCTCGCGGCGTTGCTCGTCGGTCACAGGCACACGGCCTGCTCCCTCCTCGCGCCTGGCGATCCGGGCGCCTCGCCGCCCGAGAGTCGGCAACCTTATTCCGGCCAGGGCCCTTGGGATTCGGCGTGGGCGTTGGGCTCCGGGTCCTGGGGTTCGACACCAGTCCCGTCTCAGAATCTCATGAGCCTGTTGATCTTCACGATGACCGCCCGGTTCGTCAGCACGGGGAACTGCGGGGTGAGCGTGTCGCGCTGCTCGTTGTAGACGACGAACAGCTCGCTGCCTGGCTCGTACTCCCAGCGCAGGCGGACGTTCGCCGCCACGGTGTGGCTCGACGAGTTGTACTGGACGAGCGCGCTCGCGAACATGAACGGGGTCATCGTGTAGGTCACGCGCGAGCCGACGAGCGTCGTCCGGAACGCGCCTTCGGGGAGGTCGATGTCGTTCACCGAGATCGTCGGCTGCAGCGAGAACTGCGGCGTGACCTCGATGCGGCCCTGCGAGGCGCTCAGCACGGTCCGGTGCCCGCTGTAGAAGGTGCCGTACTGCAGCGAGAAGTTGGCATTCATCTTCCGCTGCGGCCCCAGGCGGAAGCCGACGGTGGCATCGGCGAAGTCGTAGCCGCCCTGCGGCAGGGTCACTCCGGGCGCGATGCGGAACGGCGCGGGCAGGAACTCGGACGTGCTGCCGGCCGACGTGTAGAACCGATCGCCGTTCTGGAAGTCGATGCCGAACTCGCCTTCGAGCGTGCGCGTGTCTGGCCGGCCGTCCAACGTCTCGATGTAGGTGCCGGTTGCCGTCCAGGAGTACTTCCGGATGCGCGTGCTCCGGGCGGGCCTGGGGCTGAACCGCAGCTGCGCGTAGCTCCGGCGGATGTCGCGGCGGCGCAGGAACCCGATCTCGGGGTTGAACGCGTCGCCGACCAGCAGGTGCTCGAGCTGCACGCCGTACCGATCCCCGTTGTACCCGAGCTGCCCGCGGTAGCTCGTCTCGTCTCCGCTCGCGCCGGGCGCGCGGCTCCGGGCCCAGTAGGCGTTCATGTTCAGGAGCTCGAAGAACGACAGCGAGACGTCGGCGCCGAAGACACTGTTCGACCCCGGCCCGGTCTCGCGCACGTTGCGGTGCGTCGCCAGCAGGCCGACGGCGCTGCGCCGCAGGATGTCGCGCTTGAGGCGGAACACGGAGAAGTTCGTCGGCTCGACGCCTGCGGATTCGGCCTCGCCGGCCCGCATGTTGAGCGCACCCACGCTGTACCGGCCCATGCGGCCGGTGAGCCGGCCGCCCGCGGTGATTGGAATCACGCGCCCCTGGCTCAGCCCGATCCGCCGGCTGTAGAACAGCGTCGGCGTATCGCCGACGTTGCTCGCGGCGCCGCCACCCGTGCTGTTGGCGCCGAAGGTGAACGTGCCCTGGTTCTCGAGGAAGAAGTCGCGCTTCTCGGGGAAGAAGAGGCTGAAGCGTGTCAGGTTCACCTGCTGCTCGTCGGCCTCCACCTGCGCGAAGTCGGTGTTGTAGGTGAAGTCGGCCGTGAGGTTCTCGGTGATGCCGTACTTCGCGTCGATGCCGAAGTCGGCGTCCGGGTCGTTGCGGATCGCCGGGCGGGCCGTGTGATCGGTCGTGAGATCGGCGATCGCGTACGGCTTGATCTCGAGGCTGATGCCCTGGGGCGGTGCTTCCAGGCCGACCAGGGTTGCCGCCTGCGACTGCTGGCTCAGCCCCGTCTGCGCGATCTGTTTCGGGATGCGCGTGAGGAAGTCCGTCTCGTTCTTCCAGCCCACCTGGCGGCGCATGTTGAACCCCCAGGTCTGTTCCCGGCCGGGCTTGTAGCGGAGCGACTTGAAGGGGATCCGCGTCTCGAGCGTCCAGCCGCCGTCGAAGTTGCCGGTCCGGAGCTCGTACACGGGGTTGAAGTCGCCGTTGTACACGCGCTCGTCGGTGATCTGGCCGTCCATCCGCCCGCCGAGCGGCGTGATGATCCACATCACCGCGTTGCGGCGGTCGTGGAAGGTGTCGAACGTCCAGCCGATGTGCTCGTTCTGCGGAACCCCGGGGCCGTCGCGGCGCATCTCGTTCGACACGCGCCGCTCGGGTGCGGATTCCCAGCACCGCGCCGTGAAGTACACGTTCTGGTCGTCGAAGAAGATCCAGGCTTCCGTGCGCTCGGTGGCCGGTTCCCCGTCGCGCGGCTCGATCTGGTAGAGGTCGGTGATCGGCGGGGTTTCGTCGTAGACCGCCTCGTCGAGCCGCCCGTCGAGATCGAGGGGGGTGGTCAGCCGGAACGCCCGCACGGTCGTCGTGCCGTCGGCGTGGCGGGTGACGGCCGCGCCGGCCGGCACCTGGGCGAATGCGGGCTGTGGCGCGAGCGACCAGGCGAGAGCGGCCCAGACGGCCAGGAGCCGGAGGCTACTCCTGGTCCTGGTCGTCACCCGAATCCGTCCCCGGGTCGCTCGTGGCGAGGTTGTCGAGGTCGAGTTCCTCCTCGCCCATGTCCTCGACGTCGTAGATCCGTCCTCCGGTCCGCTCCTTGATCGGTCCGCGAGGCTTGTGGTCGTACTGCGATCCCTTTCCCTTGCCGCGCAGCCGCTTCGGGGGAGCAGGGGGGCCGAAGTTCGCCGAACGGTCGCGGTCACCACGCCC
>VFZH01000170.1 GCA_016871255.1 Acidimicrobiia bacterium | reverse complement strand
GGAGCCGGTGCCGTTCAGGAACGGCACGTTCTCGCCCATGCCGAACGTGTCGAACTGGTCCACCCAGTTGTAGTAGAAGGAGTCGGCGCTCATCTCGTAGTCCACACCCTTGAAGGCCGGGCCGGGTGCGAGGTGCAGCGTCCAGCCTTCGGGACAGTGCTGGCCCGACACCGCGTCGGGGCCGTTCAGCGGGCCGGTGCACTTGCGCCGATCGAAGCTCCCCAGGTGGCCGCTGCCGGTCAGGCTGACCCAGATGACGCCGTTGCGATCGATGTCGATGCCGTGCGGCGTGTGGCCGAGCTGGTCGGTCTTGTCGTTGTAGAAGGGCGGCTGGTAGTACTCGGCCAGCGCCGTCTCCGGCGGATTCGAGCCGGGATCGACGCGGATGATGCTGCCGGGATTCGCCATCTCGGCCCACCAGATCGAGCCGTCGGTCGGGTTCGGGATCACGGCGTAGAGGAAGCCGGTGCGCAGGACCGTGTCGCCTTCGTCCTGCCGGCCGTTGGCGTTCGAGTCGAGGATGAGCGGGAACTGCCCGAAGGCGGCCTCCGCGTCGCCGGTCTCCTCCCAGACCTTCGTCTTGAACCAGGTCGGCGGCGAATTCGAGAGCAGCGTGCGGTCCTCGTCTTCGGCGAACTGCAGGTGGTGCCGTGCCACGCACCCTTCGACGATCGTCCACTCGCCCGTGGAGGGCTCGTACATCCGGCAGTGGTCGCGTGCGGTGGACCAGACGCGGCCGAGCTCGTCCATCATCGGGTTGTGGGCCACCACGCGCCGGCTCCAGATGTCTTCCGTGCCCCAGTAGGGAGACGGCACCTTGAGCGGGACCAGCGGGTCCTCCGGCGAGTCCGGGGCGGGCGGGATGGCGATCTTCGACGCGGTGTGCGTGTTCGGATCGAGGACCGTGAGCCAGTCGCCGCTGTGCTCGGTGACGCCGTACACGGGGCCGTTCGCGTTCAGCGTCGGGTTGCGCTTGTCGGTCGAGATCTCGTCGTGCACGAAGAGCGTCGGCTCGGCCCAGTCCCAGAGCGTGAGCACGACGTTGCGCTCCCGCCCCTGCGGCCGCGGCGGCTTCTCGGGCGGCAGCTCGCCGTCGGCAATCCGATCCGTCCAGTCCGCGAAGATATCGAGGCCGCGTTCCTTGCCGAGCTTGCCGACCAGCGTGCCGTACATGCCGGACCCGCTCATGCCGGCCTGCAGGCGGTGGTCCCACGCGGCCACCGACGTGTCGAACGTGCCCAGCTCCGGCGGGATCTCGCGCGTGAACGTGTTGCCGAGCTGATGGCACTGGGCGCACGAGAAAGTCATCTTCAGATCGCCGATCCAGTGCTGGAGCGTTTCCGCGACCTTCGGGAGACCGTTGTCGCCCGTGCCGGGAAAGGCGCTCGACGGCGGCGGCTCGAGCATCGCGAACCAGTAGTTGGCCGGGTAGTACTGTGCGGCGGCGGCTTCGTCCGGCGCGAGGACGGCCGTCAGATCCAGCGTCGATCCCGGCGAGCCCTGCGCCTTGGGCGAGTCCACCAGCCCGTACCCGCGCACCCACACATCGTAGGTGGCGGCCGGCAGATCGGGCAGCAGATAGCGGCCCTGGTCGTCCGTCGTGACAATCCGGGCGAACTTCGTCGGCAGGTCAATGGTTTCGGCGATGACCCACACGCCGGCTTCCGGCCCGGTGCTGCTCGTCACCGTGCCGCCGATGTCGTCGTCGTCGATCGCGACGGCACCGCCGTTGCCCTCTGTGCACGCGAGAGTCGTGGCCAGCGCCGCGGTCGCCAGATACCGGTTCAGGGTTGCCATCCTTGCCTCCTGGAGGGGTGCTGGCCGGCATTCTACAGCCTTCCAGTCGGCTCGACCTCGCGCTCGACATGGCCCGGGTCCGCTCGATGGCGTCGGTGATCCTTCCTCCCATCGGCCTCCCCTGGCTGATAGGATCGCGGGGGCGATTGAGTTGAGCGGAGGAGACCATGACGATGATGGCTCGTGTGATGGCAACGGCAGTCGGCGTCGCGCTTGGGGGCATGGCGGTTCTGGCGCAGGGTCCGGCGCGCGGAAGCGCCCCGGTATCAGCGGAGCACATTCGTGGCGCCATGAAGCAGTACGTCACCTACCTTGCCGCCGGAGATGTCGACGGGATCATGGGCCTGTATGGCGACAACCCGTCTGTCGAGGACCCGGTCGGCGCGAAGCCGATCGTGGGTCGGGATGCCGTGCGGGCCTTCTACACCCGGGCAGGAGCCCTGAAGGTGGAACTGGTTGGGGCCGTGCGCGTAGCGGGGCTCGAAGGCGCGATGCCCATGATCGCGCAGCTCGAGATGGGTGCTCTCAAGGGCTTCATCGATGTGATCGACACCATGAAGTTCGACGAGCGGGGCAAGATCGTCTCCATGCGCGCGTACTGGAACCCCGGGGATATCCGTCCCCAACGGTAGTCGAAGCTGAGGGCCCTGGCCGGAATACGGTTGCCATCTCGGCCGACGATGCATCCCGCCTCGCGGCGTTGCTCGTCGGTCACAGGCACCCGGCCTGCTCCCTCCTCGCGCCTGGCGATCCGGGCGCCTCGCCGCCCGAGAGACGGCAACCTTATTCCCGCCAGGGCCCTAAGGATGGACACATGACGCGAACACGGACGACGTTGGCGGGCGCCGAAGTGCCGTGACTCCGGCAGCGGGCTTCGGGAGCGGTTCGGCAGGGGGCGAGGCCAGGCGCTCGCCGGGCGCGCAGCCGCCGTGTCCAGTTGCAGGGGTCACCGCGCGGGCTGCTCGACCTGCCGCTTGATGTGCTCCAGGTAGCCCCGCACGCCGTCACGCGAGCGCCGCTCGACGATCGGTCTGACGAACAGGCCGCCGAGACCCGTCATGCCGTCGTTGCGCGAGCGGGTCAGCGAGACCAACGTGGTGCCCTGCGCGCCGTCCCGATCGCCCAGCAGGAAGCGCAGCTCCAGGGTGGTGCGGAAGTAGTGGCTGGCATAGAGCTGCTTGATCGCGATGGCCCAGGTGACCGGTCCGGCGTGAGGGCCGGTGAGCGGCAGGAGCGCGACGTGGCTCACGCGGATCGTCGGCTTGAGGCCGAAGGTGACCACCGACCAGTAGATGAAGTCTTCGAGCTCCGGAGGGCGCGACGCGGGGTAGTCCTCGAGGAACGCGAAGAGCGAGGGCACCGCCACCGGGATCCGGTCGCGGCGTGCGAGCACGGCCCGCACTTCCTTCTCGACCTCCAGTGACTCGTCCTTGTCGACGTAGGCGCCGAGCGCCCGGTTGCCCTCCGACTGGTACGCGTGTACGAGATCCAGCAGCAGGATCCGGGTGAGCACGGACGCCTGGTGCGCTTCCGCGGCGGACGCCCAGTCCACTTCCTGGCGGAAGCGGAGGAGCGCCGGCGCGGGCAGCTTGAGCGCGCAGTCTCCGGGCCGGCACGACTGCAGCGCCGCGACGTCCGCGTCCGGAAGGGACAGGCCGTCCAGATCCGCAAGCCGCGGCGGGGTGCTGAAGCGCCCGAGGTGCGGCACACCCGGACCCTGCTCGAAGCGCTCGATGTCGCGGAATCGCCTGAGGAACTCCGCGGGTGTGACCTGCAGGTGGACTGCGGCGACGTGCGCGATCTCCTCGCGGGCCGGCGTGTCCAGGCTCGCCGTGACGGCTGCGCCTCGCCGGAGCGTGGCGAGGTCGCGGGCGGAGAAGCCGATCTCGCGGAGCAGGGCTGCGACCGGTGGTGCCAGCGGCGGGTCGGCCGCGGAGGGAAGCGCGAGCGCCGCCGCGAGTGCGAGCGCGGACATGGCCGGGCGGATCCGGCGCCTCGTTCCCGAATCGATGTCAGGCATGACAGATGGTCTTAATGAATTAAGACTGACGGGGTGAGTCTGACAGGCCTCGGCGCGGTTGTCAATGAATGAATTAAGAGTTGCAGGGACTCGTGATAGCCTTTGCCCGTTCCCGCCCCGGGCCGGCAGGCTGGCGCCGTCTCGAACGGTGGCGGTCGACAGGAGGTGAGTCGTGTCTCGTGCATGCAGCCGTGTCGCCACGTTTCGGTTCCTGTGCGCCGCGATGCTCCTCCTTCCGGCCTCGGCCGGGCCTGCGGCGCAGTCCTCGCGCGACTACCCGCAGTGGCTCGGACCGGCCCGCGACGGATCCGCGGTGGCGTTCGTGCCGCCGGCCCGCTGGCCGGAGCGCCTGTCGCTCGCGTGGCGTGTCGACGTGGGCCTCGGCTACGCCACGCCTCTCCTGGTGGGCACCCGGGTCTTCACGTTCGCCCGCGCAGGTGGCGACGAGGTGGTCAGAGCGCACGACGTGGCGGACGGCCGGACGCTCTGGGAGACGAGGTACGCCGCCCCGTTCACGGAGAACGCCGGGACCCGCACGCACGGCCCCGGTCCCAAGTCCACGCCGCTCTTCCACGACGGCCGGCTCTTCACGCTGGGGATCGGGGGCGTCGTCTCGGCATTCGACGCCGCCGACGGCCGGCTGCTCTGGCAGAAGCCGGCGCCGGAAAAGCAGCCGCTCTACGGCACGGCGATGTCGGCCGTGGCCGAGGGCGACCTCGTGGTCTTCCACGTGGGTGGGGAGGACGCGGGCGCCCTCACGGCGTTCGACACACGGACCGGTGAGGTCCGCTGGGCCTGGACCGGGGACGGCCCCTCCTACGGCTCGCCGGTGATCGCGACGTTCGGCCAGGTCCGGCAGGTTGTCGCGGTCACGCAGCGATTCGTGGTCGGCGTGGAGCTCTCGTCCGGCCGGCTGCTGTGGCAGCGCCCGCTCGACGTGGTGGCCTTCACCAACTCGCTGACGCCGGTCGTGCTCGCGGATCGCGTGATCGTGTCCGGCCATGGCGCGCCGACGACCGCGTTCGTGCCCCTGCACCAGGGCGGGCAGTGGACGACCGAGACGCTCTGGGAGACGAACGAGGTGGCGATGAAGCTGAGCAACCCGGTGGTGATCGGCGATACGCTGTTCGGGTTGTCGATCAAGGCGCGAGGACAGTACTTCGCACTGGATGTGCGGACGGGCACCGTCCTGTGGAAGAGCGAACCGAGAAGCCTGGCGCCCGGCGAGAAGCCCGGCGTCGTCCGGGCCACGGAGAACGGCGGAACCGCGTTCATCAAGGCTGGCGAGTTCGTGCTGTTCCTCAACGACGCCGGCGTGCTGACGGTGGCGAAGGGGACCACGTCCGGCCTCGAGCCGATTCGCACCTACACACTGTCCGACACTTCCACCTGGGCGCAGCCGGCGATCGTGGGGACCCGCATCCTGGTAAAGGACGACTCCACGCTCGCCCTGTGGACGCTCGGCTAGGCGCGGGGTCGCACCTGTTCGCGTTCGGGCAGAGGCGCTTCGACGCGCCCGAGACCCGTTCGCGGCGCACTGAGGCACGGGCGCAGAGGTGGGATGACCGGGTCGCCCCGGTCATCCCGCTGCGAGTGTCGAGCGGCAGGCGGTGGCTAGAGCGGCAGCAGCTCCCAGCGGCGCACGAACAGCTCCGCGCCTTCCGACTGGATGCAGATCCGCCCCCGCCGCGGGTCCACGTTGGTGGCCTTGTTGACCGTGCGGCCGTTCACGATGTTGGTGATCGCGCCGCCGTCGCAGACCGCCTCGATCGTGTTCCACTCGCCGACCGGCGCTTCCGCGGTGTCCTTCCCGCGGAAGCCCAGCTCGCTGCGCCAGGCCGGGTCGCGGTTCAGGTGCGGGATGATGTAGGTGATCCCGGTCGGCTTGCCGTCCTTGATCATGGCACGCTCGGTGGCCGGCTTGCCGGGCACGTAGTGGAACAGCTTGTCGCCGCGCATCTCGCCTTCGACGGTCACGCTGACCCCCTGCTTTCCGTGCAGCAGGATGAAGTCGCCGGTGGCGCCTTCGTAGATCTGGAACTCGATGTTCTCCGGCCAGTCGCCACGGAAGCCGCCGTCTTCCCCGCGGCAGTGGAGGCACAGGCCCGAATCGCGCGCGCCCTTCTGCCACATCTTCTCGCCCCACCGGAACTCGATGAGGCAGCGGTAGTTCTCGTAGTCCTGGTTGGTGATGATGCCGCCGTAGATCTCGCCGCTGATGCGCATGACCCCGTTGTTCACGGTGAACACGTTGTTCGGGTCGTTGTTCTTCCCGAGCTTGCGCAGCCAGGTGTAGAGGCCCGAGAGATCCTTGCCATTGAAAAGCTTGATGCTCTTCGTGACGCTGATCGCCTGCTGCCGCATGAACGCCTCGGCGGCGGCGGGTACGACGGCCGCCCCGGCGACGGCGATCCCGACGTCAGTGATGAATTCGCGGCGCGAGACGCCACGGTTGCGGTCCCGTTCAATGCTGTTGGACATGGACGCTGCTCCTTATTCCGGGGCCTACTCTACCATCTGCCGCAAGCACGGCGCTGGCGGGGCCCGGATCGGCTAGGCTGGCCCTGCGCGGGCGGGTG